>NZ_JBEYSY010000011.1:0-292752 GCF_040704315.1 Micromonospora sp. NPDC047644
TCCACGGCGCGGTCGTCACCTACGCGCAGGTGGGCATGGCCCCGCAGGTGCACCGACGGCGCACCATGACCCGGCGCACCCTGGTCATCCTCGACGAGATCCACCACGCCGGCGACTCCCGGTCCTGGGGCGACGGGGTGAAGAACGCCTTCGAACCCGCCGTACGCCGGCTGATGCTCACCGGGACACCCTTCCGCTCCGACGACAACCCGATCCCGTTCGTCAGCTACGAGCGGAGCGGGGACGGGCTGCTGCGCTCCCGCGCCGACTCGGTGTACGGCTACTCCGACGCGCTGCGCGACGGGGTGGTCCGGCCGGTGCTCTTCCTGGCGTACTCCGGGGAGACCCGCTGGCGTACCAACGCGGGCGACGAGCTGGCCGCCCGGCTGGGCGAGCCGATGACCCAGGACCTGGTGGCCCAGGCGTGGCGTACCGCCCTGGACCCGGCCGGCGACTGGATGCCGCAGGTGCTGCGGGCCGCCGACGCCCGACTCACGGTGCTGCGCAACGCGGGCATGCCCGACGCCGGTGGTTTGATCATCGCCACCGATCAGCAGACCGCCCGCTCGTACGCCAAGCTCATCGAGCAGGTGACCGGTGAGAAGGCCGCCGTGGTGCTCTCCGACGACCAGGGCGCGTCCGCCCGGATCGCGACGTTCGCGGCGTCCGACCAGCGGTGGATGGTCGCGGTGCGGATGGTGTCCGAGGGGGTCGACATCCCACGACTGGCGGTCGGGGTCTACGCCACCAGCGCCAGCACCCCGCTGTACTTCGCCCAGGCGATCGGCCGGTTCGTGCGGGCCCGCCGGCCCGGGGAGACCGCGTCGGTGTTCCTGCCCAGCGTGCCGCACCTGCTCGGGCTGGCCAGCGAGATGGAGACCGAGCGCGACCACGTACTCGGTAAACCCAAGGAAGCCGACGGTTTCGACGACGACCTGTTGGAACGCGCGCAGCGCGACGACCAGGCCAGCGGGGAACTGGAGAAGCGGTTCGCGGCGCTCTCGGCCACCGCCGAGCTGGACCAGGTGATCTTCGACGGCGCGTCGTTCGGTACCGCGGCCCAGGCCGGCACCCCCGAGGAAGAGGAATACCTCGGCCTGCCCGGTCTGCTCACCGCCGACCAGGTTTCGCTGCTACTGACCAAGCGGCAGGCCGCACAGCTCGCCGCCCAACGCCGCCGTACGGCCGACGGGGCCGCTCAGCCGGCCGCTGCGGCCACGGCAGCGCCTCCCGCACCCATGAGCGCCGCCCAGCGTCGCGTGGCGCTCCGGCGCCAACTGAACGCTCTGGTGGCCGCTCGACACCACCGCACCGGTCAGCCGCATGGCAAGATCCATGCCGAGTTGCGCCGGCTCTGCGGCGGTCCGCCGAGCGCCCAGGCCACCATCGAGCAGCTTGAGGAACGCATCGCCACCGTGCAGACCCTCTAGACCGGCCAGCCGTGGCCGGTCGGTGGTCGGTAGGCGGCGCCTGTACCCCCGCAGATGCCCGGCCCGGCGCGGGCCCGGCGTGGAGCGGCGCAGGCCCGGCGTGCGGCCGGCGCGGGCCCGGCGTGCGGCCGGCGCGGGCCCGGCGTGCGGCCGGCGTGCGGTCGGCGACCGACGCGCGGTCGGCGACCGACGGCTGCTGGGCGTGCTGCTCCTGGCCGCCTCGACCGTTTCGACAATCCGGTGTAGTCGCGGTCCGTGCTTGCGGTGGTCGCGGTCCGTGCTTGCGGTGGTCGCGGTCCGTGCTTGCGGTGGTCGCGGTCCACGCTTGCGTTGTGGTCGCGGTCCCTGCTTGCGGTGTGGTCGCGGTCTGTGCTCGCGGTGTGGTGGCGGTCTGTGTTTGCGGTGTGGTCGCGGTCTGTGCTCGCGGTGTGGCGGCGGTCCGTGCTTGCGCCTTGATCCACTCGGCTTTCTTGAAGACGCGGTGTTCGAGCGAGGTGGAAAGCGCGACTTCACGGAACCCGAGTGGGTCAGCGGAGGCCCGGCTGGTGCTGCGGCTTGGCTGTCCAGAAACGGCGATGGATGCCTCTGTGCGGGCGTCCCGATCTCAAGATCGCGCAACATCCTGGTTCTAGTGGCTTCCCCGGCGTTCCGTGGCCACTACATCCTGGTTCGAGTGCGATCTTGGTGGCCATGGGCGCCACGCCGGGGCTCCCGTCACCCCAGAGGTGGCGTTTGTCCTCAAGATCCGTGCAGGATCAGGGATGTTGGTGTCTCCGTGCGTGTCGGAGGCAGCAGTATCGGGGAAGGTGTCGGATCTTGGGCGCGGGGCGCGGGGCGCGGGGCGCGGGGCGCGGGGCGCGGGGCGCGGGGCGCGGGGCGCGGGGCGCGGGGCGCGGGGCGACGCGCCGTGGTGGCGTCGGACCTCGGCGGAAGGGGGTGGCTGTCGGTCGACGGAGCTAGGCTTGTTGTCGCGCCCCCCCCGTCCGGCTGGACGAGGGGCCGCCGTCGTGTGCGTCGACTCCCCGGGAAGGATTTCCCTTGCTCACCGGTCTGTTCACCGCCGCCCTGGCCGACCCCGGCCTGGCCCGGGCGCGTGACCTGGCGCGCTCCGGTGCCGCCCAGGTCGACGGCCTCGACATCACCGCTCCGGCGGCACTGCGCCCGTTCGCCGTCGCGGCGGTCGCCGCGGACAACGACGGCGCCGGGCGACCGGTGCTGGCCGTGACCGCCACCACCCGGGAGGCCGACGACCTGGCCGCCGCGCTGGGCGGGTTGCTGCCGGCCGAGCAGGTGGTCGTCTTCCCCTCCTGGGAGACGCTGCCGCACGAGCGGCTGTCCCCCCGCTCCGACACGGTCGGCCGGCGGCTGGCCGTGCTGCGCCGGCTGGCGCACCCGGAGGCGACCGACGCGCACGGCGGCACCGGGCCCCTACGAGTGGTCGTGGCCCCGGTCCGTTCGCTGCTCCAGCCGCAGCTGAAGGGGCTCGGCGATCTGGAGCCGGTGCAGCTCGCCGCCGGTGAGGAGGCGGATCTGGAAGAGGTCGCCCGCCGGCTCATCGACATGGCGTACGCCCGGGTCGACCTGGTCACCAAGCGCGGCGAGTTCGCGGTGCGCGGAGGCATCCTCGACGTCTTTCCGCCCACCGACGAGCACCCGTCCCGGGTCGAGTTCTGGGGCGACGAGGTGGAGGAGATCCGCACCTTCGCCGTCGCCGACCAGCGGACCATCGAGCAGGTGCCGCTGCTCTGGGCACCGCCCTGCCGTGAGCTGCTGCTCACCCCGGCCGTCCGCGACCGGGCCGCCGCGCTCGCCGAGCAGCACCCCGAGCTGGCCGAGATCCTCGACAAGCTGGCCGAGGGCATCCCGGTGGAGGGGATGGAGTCGCTGGCCCCGGTGCTGGTCGGCCCCGACTCGCTGGAGCTGCTGCTGGACGCCATGCCGGCCGGCACCCACGTCCTGCTCTGCGACCCGGAGCGGATCCGCACCCGGGCGCACGACCTGGTGCGTACGTCGGAGGAGTTCTTGCAGGCCAGCTGGGCCGCCGCCGCGGTCGGCGGCCAGGCCCCGGTGGACGTCGGCGCCGCCGCCTTCCGCACCCTCGGCGAGGTACGCGCCGCAGCGGGCAAGCTCGGTCAGCCGTGGTGGACGCTCTCCCCGTTCGGATTGGTGGAGGGGGAGACCGCCGAGACGAGGCAGCCCTGGGAGGACGCGCCGGAAGAGGCCGCCGTCACCCCGGACGACGCCATCGCGGTGACCCTGGCCGCCCAACCGGCGCCGCTCTATCACGGCGAGACCTCGCGGGTGGTGGAGGACCTGAAGCGCTGGGCCGGTGAGGGTTGGTCGATCGCGCTGGTCTTCGAGGGGCACGGGCCCGCCCAGCGGGCGGTGGAGGTGCTGCGCGACGCCGGCCTGGGCGCCCGGTTGACCGAGGAGGTGCCGACCGCGCCCGTACCCGGCGAGCTGGTGGTCACCTGCGGTGCGCTGAGCAGCGGGTTCGTCGACGAGGCGTCCCGCTTCGTGCTGCTCACCGGCAACGACGTGACCGGCGGTCGGGGCACCTCGACGCGGGACATGCGCAAGATGCCGAGCCGGCGGCGCAACACCATCGACCCGCTGGAGTTGAAGACCGGCGACCACGTGGTGCACGAGCAGCACGGCATCGGCCGCTACGTCGAGCTGGTGCAGCGCACCGTCAACGGTGCCAGCCGGGAATACCTCGTCATCGAGTACGCGGCCAGCAAGCGGGGCCAGCCCGGCGACCGGTTGTTCGTCCCGACCGACCAGCTCGACCAGCTCTCCCGTTACGTGGGCGGCGAGCAGCCGACCCTGCACAAGATGGGCGGCTCGGACTGGCAGAAGTCCAAGGCCCGCGCCCGCAAGGCGGTCCGGGAGATCGCGGCGCAGCTCATCCAGCTCTACGCCGCCCGCAAGGCGTCCAAGGGGCACTCGTTCGGCCCGGACACCCCGTGGCAGCGGGAGCTGGAGGACGCCTTCCCCTGGCAGGAGACGCCGGACCAGCTCGCCGCGATCGACGAGGTCAAGCGGGACATGGAGCAGACCGTCCCGATGGACCGGCTGATCTGCGGTGACGTCGGCTACGGCAAGACCGAGATCGCGGTCCGGGCGGCCTTCAAGGCGGTGCAGGACGGCAAGCAGGTGGCGGTGCTGGTGCCGACCACCCTGCTGGTGCAGCAGCACTACAACACGTTCGCCGAGCGGATGAGCCAGTTCCCGGTCCAGATCCGGCAGCTGTCCCGGTTCCAGACGGCGAAGGAGACCGAGCGCACGCTGGAGATGGTCGGCGACGGCACCGTCGACATCGTCATCGGTACGCACCGGCTGTTGCAGACGGCGACCCGCTTCAAGCAGCTGGGCCTGGTGATCGTCGACGAGGAGCAGCGCTTCGGTGTCGAGCACAAGGAGCACCTGAAGACGCTGCGCGCGTCGGTCGACGTGCTCAGCATGTCGGCCACCCCGATCCCGCGCACCCTGGAGATGGCGATCACCGGCATCCGGGAGATGTCCACCATCGCCACCCCGCCGGAGGAGCGGCACCCGGTGCTCACCTTCGTCGGCGCGCAGGACGACCGGCAGGTGGCCGCGTCCATCCACCGTGAGCTGCTCCGCGACGGGCAGGTCTTCTACCTGCACAACCGGGTCGAGTCGATCGACCGCGCGGCACGGCGGCTGCGGGAGCTGGTGCCCGAGGCGCGGGTGGCGGTGGCGCACGGCCAGATGAGCGAGGAAGCCCTGGAGAAGGTCATGGTCGGCTTCTGGGAGAAGGAGTTCGACGTCCTGGTCTGCACCACGATCGTCGAGTCGGGCATCGACATCCCGAACGCCAACACGCTGATCGTGGAGCGGGCCGACCTGCTCGGCCTGGCCCAGCTGCACCAGATCAGGGGCCGGGTCGGCCGGGGCCGGGAGCGGGCGTACGCGTACTTCCTCTACCCGCCGGAGAAGCCGCTCACCGAGCACGCCCACGAGCGGTTGGCGACCATCGCCCAGCACACCGAGTTGGGCGCCGGCATGTACGTGGCGATGAAGGACCTGGAGATCCGGGGCGCCGGCAACCTGCTCGGTGGCGAGCAGTCCGGGCACATCGAGGGCGTCGGCTTCGACCTGTACGTGCGGATGGTCGGCGAGGCGGTCTCCGCGTTCAAGGGTGAGCGGCCCGAGGAGGAGACCGACGTCAAGATCGACCTGCCGGTCGACGCGCACCTGCCACACGACTACGTGAGTGTGGAGCGGCTGCGTCTGGAGATGTACCGCAAGCTCGCCGAGGCACGCGACGAGGAGCGGCTGGGCGAGGTGATCGCCGAGATGACCGACCGGTACGGCGAGCCGCCGGCCCCGGTGCAGAACCTCGTGGAGGTGGCCCGGTTCCGTCTGCTGGCCCGCCGCTACGGCCTGACCGACGTGTCCATGCAGGGCAAGCACGTACGGTTCGGCCCGCTGCCCCTACCGGACTCGAAGCAGTTGCGGCTCAAGCGCTACCACCCGGATGCCGTCTACAAGCAGGCCACCGACCAGGTCAGCGTGCCCCGACCGACCACCCGTCGGATCGGTGGCGAGCCGCTGCGTGACCAGGCGCTGCTCCAGTGGTGCGCGCAACTGCTCTCCGATGTGCTCGGTGCGCCCGCCGCACTCGCCGTGGCCGCGAGCGCCTGAGCCGGCGGTGTGCTCTCGACCAGGGGCGGTCCACGTCGACGCCGTCCCTGGTCGTGGCCTGAGCGAAGGTGGGGGGTGTCACAACCCCGGGTGACGGCGTGAGAGAGTGACGGCTATGCGTGCTCGCCGTCTTGCCGCCGTCGCCACTGTGGCGCTCGGCCTCGTCGCCCTCTCCGGTTGCCGTGCTGAGCCTGGTATCGCCGCTTACATCGGTGACCAGCGCATCACCGACGTTCAGGTCTCCACCGCGATGAAGGACCTGCGGACGAAGAACCCGACGCCGGAGTCCTCCGCCAGTGGACAGCCCGGGGCGGCGCAACCGACCCTGCCCAAGGTGGCCGACGTGGTTCGGACCATGGTGCTGACCAAGGTGTGCGAGAAGCTCTCCGCCGAGAAGAACTACCAGCCGCGTGGCCAGGTGGCGCCCGACCAGGCCGCCCAGCAGCTCGGTCTCGACCCGGAGACCGGGCACGTGCGGGAGGTGGCGAAGCTCTTCACCTGCCTGTCCGGGTTGCCGGCCGAGCCGGTCGAGCCGACCAAGGAGGAGATCGCCGACGTGATCGCCGCCGGTCGTGCGGCCGGCAAGATCCCCGCCGAGGTGACCGATGAGGCCGCCGTCCAGCAGCTCGACGGTGAGCAGCTGCGCGGCGCGCTGGCGACCAAGAGGATCCTGGCCGAGGCGGCCGGTCGATACGACGTCACCGTCAGCCCTCGCTACCGTCCGCTCGAGTTCCCGCTGCTCAGCTTCGCCGGCGACGCGCCCGCGGTGAGTGTGCCGCTGGGTGAGCCGGGCTCCGACGCGGTCACCGACATTTCCACCCCGGAGGCGACCGGGGCGCCGGAGGCCGAGGGCACGGCCAGCTGAGCATGACGGCACGGATCGTCCTCCTGGTCACCTCACCCCGGTTGCCCGCCGGCCTGCTGACGGCTGCGGCCTGGGACGTCGTACGCCAGCACCCGGTGTTGGCCGGCGCGGACAGCGAGTTGACCACGGCCGTTCGCCAGGCGGGCGCCGAGGTCACCGTGGTGGACGGCCCGGCGACGCAGCCGTTGCTGGACGCGGTGGCGACGCACGGCACCGTGGTGTGGCTGGCCGGTCCGGCGGGTGACGAGGCGCTGGCCCGGGAGTTGGGTCTGCGGCTGGCCCGGCAGCCGGGGTTGGCCGAGATGGAGTTGATGTACGGCTCGTGGGATCCGCCGGGTGCCCGGCTGCTCGACGCGGTGGCCGTGCTGGATCGACTGGCCTCTCCGGGTGGTGACCCGTGGAAGCGGGCGCAGACGCACCGCAGCCTCGCCGGTTACCTGCTGGAGGAGAGCTACGAGGCGTACGACGCGATCAGCGCCGACGACACCGACGCGCTGCGCGAGGAGTTGGGCGACGTGTTGTTGCAGGTGGTGCTGCACGCACGGCTCGCCGAGGAGTTGCCCGAGGACGAGCGGTGGACCATCGACGACGTGGCCGGTGGCCTGGTCGACAAGATGATCCGGCGTAATCCGCACGTCTTCGCCGGTGCCGAGGTGGGCACCCTGGAGGAGATCACCGAGAACTGGGAGCGGATCAAGCGCGCGGAGAAGGCACGGCACTCGGTGTTGGACGGGGTGGCCCTGAGCCAGCCCGCGCTGGCCCTGGCCGCCCAAATCCTGGAGCGCGCCGCCCGCAGGGGCATCAAGGTTCCACCGGCGTTGGCAGACACCCAGGTGGACGCCGAAGCAAGGTTGGGCGCGAGCCTGCTGGCCACGGTCGCCGCCGCCCGGGAGGCGGGCATCGATCCGGAAGCGGCCCTCCGCCGCGCCACCCTGGCCTACGCAGAGGCCATCCGCCAAGCCGAACCCCCCACCCCCGAGCCCTCTGACCCGCGTTGATCATGAAGTTGTTGCCACGACACGCCGATGTCGACGGCAACAACTTCATGATCGACGTATCAGGTGGCGGAGGGTGGGGCGGTCGGTAGGGTGGTGCGGTGGAAGCGTTCGGGGTGCTGGCTGAGCGGGTTGTCGAGGCGCTACTGGAGTCGCGGCCGGGGGTTGCCACCGCCGCGGGTGACCACCGCTTCGACGACCGGCTGCCGGATCTGTCCGCCGACGGGTTGGCTGCCGATCGGGCGATGCTCTTCGACGCGGCCAACGCACTGTCCGAGCTGGACCCGGACTCGCTCGACGTCGACGAACAGGTCGACCACGCCCTGCTCAGCTCATTCGTGGACCGGGAGCTGTTCGAGCTGACCGAGATCCGCTCGCACGAGTGGGATCCGCTGCGGCACAACCCCGGCCCGCTGCTGCACCCGCTGCTGGCCCGCCCGTACGCCCCCGCGGACGTGCGGCTGACCCACCTTGCCGGCCGGCTCGCCGCCGTACCGGACGTCCTCGCCACCGCCCGCGCGACGCTGCGGGACATGCCGCGCATCCATGCCGAAACGGCGGTGGGGCAGTTCACCGGCACGGCCGCGCTGATCCGCGACGAGCTGCCGGCGTTGCTCGCCCAGGCACCGGGCCACCTCGACCGGGTCGAGCCGGCGGCCACCGCCGCGATCGCCGCGCTGGACGAGTTCGTCGCCTGGCTGCGCACCGGTCTGGCCGCCGACGCCGGCCCCGGCCGTGACCCGCGACTGGGCCGACGCCGCTGGGAGGCCCGGCTCTGGCACACCCTCGACACCGAGTTGGGCGCCGCCGAGATCCAGCGCCGCGCCTGGGCCAACCTGGACCGGGTCACCGCGGAGATCCGCGAGGCCGCCGTCGAGCTGGTCGGTGGCCCGGCCGACGACGCGACGGTACGTCGGGCGTTGGACCTGCTGGCCGCCGAGCACCCGAACGACGCGACGATCGTCGAGCTGGCCGGGGTGACCCTGGACGAGGCGACCGACTTCGTCCGCGCACACGACCTGGTCACGGTGGTCGACGACCGGTGCGTCATCCAGGAGATGCCGGAGTTCGCCAGGGGGGTCGCGGTGGCGTACTGCGATGCGCCCGGCCCGCTGGAGACCGCCGTCGTGCCGACCTTCTACTGCATCGCGCCCACCCCGTCGGACTGGCCGGCGCAGCGGGTCGAGTCGTTCTACCGCGAGTACAACGACCACATGATCCGCAACCTGACGGTGCACGAGGCGATGCCGGGTCACTTCCTCCAGCTCGCCCACGCCCGCCGTTACGTCGGCGGCACCCGGGTCCGCGCGCTGGCCGAGTCCGGCCCGTTCATCGAGGGCTGGGCGGTCTACGCGGAGGAGATGATGACGGGGCTCGGCTTCGGCGGTCTGCCGGTGCGGTTGCAGCAGCTCAAGATGCAGCTGCGGATGACCATCAACGCGTTGCTCGACCAGTTGGTGCACGCCGAGGACCTGCCGGAGGCCGACGCGATGGCGTTGATGACCGGGCGTGGCTTCCAGGAGGAGGGCGAGGCGGCCGGCAAGTGGCGGCGCGCCCAACTGACCTCCACCCAGCTCTCCACCTACTTCGTCGGGTACAGCGAGGTGGCCGAGATTGCCGCCGCCCGCCCGGACGGGGTGTCGGTCCGCGACTGGCACGACGCCATGCTCGCCCACGACTGCCCGCCCCCGCGCCATCTGCGTACCCTGCTCGGTCTCTGAGGAGAAACGCCGGGCCGCGCGGGTTTCAGCGCCGCCCGGCGGTCACCGTCGCGTCGATCAACCAGCGCGAGATGGAGTACGCGGGCGGCAGTTGCGCCGGCAGCGCATCCAGGCCGAACCACTGCGCCCCGGTCAGCTCCCGCCCGTCGACGACCGGTTCGGCCTGCGGGTCGGCGGCACGGGCGGTGAAGCCGGCGAGCAGCACCCCGGGGCCGGAGATCGCCCACGGTTGGCTGCCGAAGTAGGCCAGCCGGTCGACGGGCAACCCGACCTCCTCACCGACCTCCCGGCGCACCGCCGCCTCAAGTGTCTCGCCGGCCTCGACGAAGCCGGCCACCAGCGCCCACAGTCCGGGCGGGCCGGTGGCGTGCCGGACCAGCAGCAGCTCGTCAGCGTGTCCGGGCGGCCCGGGTCGGGTGATCGCCACCAGTACGGCGGCGGAGAGCTGCATCGGCACGTACAGGCCGCAGTCGGGGCACTGTCGGGCGGTCTCGCCGGGTCGGTCGGTCAGCTCCGCTCGGCAGGCGCCGCACCACCGGTGGGTACGCCGCCAGGTCAGCACCGCCAGCGCCCGGCCGGCGAGCGTGGCGTGCGGCTCCGGCACCTCGGCGGCGAGTGACGCCCAGCCGCGCGCCCGGCCGGGAAGGTCGGTGGCGGTGGTGCTCAGGTCGGTGCCCCAGGCGGGCACTCCGTCGAGGGTGCCCAGCGGCACCCAGTCGGTGTCGGCGGGCAGGTCGGCGACCCGCAGCGGGTGGCCGTCGACGCTGGTCAGCAGCTTCGCGCCGATCACGGGCAGGGCCAGGTCGCCGGGGCCGGGAGGCCGGCTCCGATCGGCTCCGGGCAGGAACCCGGCGGGCGGCGCGACGGTGGTGGGCCCGCCCGGTGGATCGGTCACGAGCCGCCGGGGCGGCGGTCGACGACATCGGCGCCGGTGGGTGGTTCGAACGCGCTCTCGTCGACGGCCGCGGAGTAGTTGCTCATCGCCAGCTCCATCGGCTTGCCGTCGACCGGCCCGGTGAAGCTGCCGAGCACGCCCTCGGTGGTCACGCAGGCGGTGAAGTCGCCGGACGACGAGCTCTGCACCGCGACGCAGGCGGCGTGGTGCCCGGCGACCGTGGTGTCGCTCTGCTTGATGACCGCCTGGGGGTCGAGCGCGGCGGCGGTGAGCAGCCCGACCACCACCGGCGGCGTGACGAGGCCCTGCTGGTTGGCCTCGCCGAACAGCGTTACGGTGGGCTTGCTGCCGGGGGTGGGCGGGGTGATCAGCGTGCACTGCGGGCGGGCCCCGGTCGTCGTGCACCGGGTGATGGCCTCCGGGGTGACGGTGAGTTGCCCTCCGGGATAGGTGTACGTGGATCGCGCCGGGTCCTGCGCCTGCACGATCGCGGCGCGTTGGCCACCGGGCAACTGGTAGTCGGCCGAGTAGGTCAACTCCAGCGCCCGATCGAGCCGGGCGGCGAGGTCGTTGACGAGTTCCGAGCGGCCCATGGCGACTCCGGCGTCCTCGAATGTCTGACAGCCGGTGACCGTGAGCGACGCGATGACCGACACGGCGAGCATGCGGAGGGTGGTCGAGGCGGCGGGCATGGCGACCAGCCTGGTGGATTCGGTCCGCGCAGCGCAAACCCGTTGCCGGTTGACGCCCGGAAATCCGGGAATGTCCGTCGGTGCGGGGCGACTCGGGTGCGCGGGCGACGCCGTGCCGTTTCCCGTGGCCCGATACGCTGCGTTCAACACCTGCCTCAGCCGCACCGTCGCGGCCCACCCACGGACCGGATCACAACAACGAGGAGCGACTCAGTGGCAACCATCGAGGGAATCGTCGCCCGGGAGATTCTCGACTCGCGGGGCAACCCCACGGTCGAGGTCGAGGTCGGCCTGGACGACGGCACGGTGGCTCGCGCCGCGGTGCCCTCCGGCGCCTCCACCGGCGCGTTCGAGGCGATCGAGCTGCGCGACGGTGACGCCGACCGCTACCAGGGCAAGGGCGTGGAGAAGGCGGTCTCCAACGTCGAAGACAAGATCGTCGACCAGATCATCGGGTACGAGGCCAGCGAGCAGCGGCTGATCGACCAGAAGATGCTCGACATCGACGGCACCGACAGCAAGTCGGAGCTGGGCGCGAACGCCATCCTCGGGGTGTCCCTGGCGGTGGCGAAGGCCGCTGCCGGCAGCGCCGAGCTGAGCCTCTTCCGCTACCTGGGCGGCCCGAACGCGCACCTCCTGCCCGTGCCGATGATGAACATCCTCAACGGTGGCGCGCACGCCGACTCGAACGTCGACATCCAGGAATTCATGATCGCGCCGATCGGCGCGCCCACCTTTCGGGAGGCGCTGCGCTCGGGCGCGGAGGTCTACCACGCGCTGAAGTCGGTGCTGAAGAAGAAGGGCCTGTCGACGGGCCTCGGTGACGAGGGTGGCTTCGCGCCGAACCTGCCGACCAACGCGGCGGCTCTGGACCTGATCGCCGAGGCGGTCGAGAAGGCCGGCTACCGGCTCGGCAGCGACATCGTGTTCGCGCTCGACGTGGCGGCCACGGAGTTCTTCGACAACGGCACCTACACCTTCGAGGGTGCCGCGAAGTCCGCCGAGGACATGAGCACCTACTACACCAAGCTGGCCGACGAGTACCCGATCGTGTCGATCGAGGACCCGCTGGCCGAGGACGACTGGAGCGGCTGGCAGACGCTGACCGCCTCGATCGGCGACCGGGTGCAGATCGTCGGTGACGACCTGTTCGTCACCAACCCGCAGCGCATCGCCCGGGGCATCGCGGAGAAGTCCGCGAACGCGGTCCTGGTCAAGGTCAACCAGATCGGCTCGCTGACCGAGACCCTGGACGCGGTGGACCTGGCGCACCGGGCCGGCTTCAAGTGCATGATGAGCCACCGCTCCGGTGAGACCGAGGACACCACCATCGCCGACCTGGCAGTGGCCACCGGCTGCGGCCAGATCAAGACCGGCGCCCCGGCCCGCTCGGACCGCGTCGCCAAGTACAACCAGCTGCTCCGGATCGAGGAGGAGCTGGCCGACGCGGCGCGCTACGCGGGCGCCGGCGCGTTCCCGCGCTACCGTTCGGCCTGAGACGCACGAAGCCTCGGGGGAGGGGTGTGACGATGCAGCAGCGCCGCACACCGGGTGGTCAGCGTCCCGCCCGCCGGCCGGGTCAGTCCGGCCGGCCGGGCGGTGGGCGGGCCACGCGGGGATCGGTCCGGGAGGCCGGCGTACGCGCCGAGCCGCGCGCGGCCGGTCGCGCGCCGGGTGCTGCCCGTGGCGCCGAAGGAGTGCGCTCCGCGAATCGTCCCGCCGCCGCTCGGCGTACCGCTGCCGCCGGTTCGGTGAAGCGCCTCGCCGCACCCCACCCCCGTCGCTTCACCGGTCGGGCCACGGTGCTGTTCGCGGTCCTGATCGCGCTCGCGCTGGCCTACACCTATCCGGTCCGGGTCTACCTCGACCAGCAGGCCGACATCGAGCGGATGGAGGCGGCCCAGGCGGTGCAGGAGCGCGAGATCGCCAAGCTCGCCGCCGAGGCGGCCAACTGGAACGACGACGAGTACATCAAGACGCAGGCTCGGGAGCGGTTCTTCATGGGCGAGCCGGGCGAGAAGATAATGGTGGTCCTGCACGACCCGGAGGGTGCGGCCCGGGATGCCGGGAAGTCGGCCGGTTCGGCCCCACCAGCCGGGCCGGTGACCTGGTACGACACGCTCTGGTCGAGCGTGCGGGCGGCGGACAGCCAGCAGCCGGGCCAGTGATCCACCGACCAGCACACCAGGAGAGATGGGCACCGTGACTGTCGTACCACCGTCGGAGCCGGCTGCGGATTCCGTACCTCTGCCGCAGCGTGAGCCGGCCACCGAGGCCGACCTGGCCGCGGTGGCCGCGCAGCTCGGCCGGACGCCCCGGGGCACCCGCGCGGTGGCCCACCGGTGCCCGTGCGGCCTGCCCGACGTGGTGGAGACGACTCCCCGCCTCGCTGACGGCACCCCGTTTCCGACGCTCTACTACCTGACCTGCCCCCGGGCCACCGCCGCGTGCAGCCGACTGGAGTCGGCGGGGCTGATGAAGGAGATGGCGGACCGGCTGACGACGGATCCGGAGTTGGCCGCCCAGTACCGCGCGGCGCACGAGGACTACCTCACCCGCCGGGAGGCGATCGGCGAGGTTCCGGAGATCGCCGGCATCTCGGCCGGTGGGATGCCGGGCCGGGTGAAGTGTCTGCACGTGCACCTGGGTCACGCGTTGGGCGCCGGCCCCGGGGTGAACCCGTTCGGCGACGAGACGTTGGAGCTGGTCGACCCCTGGTGGTCGGCGGGGCCGTGCGTGGACGTGCCGGCAGCCGAATGAGCACGCAGGCCGCGGATCAGATCACGGTACGGCGGGCCCGCACCGGGGACGTGCGGGGCATCCGACGACTCGTCGACACCTACACCGACGACCGGCGGCTGCTGAGCAAGGCCACCGTCACCCTCTACGAGCAGGTGCAGGAGTTCCGGGTAGCGGTCCGCGCCGAGGACGACGTGGTGGTGGGCTGCGGCGCGCTGCACGTCATGTGGGAGGACCTGGCCGAGATCCGCACGGTGGCCGTCGACCCGTCCTGCCGGGGCCGGCGCATCGGCCACCGACTGGTCGGAGAGCTGATCGACGCGGCCCGCGAGCTGGGCGTGGCGCGGATCTTCGTGCTCACCTTCGAGAACCGGTTCTTCGGCTCGTTCGGTTTCCGCGAGATCGACGGCGCTCCGGTGCCGCAGCCGGTCTACGAGCAGTTGCTGCGCTCGTACGACGAGGGTGTCGCGGAGTTCCTGGACCTGGAGCGGGTCAAGCCGAACACGCTGGGCAACACCCGGATGCTGCTGCGTCTGTAGGTCAGGCTTTGCGGGGGTGGGCGGCGAAGAACTCCCACATCAGGTCGGTGGCGGACAGCCCCGCGGAGGATGCGGCGAGTTGGCCCGATGTCGCTCCCGGCCAACTGTGACCCATGTCGGCGATCGTGTAGACGCTGACCTCGCTGCCGTCCGCGCAGCCCGCCACCGTGTGCGTCACCCCGGGCACCCCGGACGCCTTCGGGCTCGGCCGGCACTGGAGCCTCTGCTGCCAGGTCTGCATGCCGGCCTGGAAGATCGAGGCGTAGCGGTCCTGGCCGCCGATGAAAGTGATCACGGAGACCGGGCTCTTCGGCACGTAACTGTCGGCGGTGGTCACGTTTCCGCTGTATCCACCGCTGACCACCCCAATCGCGGCGAACATGCCAGTGCTCTCCACCGCCGCTCGGAAGCTCATGTCGCCGCCGTTCGAGATGCCGGTGAGGAACACCCGGTTCGGGTCCGCGTGCCAGGTCTGCACCAGATGATCGGTGAGGGCCTTGAGGAAGCCGACGTCGTCCTCGCTTCCGCAGCAGATCAGCGCGTTGAAGCCGCCGCCCTGCCCGTCGGGGTAGGCGACCAGCACGTTGTCCTTGTCGGCTCGGGCGTCCAGGCCCGCCAACTCCCGCATCGACGATCCAAGGCCGGGATAGAAGTGCAGCGCGATGACCAGCGCGGAGGGTCTGCCTGGGTCGTACCCCGGAGGCGCGTGCAGCAGGTAGGTGCGGTCGCGTCCGTCGTGCCGCAGGGTGAGGTGGTGGTCGCCGGCCGCCGGTCGCTCGCTCGACGCGGACGGTGAGGCTGGTGGGGCCGACGAGGGTTGCCCCCGCTCACCACAAGCTGCGGCGACGATCATCAGGCAGAGCCCCGTTAACACCACCAGTGCTCGCCGCACGCCGGCCACCCCCCGTCGACCTCGCCGTCCACACTGGAGTTCGCTCGACCGCGGATCAACCCTTTCGGTCCTGGCCGAAGGCAGGCAGGCTGTTGCCATGCTTCGCCTCCAGCTCGGGTCGGCCGACCTGTGCCGGGTGCGGTTCGCCGATCGGCTGCATCCGGTCGGGATCGCGCTGCTGGCTGGTCAGTGGTTGCGCGATCCCACCGTCGCGGCGATGGCCCCGACCCTGGCCGAGCGGGTGGCGGCGGCCGAGGGCACGGCTGCCGCCCAGGCCGCCACCGCGATCCTGCGGCATCTGCTGCCCGACCGGGGACGTCTACCGGACTTCGTCACTCCGTTCGACGGCCTGGAGTCGGTGGAGGCCGGGCTGGAGGCGATCCGGGCCACCCCGGCGCGGCGGGTCCGTGACGAGGTCACCCTGGCGTACGCGGACACGTCGCCCAGCCCACTGCGGCGGCGGTTCGCGGCGGCCGACCCGGAGGTGCTGGACCTGTTCGGCGGGGCCGTGCGGACCTGGTTCGACGCGGTGCTCGAACCGCACTGGGCCGAGCTGGTGTCCGCGTACCGTCAGCAGGTGACGTCCGCCAGCCAGCGGCTGGCGCAGCATGGTCTGGCCAGCCTCTTCGCCGGTCTGCACCCGGGGATCCGGTGGCGGGAGCCGGTGCTGGAGGTGCGGACGTGGTGGGACGGCGACCTCCCCGGCACCGGCCACGGGATCATCCTGCTGCCCTCTCCGTTGGCCGGGCCGCGGCCCCGGGTGCTTGTCGAGGAGGGCTACCCGATCCTGCTCGTCTACCCGGTGGTCGTGCCCGCACGCGGGGCCCCTGTCGACGACGATGCCCTCGGTCGGTTGCTCGGCGTCACCCGGGCGCTGGTGCTGCGCCGACTGGCGACCGACGGGGGTCTGACCACCACCGTGTTGTCCCAGGCGGTCGGGATCAGTCTCTCCTCGGCCTCGGAACACGCCCGTGCGCTGCGCACCGCCGGTCTGGTGGCCAGCGAGCGCGAGGGCGGGGCCGTCCGACATCACCTGACCTCGCTCGGGGTGGCGTTGTTGCGGGGCCCGTCGGGCGACCTCGGCGAGTCGTGGCCCACGGCCAACCAAGCCGCCGGGTGGCCGCCCGTCCTGCCGTAAGGTTGCTGCCGTGACGACGCGTGTGGCGGCCATCGACTGCGGAACCAACTCGATCCGACTGCTGGTCGCCGACCTGCCCGACGCCTCCGCCGGGCCGCAGGCGCCGCTGGTCGACCTGACCCGGCGGATGGAGATCGTCCGGCTGGGGCAGGGCGTGGACCGCACCGGCCGACTGGCGCCCGAGGCGATCGAGCGGACCAGGGTGGCGTTGGCGTCGTACGCCGCGGACATCGAGAAGCTGGGCGCGCAGCGGGTGCGGATGTGTGCCACCTCGGCCTCCCGCGACGCCGACAACGCCGCCGACTTCACCGAGATGGTGCGGGCCACTCTCGGTGTCGCGCCCGAGGTGGTCAGCGGCGACGAGGAGGCCCGGCTGTCGTTCACCGGCGCGGTGCGCGGGCTGCCCGCCGACGCGAAGGAGCCGTTCCTGGTCGTCGACATCGGTGGTGGTTCCACCGAGTTCGTGGTCGGTGACCGGGCTGTCGGGGTGCGCTCGGCGATCTCGGTGGACATCGGCTGCGTCCGGATGACCGAGCGGCACCTGCCCGCTGACCCGCCCACGCCCGAGCAGGTCGCGGCAGCGCAGGCCGACATCGCCGCGGTGGTGGACCGGGCGCTCGCCGAGGTGCCCGGTCGCGAGGCGGCCACCCTGGTCGGCCTCGCCGGGTCGGTCACCACGGTGGTCGCGCTCGCGCAGGGCCTGCGGGAGTACGACCCGGAGCGCATCCACCACGCCCGGGTGTCGTACGAGGAGGTCGCCCGGGTGACCGCGGAGTTGCTGGGTCAGACCCGTGCGCAGCGGTTGGCGAACCCGGTGATGCACCCCGGCCGCGCCGACGTGATCGGCGCCGGTGCGCTCGTGCTACGCGTGATCATGGAGCGGGCCGGGATGCCGTCGGTGGTCGCCTCGGAGCACGACATCCTGGACGGCATCGCCTGGAGCCTCCAGCCGACCACGCGGCGCTAGCGATCTCGATCGACTCGTCTTCATTGAATCCGCGGTCTCCGAGCGCCTCGAACAGCCCGACTTCCTGAAAACCGAGTCGATCAACATTCGGCACGCCCCGGCGTGTCGGAGCCATCTCGTTGACGCTACTGCGCATTGCGCACTAGTGTGCAATGCGTGGACACCACACAGTTGTTGAAGGGCGTGCTCGATCTGGCCGTCCTGGCCGTGCTCCGGGAGGAGGACGGTTACGGCTACGACATCCTGCGCCGGCTGCGCGAGGCCGGCCTGGAAGAGGTCGGTGACGCCTCGGTCTACGGGACGCTGCGCCGCCTCTTCGCCGCCGGCCTGCTCACCACCTACGTCGTGCCGAGCGAATCCGGCCCGCACCGCAAGTACTACTCACTCAACGCGGCGGGGCGTGACCAGCTGACCCGCTCCGGCAAGCTCTGGCGCTCGTTCGCCACCACAATGGACACCTTGCTCGACGATCGGGGGTTGGCGGCATGACCGTCGCGGAGCAGGAGATCATCGACTATGTGGCGCGGGTCCGGGCCGCCCTGGCCGACCTGCCGCCCGGGCAGCGCGACGAGTTGACCGAGGATCTCGCCGACCACCTCACCGAGGTCGCCGCCGAGTCCGAGGGCACCCTGGTCGAGCGGTTGGGTGAGCCCGAGACGTACGCCGCCGAGCTGCGCGCCGCGGCGGGGGCGGCACCGGGCAGCGGGCGCAACCTCGACCAGCGGGTGGCGAGCGCGATGGCCCGGGTCCGCGGCCGGCTGCGCACCGTCGACACCCGGCTCGGCCCACCCCTGGGGTACGCGACGGCCAGCGACTTCCTCCGACTGTTGCGCCCGGCCTGGTGGGTGCTGCGCGGCTATCTGGCGGCGATGCTGGTCACCGTGATCACCACCGGTGGCGAATTCGGGCTGCTGCCGAGGTTCGGCGGCGAGCTGCTGGCCGGCCTGATCATGCTGATCGGCTTCGTGCTCGGCTCCATCTGGATCGGTCGTAGCTCGGCCCAGCTCACCCGTTGGCCGCGCTCCGCCGTTCAGGTCGGCAGCGCAGTGCTCGTGGTCTTCGCGCTCGCCGCTCTGGTGCAGGCCGAGGATCGGATGCGCTACGGCGACTACGGCTACGACCAGACCTCGGTCGACAGCCCGTACGACCGGGTCCGGGACGTCTTCGTCTACGACAGCGAGGGCCGCCTGGTGGAGAACGCCCGGCTCTTCGACCAGAACGGCAATCCGATCCGGCTCGGCTACCCGGACTGCTCCGAAGACGCCTATGCCAAGCAGGTACTGCGGGCGTACCCGTACTGCCCGGAGCAGGCGCCCTTCGTGCCACGTGCGCCGGGCGCGCCTCTTCCGGCCGGGTCACCGACAAGCACGCCGGACCCGAGCGGCACGGTGGACCCGACCAGCCCACCGGACCCGACCAGCCCACCGGAGCCGGGCGGCGCAACCGGACAGATCGGGACACCGTTGCCGGCCGGTACGGCCACCGGCGTGCCGTCGAGCGGAACGCCAACCCCCACCCCGACGAGCTGAACCACGGTGTGAACTGGATCATGCGGGTGATGCTGGGAAATGGCTGAACGGACGAGGCGAGCGGGACGGCACCGGAAATCAATGATCGTTACGGTGTCGTCTGCTCATCAACCCCTCGGAAGGAACCCCCGTGCCAGAGCAGGTCGCACCGCCCCCCGCGCCCGACGCCGCACATCCTGAGCCGGCCGTCGAGACGCCGCAAGCGGCCGCGCCGCAGCCTGCCGTGCCCCAGCAGCGGTCGGTCGAGCCGGACCCGGCCGCCGCGACGCCCGAAGCCGCCGCGACGCCGCCAGCGGCCGCGACGCCGCCAGCGGCCGCGACGCCGCCTGTTGCCGGGACGCCCGAAGTGGCCGGGACGCCCCAGGCGGCCGCGACGCCGCAGCCGGCCGGTACGCCGGCGGCCGAGACCCCGCAGGCCGCCGAGATGTCGCAGGCCGCCGAGATGTCGCAGGCGACGGAGCCGAAGGCGGAGAAGTCCGGTGGGAAGAAGGTCCTCGGCATCGTCGGCGCGATCCTCGCCGTCGTCGTCATCGCCGGCCTGAAGTTCGGTGTCGCCTCGGCGATCGGCGACTTCTTCAACAAGGACGCGACGGCGGACGCCAAGACCGGCGACTGCATCGCCGAGCTGCCCGAGGTCACCGGCACCGAGCAGGAGGAGGTCGACGGCGCCAAGGTCGTGGCGTGCACCTCCACCGACGCGGCGTACAACGTGGTCGGTCGGGTGGACGGCCAGAGCGAGGCGCAGGCGAAGGCCGACACCACCTGCACCCAGTTCTTCAAGGAGGGCGAGGAGGGGTACATCTTCTCCAGCATCGAGCCGGGCAAGACGGGCTACGTGCTCTGCCTGACCAAGAAGGTCTGACGACAGCGGCAGCTCGGCATCGACGGCGGCGGGGGCGGACCTCGCCGCCGTCGGCGTACCCGGAGTCACCGGGGGCGAGCAGCCGTCGGCGTACCCGGAGTCACCGGGGGGCGAACAGGAGGTGAATGCCACTGTTCCGGCGTCTTCCGGAGGGCCGCGTGGCGTGGCAGGCTACCGGCACGTAGGACCACTGGGCGACCAGCCAACGATGACTGACCGCTAGGAGGACGGCCCATGGGCGAAATGGTGAGCTACCGCAGCAACGGGGGCGCGAGCGAGGGGTATCTCGCGATACCCGCCAGCGGCACGGCCAGCCCCGCCGTCATCGTCATTCAGGAATGGTGGGGTCTGGTCCCGCACATCCGGTCGGTGGCGGACCGGTTCGCCGAGGCCGGGTTCGTCGCCCTCGCCCCGGACTTCTACCACGGTGAGACGACCAGTGAGCCGGACGAGGCGCAGCGGCTCCTGCTGGGGATGCGCATGGACGAGGCGGCGAAGGACATCGCCGGAGCGGCCGACTATCTCGCCGGGCGGCCCGAGGTCACCGGTAAGGTCGGTGCCGTGGGCTTCTGCGCTGGTGGCAGCCTGGCTCTCTGGTCGGCCACCATCTCCGAGCGGATCGTCGCGACCGCCGGTTTCTATCCCGTGCTTCCCTGGGAGTCGATGCGTCCCGACTGGGCCGACTACGCCGGCAAGGCGGCTGTCATCCACTGCTCCGAAGAGGACGGCACCTCGGCCACCGAGGGCGTACAGGCCGCCCGGCGGGCCATCGAGGAGGCCGGCGGCGACTGCCACCTCTACGACTACCCGGGCACCTCGCACGCCTTCTTCAACGACGACCGGCCGGAGGCGTTCGACCAGCGCGCCGCTGCCAGCGCCTGGGCCCGCACCCTGGAACTCTTCCGGGCCAAGCTTGGCTGAGACGCGTACCCCCGCACAGGTGGTCGCCCGCGCAGCGCGGGCGACCGACCTGGCCGACCTCGACGCGGCGGTGAGCGACTGCTTCGCCTGCCCGCGGCTGGTGCGGTGGCGGGAGGAGGTCGCCAGCACCCGCCGGGCCGCCTTCCGCGACCAGGAGTACTGGGGTCGACCGGTGCCGGGCTTCGGCACCGCTGACGCCCGGATCGCCATCCTCGGGCTCGCGCCCGCCGCGCACGGTGGCAACCGCACCGGCCGGATCTTCACCGGTGACCGCTCGGGTGACGTGCTGTTCGCCGCGCTGCACCGGGCCGGGCTGGCCAACCAGCCGACCAGCGTCGCCGCCGACGACGGGCTCACAGTGCGCGACCTGCGGATCTTCTCGGCCGTCCGGTGTGCGCCTCCGGACAACAAGCCGACCCCACCGGAACGGGACACCTGCGCGCCGTGGCTGCACCGCGAGGTCACGTTGATCCGGCCCACGCTGCGGGTCGTGGTCGCGCTGGGCGCGTTCGCCTGGGCCGCGTGGTGGCCGGTGCTCCGCGCGGTGTACGGGCAGCGCCCGCCCAGCCCGCGACCGGCGTTCGGTCATGGGGCACACTGGTCCGGCACGAACGCTCCGGACTTGCTCGGCTGTTACCACGTCAGTCAGCAGAACACTTTCACCGGGCGGTTGACACCAGAGATGTTGGACGATGTCTTCGGCCAGGCCAAACAGCTGGCCGGAGTGGACTGAGGCGACGCGTGGGGTGGTGGCGATGACAGACGGAACACGCCCGCCCACACCGGTACCGCCCGCCGAGCCAGGTGTGTTGCGGCCGGTGCTCGGCCTGTTCCGCCGGTGGTGGCCGATCGGCGCGGTCGCCGCCCTGCTCGCCGGTGCCGCGCTGGCGTCCGCCCACTCGTCGATCGGGGCCAGTCGCATTCCGCCGGCCGCGGACAACGTGCCCTGGGTTCCCGAGTATCCGACCGCCGAGCCGTCGCCGTCCATCCCGATCGAGCCCCGCGACGCCGGCGAGGCCACCCAGGCGCACATCCCGCAGTGGGTCGGCACCGTGGCTGTGGTCCTGCTCGGGTTGGCCATCCTCGCCGCGCTCGGCTATCTCAGCTGGGTCCTGATCCGGGGAGTGCTGCGCCGCACCACCCGGGCACTACCCGCGCAGCGGGCCCGCCGTACCGCCGAGGGCACCGCCCGTGAGGTGGTCGCCGCCCTCGACGCCGGTCTGGTGGAGCTCGACGACCGGGACACCGACCCCCGGGTGGCGGTGATCGCCTGCTGGGTGCGCCTGGAGGAGACCGCCGCCGCAGCCGGTGTGCCGAGGCTCGCCGGGGACACCCCCACCGACCTGGTCAGCCGCCTGTTGCAGGGTGACCCGGCGGCGGGCGTGCCGGCCATCGCCAGCACCGACGTGCTGGCCGAGTTCGCGCACGTCTACCGGGAGGCCCGCTACGCCACCCACCCGGTCGGCGAACGCACCCGGGACCAGGCCCGCGCCGCGCTCGGTCGGCTGCGCGGAGAGCTCACCGCGGCGGTGACCTCATGAGCAGCACCAGCATCGACGATCTGCTCGCGTTCGAGGAGGAGGCCGCGCCGGTCGGTCCGCAGGCGCGCCCGTCCCGGTGGCGTCCGGTGCTGCGTTCGCTCGCGTGGGCCGCCGCGGTGGTCGCGGTCCTGCTGGTCGGCCTCCGCGCGGTGGGCCTCCAGGTCTCGCTTCCCGTACTGGTCGCCGGGGTGCTCGCCGTGCTGGCGGTCCGCCGGGTCACCGCCCTGCTCGCGCCGCCACCCCCGTCGCCGCCGGCTCGCCGGGCCGGCGCGGGCGAGGAGGACGGCAGCTACAACTGGGACGCCCGGGACGCGCTGCGTGGCGCCGTCAACCAGTGGGAACGGCCCCTGGACTGGTCCTCGAACCGAACCGAGCGTTTCACCGAGGTGGTCCTGCCCCGCATCGGTGAACTGGCCGACGAGCGGATGCGGCTGAAACACGGCGTCACCCGTGAGTCGGATCCCGCCCGCGCCCGCGTCCTGCTGGGTGACCGCCTGTGGACGTTCCTGGAGACCCCGCCTCGCCGCACCCCGTCGCCGCGCGACCTCGCGGTGATCGTCGCCGAACTGGAGAGCATCTGATGAACGACGTGGACCGGAGCATTGCCCCCGCCGAGGTCGGGCACCTGGCTCGGGCGGTCCTGGACGCGGTCGGCACCGTCGTGGTCGGCAAGCGGGACGCGTTGGAGCTGGTCCTCGCCGGCATCCTCGCGGGCGGGCACGTGCTCCTGGAGGACCTGCCAGGGCTCGGCAAGACACTCACCGCCCGCTCGTTCGCCCAGGCTCTCGGGTTGGACTTCCGCCGGTTGCAGTTCACTCCCGACCTGCTCCCCGCGGACGTCACCGGCTCCTTCCTGTACGACCAGCGCAACGGTGACTTCACCTTCCGGGCCGGCCCGGTCTTCACCAACCTGCTCCTCGCCGACGAGATCAACCGGACGCCGCCGAAGACCCAGTCCGCGCTGCTGGAGGCGATGCAGGAGAAGCAGGTGTCGGTCGAGGGTGTGACCTACAAGCTCGACGAGCCGTTCCACGTGCTGGCCACCGCCAACCCCATCGAGTACGAGGGCACCTACCCGCTGCCGGAGGCGCAGCTGGACCGGTTCCTGCTGCGGGTCTCGTTCGGTTACCCGCAGCACGAGGAGGAATGGGAGGTGCTGCGCCGCCGGATGAGCCGCCGCCGGGAGGAGGCGGACATCAAGGCGGTGGTCGACGCGGCGACGCTGCGGGCCATGCAGGCCGCCCTGGAGGACGTGGTCGTGGAGGACTCCATCGGCCGCTACATCGTGTCGCTCACCGCGGCCACCCGGGAGCACCCGTCGGTGCTGGTCGGCGCCTCACCTCGTGGTTCGCTGGCGCTGCTGCTGCTGGCCCGGGTCCGCGCGGTGTTCGGCGGACGGGACTACGTGGTGCCGGAGGACGTCAAGTCGGTGGCGGCCCCCGCCCTGGCCCACCGGATCACCCTGCGCCCGGAGATGTGGTTGCGCCGGGTCGACCCGGCGTTCGTGGTGGGCGAGGTGCTGGAGGCGACTCCCGCCCCGGCCAGTGGCGCGCTGCCCAGCTACGCCGCCGGCGGGCCCCGGCACTGATGACCGGACCGACAGTGCCGACGGCCACCGAGGCGGAACCGGCTGCCGGCTGGGCACCCACCCCGGCGCTCGGCCGCGCGGTGCTGCTCGCCGGCCTGCTGCTGGTGGCCGGGGTGCTGCTGGGCCGGGTGGACCTCATCGTGCTCGCCGCCCCGTTCGCGTTGGGCACCGCGTACGCGCTGCGTCGACGACCCACTGCGCTGCCACAGGTGTGGATCACTCAGGGTGATGGTGGGCCGCTTGTCGAGGGCGGTGACGTGGCCGCGGCGGTGACCGTCGGCAACCCGGACACCGTCGACTACGACCTGGTGGTGACGCGTACCCGCGTGTCGCAGTGGCTGCGGATCGACCGGGCCGGCTTCGGCCGCGACGAGGCCGCCGACGACGGGGAGTCGAGCGTCACCCCGGGAACCGGTGCGACGGCGCCGGGCGACGGCGGGCGGCGATCCGTCGCGGACCGACCGTTCGTGACGTCGGTGCCGAGCGGCGCGGCAGTCGACCTGGAGCTGGCCGGCAAGGCCCTGCGCTGGGGCCGGCACCCGGTCGGCCCCGCCGGTGCCCGAGTCGCCACGGCCGGCGGTCTGCTGGTCTCCCGGGCGGTGATCACCGAGCCGGTACGGGTGCGGGTCTACCCCCGTACCGAGCCGTTCGAGGCGGTCGAGGCGATGCCCCGGGCCGCCGGCCTGGTCGGCGCGCACCACTCTCGCCGACCCGGAGAGGGCGGCGAACTCGCCGGCGTACGCGTCTTCGCTCCCGGTGACCGGCTGCGCCGGGTCGACTGGCGGGTCTCGTTGCGGGCCCGGCAGCTGCACGTGGCCGCCACCCTCTCCGACCGGGACGCGGAGGTGGTGGTGTTGCTCGACGTGCTCGCCGAGGCGGGCCGCTCCGGTGGGGCTGACGGTGCCGCCTCGGTGTTGGACACCACGGTCCGGGCCACCGCCGCGATCGCCGAGCACTACCTGCACCGTGGTGACCGGGTCTCGCTGCTGGAGTACGGGCCGTCCGCCCGCCGGCTCCGGCCGGCCGCCGGGCGGCGGCAGTACCTGACCGTCCTGGAGTGGTTGCTCGACGTCCGGGTCCACGCGTCCGCACACGAACCGTACGACCAGGTCTTCGGCCCGCAGTTGCTCTCCTCGGACGCGTTGGTGGTGGTGCTCACCCCGCTGCTGGACGAACGGTCGGCGCAGATGCTCGCCCGGTTGGCCCGTGGTGGGCGGTTCGTGGTGGCGGTCGACACGTTGCCGACCGACCTGGCGTCGCCGAAGGACCGGGGTTGGGCCGAGGTGGCGTACCGGCTGTGGCGCCTGGACCGGGAGACCATGATCGGGCAGCTCCGGGAGCACGGCGTACCGGTGGTGCGCTGGGCCGGTGCCGGCAGCCTGGACCAGGTGTTGCGGGACGTGGCCAGGTTGGCGACGGCCCCGAGGGTGGGTGGCCGGTGAGCGCGAGGAGTGAGCTTGCGAGCCCCGCAGTCGCGAACGGAAGGCGGGTGCGGTGAGCGCGAGGAGTGAGCTTGCGAGCCCCGCAGTCGCGAACGGAAGGCGGGTGCGGTGAGCGCTCTGGTGGAGCGGGTTCGGGCGGCGCAGTACGCCGTCGCTCGCGTCAGCGTGGCCCCGCTGCTGGTGCGGGCGGGGATCTTCGTCATCGTGTTTGCCGGGTTCGCGCTGGCGTTTCCCGCGGAGGTGCTGTCCGGCCGGCCGATCTTCTTCCTGGCGGTGGCCGCCCTGTTGCCCGCGTTCGGGCCGCGCAAGGTCTGGATGACCTTCACGGCGTTGGTCACGGTGGCCGGCTGGCTGCTCGCCACCGACGGGTACGGCCGTCCGGTCGCCCTCTGGCGGCTGCTCGCCGTCGCGGCCCTGCTCTACCTGGGTCACACCCTCTGCGCGCTGGCCGCGTTGTTGCCCTACGACGCGATGGTGGACCCCGAGTTGATCACCCGGTGGTTGGTGCGGTCGTCGGCCGTGCTGTTGGGTTCCGCTGTGCTCGGCGTGCTGTTGTTGCAGGCGACGGGGACGGGTGGGGGTGCCGGTCACCAGTGGGTGACAGTGCTGGGGCTGCTGGTGGCGGTGGGGACGGCAGTGTTGCTGGGCTGGCTGTTGCGGCGTCGGTGACCACTGCGATCCGAGGGTTACGCAGGTCACATGGGTTGTGCTCCGTCACAGATGGGGGCCGCGAGCGGGATTACCTGAGCCGGCCGGGGAAAGATAGACAACGTGAATCCGAAGCGGATCCTTGTGGTTGGTGCCGGGCACGTCGGTCTGTACGCGGCGCTGCGCCTGTCGAAGAAGCTCAGCTCCCGTGAGGCTGAGGTCATGGTGGTTGACCCCCAACCCCACATGACCTATCAGCCGTTCCTGCCCGAGGCGGCGGCGGGCAACATCTCCCCGCGGCACTCCGTGGTGCCGCTGCGACGGGAGTTGCGCCGGTGCAAGATGGTGGCCGGCACGGTCACGCGGATCGAGCACGACCGCAAGGTGGCCACCGTGCAGCCGATCAGCGGCCCGGCCCGGGAGATCACCTACGACCACGTGATCGTGGCCCCGGGTTCGGTCTCCCGCACCCTGCCGATCCCTGGCCTGCACGAACAGGGCATCGGGTTCAAGACCATCGGCGAGGCGATCTACCTGCGTAACCACGTGCTGGATCGGCTCGACGTGGCGGCCGCCACGCCGGATCCGGACGTCCGCCGTTCGGCGCTGACCTTCACCTTCGTCGGCGGTGGGTACGCCGGCATCGAGGCGCTCGCCGAGATGGAGGACATGGCTCGCGACGCCCTGCGGTACTACCCGGAGCTCAAGCAGGACGAGGTCCGCTGGGTCCTGGTCGAGGCCACCCAGCGGGTGCTGCCCGAGGTCGACCGGGACATGGGCGCGTACACCGTGCAGCAGTTGATGAAGCGCAACATGGACATCCGGCTGGACACCCGCCTGGAGTCCTGCGTCGACGGGGTGGTGAAGCTCTCCGACGGTGACAGCTTCCGCTCCGACACCATCGTCTGGACCGCCGGCGTGAAGCCGTCGCCGATGCTGGACTCGACCGACTTCCCGCGCGACGACCGTCGACGGATCACCTGCCTGCCCACGCTCCAGGTGGTCGACGGTGACCGGGTGCTCGAGGGCGCCTGGAGCGCCGGGGACTGCGCCGCCGTGCCGGACCTGACCAAGGAGCCGGGCAACTTCTGCTCGCCGAGCGCTCAGCACGCGGTGCGCCAGGCCGCCCGGATGGCCGACAACATCGCGGCCGTGATCCGGGGTCGCGAGCCGGTGAACTACAAGCACAAGCACGTCGGCAGTGTGGCGAGCCTCGGCCTGCACAAGGGCGTGGCCCAGGTGTACGGGATCAAGATGACCGGTTGGCCGGCCTGGGTGATGCACCGGACGTACCACATGAGCCGGATCCCGTCGTTCAACCGGAAGGTCCGCGTGGTGGTGGACTGGTCGTTGGCGTTCTTCCTCAAGCGCGAGGTGGTCGCCCTGGGCCAGTTGCACGACCCGCGCGAGGAGTTCGTCGAGGCCTCCCAGCCGGTCGGCGCGCCCCGCGTCTAGCCGCGGTCCGTCCCAACCACACCCCGTCGATCTTGCACTTTCGGATGCCTTGATACGCCTTTTGGCGCGTCTTGTCCCAACAGAAAGTGCAAGATCGACGGGGTTTTGGTTGGTCTAGACCCGCCACGTCCAGGCGTCGGCTATGCGGGTGGGCGGGCCGTAGAGGCTCT
Organism: Micromonospora sp. NPDC047644; assembly: GCF_040704315.1. NCBI lineage: Bacteria > Bacillati > Actinomycetota > Actinomycetes > Micromonosporales > Micromonosporaceae > Micromonospora > Micromonospora sp. NPDC047644. Next base: position 27,701 of record NZ_JBEYSY010000011.1, read on the forward strand.
CCAGGGTTTTCCGTAGGGCGTCCGCGTGCGGGGTCTCGTCGGTGAGCGCGACGCAGGAGGCGCCCCAGAAGTCCGCGTCGCGGACGGCCTGGCGGCGCTGCTCGTCGCCGATGGCCGGTTGGTCACCGCGGCGGGCGACATCCGCCAGGAGCGCGGAGGTGGGCTGCTTGAAGGTGCCCATCGCCGCGCCGCCGCCCCTCCCGTAGGGGCCGATGAAGAAGCCTTCCGGCAGCCCGAAACCGGCGTCGGCGGCGGTCGCCCAGCGCATCGGCCAGGGCTCCTTCGGGGTGGGCAGTGGCACCGGGACCAGCACCCCGCCCGGCGGTACGCACTGCCGCCAGTGGCCGCCGCTGACGAACTCCGGCACGGCGGGTCGTCCGGCGGTCGGCAGGGGGGTCGGGAAGATCGGCAGCAGCGCCGCGCCGACGGCCAGCGGCACCAGCCGCCGCGCCTGGCCGGAGCTGCGCAGGGCCCGGTCCACCGCGAGCACCAGCAGCGTCGCGACGAGCGGCAGCAACGCCAGCGCGAACCGCATCGGCAACGCCCCGTCCACCAACGGCAGCCCTCCGATCAGGGCGTACGGGCCGGGGATCGCCGTCCTGGTGCCGCCGAGCACCACCTCCGGGCCGAGCGAGAGCGCCCCCATCACCAGGCCCGCCACGACGCAGGCGAAGACCAGCCGGCGCCGCCCGGCCCAGATCGCGCTCACCGCGGCGACCAGCAGCAGTGGCCAGCCGAGGAACGTGTTGTACTCGGCGGGCCCGGTGGTCAGCCGGGCGGATTCGTCGCTGCCGGCCACCGACAGTGGGGAGAGCGCCCACCAACTGCTCAGGTCGGCGGAGAAGTAGGCGGGGGTGAACATCCCGTTGGCGACTCCCTGCGGCCCGGCGAACTGGAACCACAGCGGATAGCCGAGCACCAGCAGGGCGAGCCCGGCGGCGATCGCCAACCCGCCGGCGAACCCGGGAAGCGCCCGGCGGGCCAGGTCCCGGTCCGCCACGGCGTAGCTGATCGCCATCGCCAGCAGCGTGATCGCGGCGAGGAAGAGCACTTCCTCGCCGATGAAGACCTGCGCGCTGACCGCGCCGGCCAGCCCCGCGGCCGAGGTGAACAGTCGCCGGCGGTCCGGCCCGGCGGCTCGGACACTGCCGGCTTCGTTAGCGATGCCGGGCCCCGGGTCGGCCGCCCGCAACAGCCGGACCACCAGCCAGACGATCACCGGCACCAGCCACTGGGCGGTCATGTGCAGGTGGCTGTTCGTCTGCGACACCATGCCGGGTCCGAATCCGCACAGCCCCCCGCCGAGTGCGGCGGCCAGCCGGCGGACGCCCAGCGTCCGGTGGAACAGCAGGTACCAGGCGAGTGCGGTGCCGGCCAGGTTGCCGGCGGCGAGCAGCGCGAAGGTGACCGGCGCGCCGAGCAGCAGGGTGACCGGCGAGAAGACGACGCCGAGGGCGATCACGGTGGTGTTGGCCATCAGGTTCACACCATCGGGAGCGTTGAGCCGGTCGGTGAGCAGGTCGAAGTCGCCGAGCAGCGCGCGGGCGTCCACCGCCAGGAACCACTCGTAGAGAGCCTGGTCCTCCGGGTTGAGCGCCAGGATGCGCCCGCCCGGGTCGGGCCACAGCCCGTGGGTGAGCCAGCCGGCCAGCACCGCGAAGATCACAGCGGCCAGCAAATCCGCCCGATGGCGGCGGACGGCGGCCAGCAGCCGGGTGGCCCGGGGTCGGCGATTGGCCCGATCGGCGAGGCGGAATGCCTGCTCAGGGGCGGCGTCGGGGGCCGTGGGGGCTGCGCTGCTCACGGCATCGACCCTAATGTGGCCAGCCCGTCGGGGTACGCCGGGTCGCCGTAGACCGGCTACGGTGACACTGCACCAGGCGTGTCGGCGCGCCGGTGCCACTCGCCCGGGTGGTGGAAAGGCAGACACGGCCGCCTTAAAAGCGGCTGCCGAAAGGCGTGCGGGTTCGACCCCCGCCCCGGGCACCGGTCGACTCACACATTCTCATTCGTGATCTCCAGGACTTGGCTCTGCCGTTTACTCTTGGAGGGCACGTTCACGTGCAAACGACCCCCTGAGGGAGGCCAGACAGTGAAGACCTCGAACCCGGTGCTCGCCCGGCTCGGCCAAGCGGCCGAGCGGGAGCGCTCCGCCGGGTACGCCCCGGCCGGGCCGTACGGACAGCCCGGCATTCCCCAGCAGTACCCGTCCCAGGCCGACTACCCGGCCGCGCCACCCACCGTGGCGCCGATGACCCTCGACGACGTGGTCGTCAAGACGGTCGCTCTGCTCGGCATCCTCGGCATCACCGCCGCGGCCGCCTGGGTGCTCGTGCCCGACGCGCTGGTCGGTACCGCCTGGATCGGCGCGGCAGTCGTCGGTCTGGTGCTCGGCTTGATCATTTCGTTCTCCCGGATGGCCAACCCGGCGCTCGTGATCGCGTACGCGGTCGTCGAGGGTGTTTTCGTCGGCATGGTCAGCAAGGCGTTCGAGACGGCCTACGACGGCATCGTGCTCCAGGCCGCCGCGGCCAGCTTCGGCATCTTCTTCCTGATGGCGATGCTCTACCGGGCGAAGGTCATCCGGGCCACCCCGGCCTTCGTCAAGGGCATGATCGCCGTGATGGTCGGCCTCTTCGCGGTCATGATGATCAACCTGGTGCTGGCGCTGTTCGGCGTCAACACCGGTCTGCGTGACGGCAGCCCGCTGGCCATCGGCTTCAGCCTGGTCTGCATCGTGGTCGCCTCGCTGAGCTTCGTGCTCAGCTTCAAGGAGATCGAGGACGGCGTCCGGATGGGCCTGCCCCAGCGCTACTCCTGGACGGCCGCCTTCGGCATCCTGGTCAGCCTGGTCTGGCTCTACATCGAGATCCTGCGGCTGCTGAGCTACTTCCAGGGCGACGACTGACCTCGTCCGCACTGCCGACCGGCGCCCGTCCCCACTCCGGTGGGGGCGGGCGCCGTCGTCCGCGCCGTTTGCCCGCCGCCGCCGGTCCGCCCGGGGCAGAGTGACTGCGAGGGCAGGTGTCAAAGCCTCGGCCGGTCGGGGCCTTTGACACACGCCCTGGGGGTACGTGGGCTGAGGAGGCGGCGGTGCGCAGCAACAACCCGGTGCTCAACCGGCTGGACGAAACCGGCCGGGTGGAGGCTCGGGTGCTCGGCGCCCGGGACGTCGAGCCGATGACCGTCGACGACGTGGTGGTCCGTACCGTCGGGTTGCTGCTGGTGACCGGCGCGGCCGCGGCGGTGTCCTGGGCGGTGATCCCCGACGCGGTGTGGCTGGGCGCGGCGCTGGCCGGCAGCGCGCTCGCCTCGATCGCGCTGGTCCTGGTCATCTCGTTGCGGGGGATCACCAACCCGGTGCCGATCGTCGGCTACGCCATCCTGCAGGGGCTGCTGCTGGGGGTGGCGAGCCGTACCTTCGAGCAGGTCTATCCGGGCATCGTGGTGCAGGCGGTGGCCGGCACCTTCGGTGTCTTCCTCGGCATGGCGGCGCTCTACCGGGCCCGAGTGATCCGGGCGACGCCCCGCCTGGCCCGCCTGGTGATCGGCACCCTGCTCGGTATCGCCGTGCTGAGCGTGGTCAACCTGGTGTCGTACCTGATCACCGGGCGGTCTGGCCTGGCGGTCTACAGCGTCAGCGGACAGGTCGGCTGGCTGCCGTACGCCTTCTCGGTGGTGGCCATCATCGCCGGGGCGTTCAGCTTCATCCTCGACTTCGACCTCGTCGAGCGTTCGGTGCGCGACGGCCGGGCCCGCCGGTACGCGTGGCTGAGCGCGTTCGGCCTACTCACCGGTCTGGTCTTCCTCTACTGGCAGTTGCTGCGACTGCTCAGTTACCTACGCCGCTGACCGGCCCGACCCGGACGCGGACGGTGTCGGCCGTAGACTCGGCGGCGATGAGCGCAGCGGAGTTGGACAAGGCCGTGCAGTTGCTGGTCCGTCAGATCGCGCACTGGCAGCAGCCCCGGTGGGCGGCGGTCGCGACCGCCGGCAACGTGTCCCGCGCCGACCTGGTGCACCGCCTGGTGCAGGAGGTCGCCAACCTGGCCGCCGACGCCGAGGGGCAGCCCCGTCGGGTGGTGCCCCGGCTCGACAACGATCTGGCCCTGCCCGATCAGCTGCGGGTGGTCGCGGCGGACCTGCTGGCCGCCCACCCGGGGCCCGAGGCGCTGGCCCGGGCCGCCGCCGAGGTGACGGCGACCCGCAGCGCGCTCTGAGGGCAGCTCGGCTCAGCTGAGCCGTTCCAGCACCATGGCCATGCCCTGGCCACCGCCCACGCACATGGTCTCCAGGCCGATGGTCTTGTCGTGCCACTCCAGTGCGTTGAGCAGGGTGCCGGTGATCCGGGCACCGGTCATGCCGAACGGGTGGCCGACCGCGATGGCCCCACCCATCACGTTCAGCTTCTCCTCCGGAATGCCCAACTCGCGGTAGGAGGGGATGACCTGCGCGGCGAACGCCTCGTTGATCTCGACGAGGTCGACGTCGTCGATGGTCATGCCGGCTCGGCGCAGCGCCTGCCGGGACGCCTCGACCGGCCCGAGTCCCATGATCTCCGGCGACAGGGCGGTCACGCCGGTCGACACGATCCGGGCCAACGGGGTGAGCCCGAGTTCCTCGGCCCGCTGGGCGCTCATCACCACCACGGCGGCAGCGCCGTCGTTGAGCGGGCAGCAGTTGCCGGCGGTGATCCGACCGTCCGGGCGGAACACCGGCTTCAGCCCGCCGACCGCGTCGAGGGTCACGCCGGCCCGGGGCCCGTCGTCGGTGCTCACCACTGTGCCGTCCGCCGTGGTGACCGGGGTGATCTCCCGGGCCCAGAAACCGTCGGTGATCGCCTTCTCGGCGAGGTTCTGGCTGCGTACGCCGAACTCGTCCATGTCGGCGCGGGTGACGTCGTACACCTGGGCCAGGTTCTCCGCGGTCTGCCCCATGGACAGGTAGATGTCGGGCAGCTCCCCGGCCTCACGCGGGTCGGTCCACACCTCGGCGTCGCCCTGCGCGCGGCGCTTCGAGCGCTCCGCGGCCGTCCCGAAGCGGGGGTTCTCCCAGCGGCCGCCGACCAGGGCCTGCGCCTCGGGGGGCAGCCCGTCGGAGCTGCCCCGGGCGTAGCGGGAAACCATCTCCACCCCGGCGGAGACGAACACGTCGCCCTCGCCGGCCCGGATGGCGTGCATCGCCATCCGGGTGGTCTGCAACGAGGACGCGCAGTAGCGGGTCAGCGTGGCGCCGGGCACAGTGTCCAGACCGAGGAGGGTGGACACCACCCGGGCCATGTTGAAGCCCTGCTCTCCGCCGGGCAGGCCGCACCCGAGGTAGAGGTCGTCGATCGTGGTCGGATCGAGGGCGGGGATCTTGTCCAGCGCGGCCTGGACGATGGTCGCGGCGAGGTCGTCGGAGCGGACGTCGCGCAGGGAACCCTTGTGCGCCCGACCGATGGGGGAGCGGGCGGTGGCGACGATGACGGCGTCGCGGGACGACTCAATCGGCATGGACCAACGTTAACCGCCGGTAACATGGCGCGGAAGAAGCCGGCGCGGCGGGAAATGTCACCCCGGCTAGCGCCGGGTCGTGGCCGCCGCCGCGGCGACGATGGCGGGCAGCAGCGCGTGCGCCCACACCCGGTAGCCGTCGGCGGAGGGGTGGAAGCCGTCCTGGCAGAGCGTCCCGGCGTCGGCCCGGAACACCGGCCCGGTCTCGGTGGCCAGGTCGACCACCGAGCCGCCCGCCTCCAGCACGGCAGTGGTCTGGGCACGGGCCACCCGACGCCCGGACCAGCCGACCACCTGGCGCAGCGGAGGCGCGATGGCACGCACCGCCCCGAGGTCGGGGCAGGTGCCCACGACCACCTCGACGCGCGCCTCGCGCAGGCGGTGCACCGCGGCACCGAGATAGGCCGCCGCGTCGGAGGGCCGGCGCAGCCCGGTGGCGTCGTTCGCGCCGATCAGGATCAACGCCACGTCGGGCCGCTCGCCGAGCAGGGCCCGGGCCACCTGGGTGGCGAGGTCCGTCGAGCGGGACCCGGAGACGCCGACGCTGGACAGGTGCACCCGACGGCCGGCCGGGCCCTCGGCCAGCAGGTTGGCCAACTGCCCGCCGATGGTGTCCTCCAGACGGTCGACACCGACGCCCAGTGCCGACGAGTCGCCCAGCAACACCAGCCGCAGCGGGGCAGCGCCCGCCCGGCCGATCGTGGCGCGCAGGGCAAGGCCGAACTCCGGCTCGGCGTAGCGTCGGTGCCGGGCGATGAACGCCTCGCCTGCGAGGACGGCGGCGCCCCCGACAGTGCCGGCGAACAGCGAGATCGCCGCCGCCCGACCCAGTCGGCCGGCGAGGCCGGAGGTCACGCTCCGCGCGCTGCGCTCGTTCATGCCAGTCCCTCCACTGTCGAGGTGTCCGAGGCGGACCCGTGCTGCGGCACCGCGCCGACACCGAAGAACGCCCGTCGGCGCAGCTGCGCCCACCGGCCGGCCGGCCCCCGATCGCGGCCTCGCACCTGGACGCCGCTGACCTCCGTGCCGGCGTGTCGGGCCGCCTCCTGCGCGGCCCTCGGCAGCGACCGTACGCCGTCCCCGCGCGTCGGTGTGACCCGTCGTTCCGGGGTCGCGCCGAGGGCGGAGAGCATCGTCGGCAGGAGCGCCGCGGCGGCCATCGCGTACCCCTCGGCGGAGGGATGGAACCGGTCCCAGGCGAACATCCGGGTCGGCTCGGCCGCGAACCGGGGGCCGAGCAGGTCACCGAGGGAGACCGTCCACCCGCCCGCCTCGACCACGGCCACCGTCTGGGCGGCCGCGAGCTGGCGGCTCCAGCGGTGCGCCAGCCAGCGCAGAGGAGGCTGGATCGGGCGGATCGCACCCAGGTCGGGGCAGGTGCCGACGACCACCTCACACCCCGCGTCCCGCAGGGTGTGCACCGCCTCGACCAGGTAGCGCACCGCCAGGCCGCGCGGGGTGCGGTTGGTGATGTCGTTGCCGCCGATGAGGATCACCGCGATGTCGGGTCGGCACTCCAGCGCCGCCTCCACCTGGTGGCGCAGCGCCGCCGAGATGGCGCCGACCACCGCGAAGCGGTGCAGTTGCACCGGCCGGTGCAGTCGACGGGACAGACCGGTGGCCAGCAGCGCCCCGGGCGTCTCACGACGGCGGTGCACCCCGTAGCCGGCCGCCGACGAGTCACCGAGCACGACCATGGTGAGCGCCGGGCCGGGGAACTTCGCGCCGTACATCCCGTCGCAGCGGGGCGGCGGTGCCTCGGCCATCGGGATGGTCCGTCGCGCCTGGCGGGCCTGGCCAACCAGCACCCCACCGGTCGCCACCACGGCCGCCGCTGTGGCGCCCGTCCCGATGGCCGCCAGCAGGGCGACGCGCCTGGCCTGCCGCCAGCGCTCATCGGGTACGACGAAACCTGCCACCCCCATATCTCGACATTATCGCGCTGGCCCGACACACCGCTGTCGTCGTGACGGCACCCGGGTGCCTGGAAACCGACGCGACGGGGTACCAGGGTTCCGGAGGCCGGCCGACTTGCGCCGACCCGCCACGCTGATCCGGCGGAGAGGAGCGCGACGATGGGTAAGACACTGAAGCGCAGCGCGGCGTTCACGGCCCTGGCGCGGGCCCTGGCGGCCGGGGCGCGCAACGGGCCGTCGATCGGCACGCGGTTGGCGGCGCTGCCCCGGATGATCAGGGCCACCACCAAGGGGGAGTACGACGGCGGCCTTCGGCTGGCCCTGATGACCGCGGCGACGGCGTACATCGTCTCGCCGATCGACCTGCTCCCGGAGATCCCGCTGGCGATCTTCGGGCTGGCCGACGACGCGGTGATGGTCACCTGGTTGGCTGGCAGCGTGCTCGCCGAGACCGACCGGTTCCTCGAGTGGGAGGCCCGCCGCAGCTCGGTCATCCCCGGGGGGTTGGTGCCCTGACGACACGTACGCTGGGCGGTGAGCAATAGTCTTCCGGCCGCCCACCGCCGGCGCCGCAACGAAGGGCACACCGTGCAGTACTACGACAACGTCGTCGACATGATCGGAAACACCCCGCTGGTGCGTCTGCGTAACGTCACCGAGGGCATCCAGGCCACCGTGCTGGCCAAGGTGGAGTACGTCAACCCGGGCGGCTCGGTGAAGGACCGGATCGCGCTGCGGATGGTGGAGGACGCCGAGGCCGCCGGCCTGCTCAAGCCCGGTGGCACCATCGTCGAGCCGACCAGCGGCAACACGGGTGTCGGGTTGGCCCTGGTGGCCCAGCTCAAGGGTTACCGGTGCGTCTTCGTCTGCCCCGACAAGGTCAGCCAGGACAAGCAGGACGTGCTTCGCGCGTACGGCGCGGAGGTGGTGGTCTGCCCGACCGCCGTCGCGCCGGAGGACCCGCGCTCGTACTACAACGTCTCGGACCGGCTGACCCGGGAGATCCCCGGCGCCTGGAAGCCCAACCAGTACAGCAACCCGGCCAACCCGCGCTCGCACTACGAGACGACCGGTCCGGAGCTGTGGAAGCAGACCGACGGCGAACTCACCCACTTCGTGGCCGGCGTCGGCACCGGCGGCACCATCTCCGGCATCGGCCGGTACCTCAAGGAGGCGTCCGAGGGTCGGGTGCGCGTCGTCGGGGCCGACCCGGAGGGCTCGGTCTACTCCGGTGGCACCGGTCGTCCGTACCTCGTGGAGGGCGTCGGCGAGGACTTCTGGCCGGAGACGTACGACCGGGGTGTCGCCGACGAGATCGTGGAGGTCTCCGACAAGGCGTCCTTCGAGATGACCCGGCGGCTGGCCCGCGAGGAGGGGCTGCTGGTCGGCGGTTCCTGCGGCATGGCGGTGGTCGCCGCCCTGGAGGTCGCCCGCCGGGCCGGCCCGGACGACGTGGTGGTGGTGCTGCTGCCCGACGGTGGTCGCGGCTACCTCTCCAAGATCTTCAACGACTCGTGGATGGCCCGGTACGGCTTCCTCGACAACTCGGGGGCGGAGCCGACGGTGGCCGACGCGCTGGCCAGCAAGCCGGGCGGCCTGCCCGAGCTGGTGCACGTGCACCCGACCGAGACCGTCCGCGACGCGATCGACTACATGCGCGAGTACGGCGTCTCGCAACTGCCGGTGCTCAAGGCCGAGCCACCCGTGGTGACCGGTGAGGTCGCCGGCTCGATCGCCGAGCGGGACCTGCTCGACGCGCTGTTCACCGGCCAGGCCCACCTGCACGACACGATCGAGCGGCACATGGGCGACCCGCTGCCGATGATCGGCGGTGGTCAGCCGGTGAGCGAGGCGGTGGGCATGTTGGAGAAGTCCGACGCCGCGCTGGTCCTGGTCGACGGCAAGCCCAAGGGCGTCCTGACCCGCCAAGACCTCCTCGCCCACCTAGGAGCCCACTAACCCCCCAGCCCCGCCCCTCGCCCCAGCCCCGCCCTCGCCCCGCCCCTCGCCCCCGCCCCCGCCCCTCGCCCCGTCGATCTTGCACTTACTGTCGCCCGAACGCGGTTCTTGTCAGGTTTTGTCCCGACAGAAAGTGCAAGATCGGCGCGGGCTTAGGGGCGAGCGCGGGGGCGGGGGCGGGGCGGGGCGAGGGCGTGGGGGTTAGAGGGGGCGGGTGTAGCGGATTTGGGGGGTTGGGGCGGTGCCTATGTGTTCTTCGCGCTCGGCGCCGGTGGGGGTCCAGCCGCCGCGTTCGTAGAAGGAGCGGGCGTGGGCGTTGTCCCGCAGCACCCAGAGCACGGCACGCCGCCAACCCTGCGTCCGCATGGCGTCCAGGGCGTCCACCATCAGGGTGCGACCGACACCGCGGCCCTGCTCGGCCGGGTCGAGATGGATCGCGTTGAGCAGCCCGGTGGCGGGGTCGTCCTCGTCGTCCGGGCCCAGGTGGCTGAACCCGACCAGCGCCCCGGCCCGTTCGGCCACCGTCATCCGGTGGGTGTCCCGCTCCCAGATCCACCGCTCGACCCAGTACCGCCCCATCGCCTCCGGTGTGGGTTCGGCCAGCGCCTCGGCCGGTACGAAGGCGGAGTACGCGGCGACCCGGGAGCGCTGGTGCAGGGCACCCACCGCCATCAGGTCACCTTCGGTCGCGGGGCGGAGCGTGACGGTCACCCGGCCGAGGCTACCCGGCGGGGCGGAACCTGCACCGTGGTCAGATCCTCGGCGATGATCAGTTCGCCGTCGAAGTGCGCGCGCGCCTCGTCGTGGAACCGGCGCGGGTCGGGATAGCGCTGGGAGAAGTGGGTGAGCACGAGCCGGCGTACCCCGGACTCGGTCGCCACCCGGGCGGCCTGCGCCGCGGTCAGGTGGCCGACCTCGGCGGCGAGCGCGGCCTCCGACTCCAGGAACGTCGACTCGATGACCAGCAGGTCGGCGCGCTCGGCGAGGGCGTACACCCCGTCGCAGAGGCCGGTGTCCATCACGAACGCGAACCGCTGCCCCGGCCGGGGCACGCCCACATCGGCCCGGGTGACGCGGCGTCCGTCGAGGTCCAGGTGCCCGACGCGGATCAGCTCGCCGACGGCCGGCCCCGCGATGCCGTACGCGGCCAGCTTCTCCGGCAGCATCCGGTGCCCGTCCGGCTCGACCAGCCGGTACCCGTACGTCTCGATGGGGTGCCGTAGCCGGCGTGCCTCCAGCGTGCCGCAGCGCAGGTCGATCCGCTGCCCGTCCGCCTCGATGGGCTCGACCCGCAGCTCGGCGGTCTCGTAGAACGAGGTCGCGTGCCGCAGCCGGGCGAAGTATTCGGCGCCGCCGGCGGGGAAGTGCACGGCGACCGGGTGCGGCACCCGGTCCAGGGAGAGCCGCTGGATGGTGCCGGGCAGGCCCAGGCAGTGGTCCCCGTGGAAGTGGGTGACGCAGATCCGGGTCAGGTCGGTGGCGGTGACGGTGGTGTGCAGGAGTTGGCGCTGGCTGCCCTCACCCGGGTCGAAGAGGATCACCTCGTCGTCCCAGCGCAACACGTACCCGTTGTGGTTGCGCTGACGGGTCGGCGCCTGGCTGGCCGTCCCCAGCACCACCAGCTCGCGCATGGACATCGCCACTCCCGCGGATATGGAGCGACCCCCGGGGCGCTCCGCGCATGTGCGCGGGCCGGCTGGACTTGGCCGGCACCCCGGGGGTCGGGTGGCTGTCGTGGATTCGCCGCACCGCTGCCACACGGTCTCGACGATGGTGCTTGTGCCCGCCTTGCGGCAGGCCGATCACTGTCGAGGACAGCGGCTAGCTGACAGCCACCTCACGAGTCCGATTGCTATACAAGTCTGGACCACCTCCTTTCACGTGTACGGCCACGTTATCGAGTTCTCGTCGGGCTCGGCAACGGATTTCGATCACAGGGCCGAACGGGAATGCCCGGACACCTCCGAAGGTGGCCGAACGACGGTGACTCAGGTGGCGAAGGTCGGGTCGGCGTACCCCATCGCCCTCATCTTCGCGGCGGTGAAGACGATCAGGATCTCGTCGCCCGGGATCAACACGTCGTCCACCTGGGGAAACCGTGGCATGCCGGCGACGAACCACACCGGCCCCGCGTCGAAGTCCAGCCGGAGGGCGGTCGGAAGGCGCACGTCACGCGGCGGGGCGACCACCTCGCCGTCCCACCGCGTGGCGGGCCCGAACGTGAGCGTGTCCCACCGGATCGTCGCGGCCCGGATCGGTTGGCCCAGGAAGGCGTCCCAGCGCGAATCGGCTGCCGGCCCGGCCCGCTGCGACTCGTCCTCATCGAGGTGGCGGGCGATGGGCTCCAGGAACACGTCGACGCCGTACGGGTGGAACGTCGCGTCCCAGGTGATCGTCACCGGGCCGGCCACGGTGGCCAGCTCGACCCCCAGGACGGCGCGGTGCCAGTCGCCGTAGTCCCAGTCCGGGTCGGGGCCGCTGGTGTGCAGGTCCCAGTAGTCGACGGCGAGCACCCGACGGCCTCGCAGGGCGTCGATTCGGCGCTCGAAGGCGGCCCGGACATCGGCCTGCTCGTTGGTCACGGCGGTCATGGTCCCGGGTGGCCCGTCGCTCCGCAACGGATCGGGGCCGTACAGCCGTCGGGGCGCGGCGAATCGCTCGCGCCCCGACAGGTGGTTCGTGGTGGTCAGCCCCCGACACGGGCCACGCCGACCGGGCAGCTCAGCCCGTTCGGGCCGTGGTTGCAGTACCCGTTCGGGTTCTTGGTCGGCGCCAGGTACTGCTGGTGGTAGTCCTCGGCGAAGTAGTAGCTGCCGAGCGGGGCGATCTCGGTGGTGATCGCGCCCTTGCCGGCCCGCGTCACGATCGGCTGGAACGCGTCGCGGGACGACTCCGCGATGGTCCGCTGCTCGTCGGTGGTCGTGTAGATCGCCGAGCGGTACTGGGTGCCCACGTCGTTGCCCTGGCGCATGCCCTGGGTCGGGTCGTGGTTCTCCCAGAAGACCTTCAGCAGATCCTCGTAGTTGATCTTGCTGGGGTCGTACACCACCTGGACGACCTCGGCGTGCCCGGTCCGGCCGGAACACGTCTCCTCGTACGTCGGGTTCTTGGTGATGCCACCCGCGTAACCGGCGGAGGTGGTGTAGACGCCGGGCAGCGTCCAGAACAGCCGCTCGGCACCCCAGAAACAGCCCATGCCGAAGACCGCGACCTGGAGACCCTCAGGGAACGGGCCCTGCAACGGGGTGCCCAGCACCTCGTGGCGGTCGGCGACCGGCATGGCGATCGGACGGCCCGGCAGGGCCTGGTCGGGCGAGACCATTTCGGCGTTCATACGGCGCAAAAACACGGTGGGGATCTCCTCTCGTACCTCTCCCAGCGTGTAACACCGGAGGGTCCAGCTTCCTTACCCGCGTGACAGTCGGTCAGGCCCCGCTCGGGAGCGCTGCCGCGATCCGGTCCGCGTACGTCTGGGCCTCGGTGTCGTCGTCGTACCGGGTGCGCGGCCAGAAGAAGCCCCGCAAACCGTCGCCCTTGGTACGCGGAACCACGTGGGTGTGCAGGTGGGGCACCGATTGGGACACCTTGTTGTTCATCGCCACGAACGTCCCACCGGCGCCGAGAGCGGTCTCGACCGCCACCGCCAGCCGTTGCACCATGGCGAAGTAGGCGGGCAGCAGGTCGGCCGGCAACTCCGCCAGGGTCACCAGGTGCGGCCGGGGCACCACCAGGACGTGCCCCTTGAACACCGGGCGGGTGTCCAGGAACGCCACCCCGTCCGGGGTGTCGGCCACCCGGAACGCCGGCACCTCGCCCGTCACGATCCCGCAGAACACGCAACCGCTCATCGGGTCAGGCTATGCCGGCGGCCTCGCGGGTCACGGCGCCCCCCACGCCAGAACCGACTGTGATAGTCATCTACGTGAATGAATGAGTGCCTGGCGATCCCGGCCGTCGGCGTCCGCGTCGACGCTCTGAGAGGACGAAGCTTGCAGATCAGAAGAGGTCTCACCCTGGCGTTGGCGGCGCTGACCGCCGGGCTGCTCACCGGCACGGCCCCGGGCCCCGCCCAGGCGGCCGCCGCGCAGACCGCCACCCCACTGCCGCTGAACACGGTGGCCGACGTGGTGTCGGCCGGTGACCGGGTCTTCGTCAGCGGTGGCAGCTCCGCCACCGAAGTCGTGGTGACCAGCGCGGCGGGCGCCGTGGTCGGCACGCTGTCGGGCCTGCCCGGCCCCACCGACCTGCTGCTCAGCGCCGACCGGCGGACCCTCTACGTGGCGCTGCCCACCGCCAACGCCATCGCCGCCTTCGACACCGGCTCACTGGTCGAGTCGGCCCGCTACGACACCGGCGCGGGCGAGTGCCCGTCGTCGCTGGCGTTGACCGGCCGGTACCTGTGGTTCGGCTACGGCTGTGACCAGTGGGGTGGCAACATCGGCCAGATCGACCTGGGACGGCAGCCGGCCCGGGTGACGACGGGGATGGCCACCACCCAGGACTTCTACGGCGCTCCGCTGCTGGCCGCCGCCAGCCAGAACCGATCGGTGCTGCTGGCCGGGCAGGTCTCGTTGAGCCCGGCGTCGGTCTACGCGTACGCGCTCGGAGCCGGGGGAACGCTGACCCTGCTGCGGGCCAACGAGTGGACGGTTGTCGGCAGCAACCTGCGGGACATCGCCCTCGACCCGACCGGCACCACCCTCTACACGGCGGCCGGCGCCCCGTACGAGGTGCAGGCGTTCCCGTTCGCCGACATCACCACCCCCTCGGCGATCTTCCCCACCGGCCCCTACCCGGCCGCCGTCGAGCCGTCCCGCGACGGGACCAGGGTCGCCGCGGCGGCGGACACCTCGTACCTGTTCGTCTATCAGCCGGACGGCACCGAACTGACCCGGTTCGTGCTGGGCGGCGGTGAGCTGGCCCCGGGTGGGCTGGCCTGGTCGCCGAACGGCGCACGGCTCTACGCGCTCTCCTACGACTGGGCCGGGCGGAACCCGGCGACACTGCACGTCCTGCCCGTACCGGCCGGCTGACCGACCGTCGGCCGCTGGCTGGCACGTGGGGGCCGGGCCGGAAGGTCCGGCCCCCAGCGGGAGCGCGGGTTCCGTTCCAGCCCTCTCCGACGGGGCACTAGCCTCACCAGAATGAGTCACGGCTTCGAGACGCTCGCCATCCACGCCGGTCAGGACCCCGAGGCCCGCACCGGCGCGGTGATACCACCGATCTACCAGACCAGCACGTACGCCCAGGACGCCGTCGGCGCACCTCGCCTCGGGTACGAGTACAGCCGCTCCGGCAACCCGACCCGTGACGCGCTCCAGGAGTGCCTGGCGGCGCTGGAGGGCGGGCCAGTCGGGCTCGCCTTCGCCAGCGGCCTCGCGGCGGAGGACACCCTGCTGCGGGCCGTGTGCCAGCCCGGTGACCACGTGGTGATCCCGGACGACGCGTACGGCGGCACGTACCGGCTCTTCGCCCGGGTCGCGCAGCGCTGGGGCCTGGAGTTCAGCCCGGCCAAGGTCTCCGACCCGGACGCGGTCCGGGCGGCGGTGCAGCCCGGCCGTACGAAGATCGTCTGGGTGGAGACGCCGACCAACCCGCTGCTCGGCATCGCCGACATCGCCGCCCTGGCCGCCGTGGCGCACGACGCGGGCGCCCTGCTGGTGGTGGACAACACCTTCGCCTCGCCCTACCTGCAGCAGCCGATCGCCTTCGGCGCGGACGTGGTGGTGCACTCCACCACCAAGTACGTCGGCGGGCACTCCGACGTGGTCGGTGGCGCCCTCGTCGTCGCCGACGCCGGACTCGGCGAGGAGTTGCGCTACCACCAGAACGCGATGGGCGCGATCAACGGCCCGTTCGACGCCTGGCTCACCCTGCGCGGCATCAAGACCCTCGGGGTACGCATGGATCGGCACTGCGACAACGCCGAGCGGCTCGCCGCGTACCTCGACGGTCACGCCAAGGTCGCCCAGGTGCTCTATCCAGGGCTGCCCTCGCACCCCGGTCACGAGGTGGCCGCCAAGCAGATGCGCCGGTTCGGCGGCATGATCTCGTTCCGCGCCGCCGGTGGTGAGGACCACGCCGTCGAGATCTGCAACCGGGCCAAGCTCTTCGTGCTCGCCGAGTCGCTGGGTGGCGTGGAGTCCCTGATCGAGCACCCGGGTCGGATGACACACGCAAGTGCTGCCGGCTCGCCGCTTGAAGTTCCCGGCGATCTCGTGCGACTGTCTGTCGGCATCGAGACGGTCGACGACCTACTCGCCGATCTGGAGCAGGCACTGGGCTGACCGCTGGGGAAGGATGGCCGTGCAGGACATCATGGCGACCTGGGTCGGAGCGACCGCCAAGCAGATCGCCCGGGGCGTACGCCGAGGTGACGTCTCGGCGACCCAGGTCGTCGCCGACCACCTCGAGTACATCTCCCGAGCCGACCGTGAGCTGGCCGCGTTCCGCGCCGTTCGCGGCGGTGAGGCGATCACCGAGGCGGAGAAGGTCGACGAGCAGGAGGACCTGGCCAACCTGCCGCTGGCCGGGGTTCCGGTGGCGGTCAAGGAGAACACCCCGGTCGCCGGCCTGCCCACCTGGAACGGGTCGGCCGCCGCCCGCACCGACGTGGCGGAGGCCGACCACGAGGTGGTGCGCCGGCTGCGCGGCGCCGGTGCGGTGATCCTCGGCGTGACCCGAATGCCGGAGCTGGGGCTGTGGGCGCTGACCGACGACGACAGCGCGGTGACCCGTAACCCGTGGGACAGCACGCGTACCCCCGGTGGGTCCTCCGGTGGTGCCGCCGCCGCGGTCGCGGCCGGGCTGGTGCCGATGGCGCACGCCAACGACGGCCTCGGCTCGATCCGGATTCCGGCGGCCTGCTGCGGACTCGTCGGGCTCAAGCCGGGTCGGGGTGTGGTCCCGTGCCAGCTCGGGGCGGACGACTGGTTCGGCCTCACCGAACACGGCATGTTGACCAGCACGGTCGCCGACGCGGCGGTGGGCTTCTCGGTGCTCGCCGGCCGGCGTCCGGAAAAGCTGGTGCCCCCGCAGCGGCTGCGGGTGGGTGTCTCGCTGCGCTCCCCGGTGCGCGGTGTCGCACCGGACGCGCCCAACCGGGACGCGGTCGCCGCCGCCGGTCGGCTCCTCGCCGCCGCCGGGCACGACACCGTGCCGGCCGATCCGGTCTACCCGACCGCGCTCGGCCTGCAGGGCATCGCCACCTGGCTCGCCGCTGCCGCGACCGACGTTCGGGCCTCCGGTCTGGACCGGCGTGGGCTGCAACGGCGTACCCGGCGACACGTCGCGCTCGGCGAGTGGGCGCAGCGTCGCGGCTACGTGCGGGAGGCGGACCGGGCCGCCTGGCGGCAACGGTCGGTCGACTTCTTCACCGACCACTCGGTCGACCTGCTCCTCACCCCGGCGCTGGCCAGCCCGCCACCGGAGGCGGCCCGCTGGTCGGAGCGGTCCTGGCGGGCGAACATGACAGCCAACATCCGGTACGCCCCGTACGCCGCACCCTGGAACATCGCCGGCCTGCCGGCGGTCGTCGTGCCGGTCGGACGCCGCCCCGACGGCCTGCCGGTCGCCGTGCAGCTGGTCGGCCCGCCCGGTTCGGAGCTGCTGCTGCTCGGTGTGGCCGGGCAGTTCGAGATGGCCGCCCCGTGGACGCGCCACGCCCCCGGTTATCCCCGCGTCGAGACGGGGTCGACGGCCACCGCGTGACCGTCTCCCGCACGTCTCGCACCGGTGTCGCCGCCGGGTGCCTTGGGGGCGAATGGCACGATCGGGGCATGACGGAACTGGTCGGTCTCGACGACGTGCGAGCCGCACGGGAGTTGCTCGCTGGCGTCACCCGCACCACCCCGCTTGAGCCCTCCCGGCCGCTCAGCGCGGCGCTGGGCGGGCCGACGTGGCTCAAGTGCGAGAACGTGCAGCGCGCCGGCTCGTACAAGGTGCGGGGCGCGTACGTGCGGATCTCCCGGTTGTCGGCGGCGGAGCGGGAGCGCGGGGTGGTCGCGGCGAGCGCGGGCAACCACGCGCAGGGCGTGGCTCTCGCCGCCGGCCTGGTCGGGACGCACGCCACCGTCTTCATGCCGGTCAACGCGCCGCTGCCGAAGGTGGCCGCCACCAAGGGGTACGGCGCGCAGGTCGAGTTGGCCGGAAACACGGTCGACGAGTCGCTGGTCGCGGCACACACGTACGCCGAGCGCACCGGAGCGGTGCTGATCCACCCGTTCGACCACCCCGATGTGATCGCCGGGCAGGGCACCGTGGCGCTGGAGATCCTCGAACAGTGCCCGGACGTGAAGACGATCATCACCGGGGTGGGTGGCGGCGGTCTGATCTCGGGCATGGCGGTGGCCGCCAAGGCGTTTCGCCCGGACGTCCGGATCATCGGCGTGCAGGCGGCCGGTGCGGCGGCGTTCCCGCCCTCACTGGTGGCCGGGGAACCGGTCCGGCTGCCCATCTTCTCCACCATCGCCGACGGCATCGCGGTCGGCCGGCCGGGCGAGATCACCTTCAACCACGTGCGCAAGCTGGTCGACGAGATCGTCACGGTCTCCGAGGAGGACATCTCCCGGGCCCTGCTGATGCTGCTGGAGCGGGGCAAGCAGGTGGTAGAGCCGGCCGGTGCGGTCGGGGTGGCCGCGCTGCTGGCCGGTGTGGTCGAGGTGGAGACGCCGGTGGTCGCGGTGCTCTCCGGCGGCAACATCGACCCGCTGCTGATGATGCGGGTGATCGAGCACGGGTTGGCCGCCGCGGGCCGCTACCTGCGGGTGACCGTGCGCTGTTCGGATCGGCCGGGGCAGCTCGCGTCGCTGCTCAGCCAGATCGCCGAGCACCGGGCCAACGTGGTGGACGTGGAACACCAGCGGGCCAACCCGCACCTCAGCCTCGGTGAGGTGGAGGTGGCGCTGTCGGTGGAGACCCGTGGTGTCGAGCATTCGGACACCCTGATCAGCGCTCTGCGGGCCAGCGGCTACCAGGTGGTCTTCGCGGCCGAGGCGTGACACCGGTGGGTGCCACGCCTCGGATGCGCGGTGTGTCGGCAGCGGGGTGCCGGCGTCGGTCGGCCCGGCCGGCAGCGGGTGACGCGATCGGCGACGGTCAGCCGGAGAACGGCTCGAAGCTGACCACTGTCACCTTGATGTCGGCGCCGCTGGGCGCCGTGTAGGTGCAGGTCTGCCCGGCGCGGCCGCCCAGGATCGCCTTGCCCAGCGCGGACTCGGGGCTGTAGACGGTCAGGTCGGTGGTGGCGGCGATCTCCCGGGAACCGAGCAGGAAGGTCTCGGTGTCGCTCGTGTCGTCGTCGAAGTAGATCGTCACCACCATGCCGGGCGACACCGCGTCCGCCGTCGGCGCCGCGCCGACCTTCGCGGTGCGCAGCAGCTCCTGGAGGTAGCGGATGCGACCCTCGGCCTTGCCCTGCTCCTCGCGGGCGGCGTGGTAGCCGCCGTTCTCCTTCAGGTCGCCCTCCTCGCGCCGAGCGTTGATCTCGGCTGCGATCACCGGACGGTTGGCGATGTGCTCGTCGAGCTCGGCCTGGAGGCGGTCGTACGCGTCCTGGGACAGCCAGGTGGCGGGCGCCTCGTTGCCAGTGGACACAGGCGTTCTCCTCAGTTGTGCGTGGCTGGCTGACAGGTGAACTACCAAGTTACCAGTGCGGTACGACACAGCGTGTCGGCCATCACCGCCGGTGTCCGGATCACACACCGGGGGTGAACGCCCCGCCAGTCCCGCTTCTGGTGGTGTTTCGCCAGCTCAGGAGGGTGCTCGGCAGCGCAGGACCTCACCGATGAACGGCCGCGCGGTGGTGGCCAGGCGGTGCCGGGTCGTGACGTGCCGATTCCCGGGATCGGCGGTCACGGTGACCTCTTCGCGGCCGACCTCGGCGCCGGCGCGGTCTCGGGCGCGCAGCACGCAGACCGCTGACCCACCGGACGGGACCGTCACCCGAAAGTCGACAAGCACCTGCTTGTCCGTGATGTCGGTGTAAGTGATCACCTGGGCGTCGTAGACCGGGTCGCCGTACTGGCGGTAGAGCCGGACCGAGATCACGGTCAGCGTCGCGACGAGCGCCAACAGCGCCAGCGCGGCCAGCAGCGTACGGCGGCGCTTTCCGCCCGGTGCCCGACGGCGGCCGTAGCGCCCGGCCGGGAATACCGGCGCGCCTGGTGAAATTGTGGCGTGCGTCTCGGTCACCGGCGGGTATCTCCTGGCGTTGTTGTCGGCGGCATCGGCAAGAATGACAGAGCCCCATCCTCCCACCCGGTCCAGCGGCAGGAATGGCAGGTCATGCCCGGCGCTGGTGGCCGGTGACAGGGTGCGGTGAGAAAAGATCCCGGCAGGTCAGCCGGTCGAGCCCGGTCGGGTCCACCGTCCGGCACAGACGAGGAGCGCCGAAGTTGGCAGAGCAACTGCGTCTCATGGCCGTGCACGCGCACCCGGACGACGAGTCGAGCAAGGGCGCGGCGACGACGGCGAAATATGTCGCTCAGGGGGTGGACGTCCTGGTCGTGACGTGCACCGGTGGCGAGCGCGGGAGCGTGCTCAACCCCAAGCTCGACCGACCCGACGTCTGGGCGAACATCGGCGAGATCCGGCGTGCCGAGATGGACGCCGCACGGGCGATCCTCGGCGTCGACCAGGCCTGGCTGGGCTTCGTCGACTCGGGTCTGCCCGAGGGCGATCCGCTGCCGCCGTTGCCCGAGGGCTGTTTCGCCCTCCAGGACGTCGAGGTCGCCGCGGGCCCGCTGGTGCGGTTGATGCGCGAGTTCCGTCCGCACGTGGTGACCACGTACGACGAGGAGGGTGGCTACCCGCACCCCGACCACATCATGTGCCACAAGGTGAGCGTGGCCGCGTTCGAGGCCGCCGGTGACCCGGAGCGCTACCCGGAGCTGGGCGCGCCCTGGCAGCCGCTGAAGCTCTACTACGACATCGGCTTCTCCAAGGGCAAGATCATGGCCTTGCACGAGGGCATGTTGGCCGCCGGTCTGGAGTCGCCCTACGAGGAGTGGCTCAAGCGGTGGGAGGACCGCCCCGACAAGGGCCCGCGGATCACCACCCGGGTCGAGTGCGCCGAATACTTCCCGGTCCGCGACGACGCGCTGCGCGCCCACGCCACCCAGGTCGACCCGGACGGCTTCTGGTTCCACGTGCCGATGGAGCTCCAGCAGCGCGCCTGGCCGACCGAGGACTACGAGCTGGCCCGGTCGATGGTCGACAGCCCGCTGCCCGAGTCCGACCTCTTCGCCGGGGTGCGGGAGACGGCGCACGCGCGCTGATTCCCGGCGGGGCTACCCTGGTTACCAACCGCACATCGGAGGAACGCCATGCTGACCGCTGCCCAGGTGCTCGCGGAGAACAACTTCGGGGACACCCGCACGGGTGGTCTGGCCGGGCCGATGGGCCTCTTCCTCATCCTGCTGCTGGCCACCGCGACCATTCTGCTGATCCGCAACATGAACGCCCGGCTGCGCCGTCTGCCGGACCGTTTCCCCCAGCAGTCCGGGCCGACCGACCCGACCAGGGCCGATGCCACAGTCGTCGATCCGACAGACGGGACCGGGGGGCGTGATTCATCCACGCCCGCTCCCAACGGGCACCAGCAGCACCTGAACGGGTAGTCCGCGCGTGAATCACGCCGAACCGGGTGGTCGCCCCCTGTTGCGACCACCCGGTTTGGCTTAGCCTTCCGCCGGGGGACCAAAAGTCTCCGAGCCGTGTGCGGGAGGGGGCGCCGATGACCAGCACAGCACCGGCCGCCCACCGCGACGTCGGTCGGTCGGCTGACGGGGACGGTCGATGACCTCCGGTCCGGCCGGCGACCCGTTCGATCGGCTCGGGGTGCGTGGCACACCGGGCCGGCTGCTCGTGCTCACCGCCGCCGTCACGCTGACCGCCCTGGCCGCCGCCGCGGTCGGGCTGACCCTCCCGGTCCGGCTGCCGGTCGACGACCCCCTCGGCGGTCCGGCCCGGTTCGGCATCGCCGTCGCCATCCTGGCCCTCGCCCAGCTCGCCCGGCTGCGATTCCGCTCGGCCGCCGGCATGGTCAGCATCACCTGGGGCGAGGCGGCCCTGATCGTCTGCCTCTACCTGACTCCAGCCGGCTGGCTCCCGTCCGCCACGCTGCTCGGCACCGGGCTGGCCTGGACGCTGCTGTCACTGCACAGCGACCGCCGTCCGGCCCTGGAGATCGTCCGGATCGCCGCTTCGCTGGCCGCCGCATCGGCCCTCGCCGTCTCCGTGACCACCGCGCTCGGGCGGCCCCTGCTCTCGCCACCCACCCCGACCCTGGCGCTGGCCGTGATCGCCGGTTCGGTGACGTACCTCCTGGTGACCGCATGGCTGGGCGGCGTGACGTTGGGTCTGCGGCACGGGCTGCCGATCGGGCCGCCGCTGCTCGCCGCGCTGCGTGGCAAGCTGCTGATGTTCGTCGGCAACGTGGCGGTCGGCCTCGTGGTGGTCGCCCTGCTGGAACTCGATCCGCGCTGGTTGCTGCTGCTACCGCCGCTGCTGTGGCTGTTGCAGCAGACCTACCGTTACCGACTGCGCTCCGATCAGGAGCGGCGCACCTGGCGTGCCTTCGCCGAGGCCACCGCGGCCCTCAACCAGCTCGACGAGCGGGGCGTGGCCAGCGCGGCGGTCACCGGGGCGCTGGCCCTGTTCAACGCCGAGCTGGTGGACGTCGACGTGGCCCGTGCCGACGGCCGGTGGCACCGCTACCGGGGCGACGCCAGCGGTCAGCTGGTCGACCGGGAGACCAGCCCGCCGGACCAGTCGGAGCCGGACGAGCACGAGCTGAGCCGGTCGCTGTCGGTCGGTGCCACGCCGGTCGGTCGGCTGCGGGTGCGGTTCCCCCGCTCGGCCCCACCCACGGCCCGGGAACGTGACGCGGTGGCCGCGTTCGGCGACGCCCTCGCCGCCGCCCTGCACGACGCCGCGACCCACCACGAGCTGCGGCTGGTGACCGCCCGTTCGTCGTACGAGGCGGTGCACGACCCGCTCACCGGGCTCGCCAACCGGGCGGCGATGCTGAGCAAGGGCGACCAGTCGCTGCGACAGCTCGGCCACGACCACCCGGTGGCGCTGTTGCTGCTGGACATCAACCAGTTCAAGGAAGTCAACGACACCCTCGGTCACGCGGCGGGTGACCAGCTACTGCGACTGACCGCGAACCGGCTCAACGCGCTGGTCCGCGCCGGTGACCTGCTCGGTCGGCTCGGTGGCGACGAGTTTGCCCTGCTGCTCACGGCGGCGCCGGTGCTCGGTGACCGGGCCGCCCCGATGGCCCACGCGTTGCGCCAGGCCCGCGAGATCGCCGAACGGCTGGCCGCACCGACCGAGGTGGCCGGCGTACGGATGTCCATCGAGGTCTCGGTCGGGGTGGTGGTGGCCGCCGCGGGCACCGCGGACCTGACCGAGCTGCTGCGTCGGGCCGACATCGCGATGTACCAGGCCAAGGAGGGCGGGGGCAACGTCGCCGCGTACGACGGCACCCGCGACGCGGCCAGCACCGACCAGCTCGCCCTGCTGGCCGAGCTGCGGGAAGCGTTGACGGTCGACGATCAGCTGGTGCTGGCGTTGCAGCCGGCTGTCGACCTGGCCACGGGTGCGCCCACCGGGGTCGAGGCGCTGATCCGTTGGCAGCACCCCCGGCGTGGATGGCTGAATCCGTCCGACTTCATCCGGCCGGTGGAGAACAGCGAGCAACTCGGCACCTTCACCCGCTACGTGCTGAACAAGGCGCTGAGCGTGGCCGCCGGTTGGGCCCGGGACGGGCTGGACGTGCCGATCTCGGTCAACCTCTCGGCGCGCAGTCTCCTCGACCCCCGGTTGCCGGCGGAGATCGCCGAGGCGTTGCGCCGCCACCAGGTGCCGCCGCACCGGCTCGTCCTGGAGATCACCGAGACGGTGGTGATGAGCGAGCTGGAGGTCATCGACGAGGTGCTGGCGACGCTCCGGTCGATGGGCGTGCAACTCGCTGTCGACGACTTCGGCACCGGCTTCTCGTCGCTGACCTTCCTCACCCGGATCGCGGTGGACGAGTTGAAGGTGGACCGCTCCTTCGTCATCCGGATGGCCGACTCGCCGGAGGCCGCCGCGATCGTCCGGACGACCGTCGGCCTCGCTCACGAGTTGGGGTTGCGGGTCGTCGCCGAAGGCGTGGAGACCGCCGAGCAGCGAATGGCCCTGGCCGAGTTGGGTTGCACCTCCGCGCAGGGCTACCACTTCTTCAAGCCCATGCCGGCGGACAAGATCGGCGCGGTGCTGGGGTCGCTGCGCGACTCGGCGGAGTCGAACGTGTTCCGGCTCCGCGCAGACGGCGCGTCCTGACCGTCCGGGTGGACCCCGCGCGGTCCGCGCCGGGGCTGGCTATGGTCGTCAGGTGAACCGACTCGCCGAGGCCACCAGTCCGTACCTGCTCCAGCACGCCGACAACCCGGTCGACTGGTGGCCCTGGTCGGACGAGGCGTTCGCCGAGGCGAAGCGGCGTGACGTTCCGGTGCTCATCTCGGTGGGCTACGCGGCCTGCCACTGGTGTCACGTCATGGCGCACGAGTCGTTCGAGAACGAGCAGGTCGGTGCCCTGATGAACGACAACTTCGTGTCGATCAAGGTGGATCGCGAGGAACGTCCGGACGTGGACGCGATCTACATGACCGCCACCCAGGCGATGACCGGCCAGGGCGGTTGGCCGATGACCGTCTTCGCCACCCCGGACGGCACCCCGTTCTTCTGCGGCACCTACTTCCCGCGACCCAACTTCGTCCAGTTGCTCCAGTCGGTCGCCACCGCCTGGCGGGAGCAGCGCGAGGCGGTGCTGGGCCAGGGCGCCGCCGTGGTCGAGGCGATCGGCGGCGCGCAGGCCGTGGGCGGCCCCACCGCGCCGCTGGACGCCCCGCTGCTCGACGCCGCGGCCGCGAAGCTGGCCAGCGAGTACGACGCCACGAACGGCGGGTTCGGTGGCGCCCCGAAGTTTCCGCCGCACATGAACCTGCTCTTCCTGCTGCGCCACCACCAGCGCACCGGTGACCCGGGCAGCCTGGAGATCACCCGGCACACGGCCGAGGCGATGGCCCGGGGCGGCATCTACGACCAGCTCGCGGGCGGCTTCGCCAGGTACTCGGTGGACGCGCACTGGACGGTGCCGCACTTCGAGAAGATGCTCTACGACAACGCGCTGCTGCTGCGGCTCTACACCCAGCTGTGGCGACTCACCGGTGACCCGCTGGCCCGCCGGGTGGCTCGGGACACCGCCCGGTTCCTCGCCGACGAGCTGCACCGGCCCGGGCAGGGGTTCGCGTCCGCACTGGACGCCGACACCGACGGCGTCGAGGGGCTCACCTACGCCTGGACGCCCACGCAGCTCGTGGAGGCGTTGGGCGAGGAGGACGGCCGGTTCGCCGCCGACCTGTTCACCGTCACCGACGACGGCACCTTCGAGAAGGGCATGAGCGTGCTGCGGCTCGCCCGGGACGTGGACGACGCCGCGCCCGAGGTGCGCGCCCGCTGGCAGCAGGTGGTCGGGCGACTCCTCGCCGCCCGGGACACCCGCCCCCAGCCGGCCCTCGACGACAAGGTGGTGGCCGCCTGGAACGGCCTGGCGATCACCGCCATCGCCGAGTTCCAGCAGGTCGCCGCTGGGTACGCGTCCCCGCAGGATGAGGACGCCAACCTGATGGACGGCGTCAGCATCGTCGCCGACGGGGCGATGCGTCAGGCCGCCGAGCACCTGGCCACCGTGCACCTGGTGGACGGCCGGCTGCGCCGGGTCTCCCGCGACGGCAGGGTCGGCGAGCCGGCCGGCGTCCTGGAGGACTACGGCTGTGTCGCCGAGGCGTTCTGCGCGCTGCACCAACTCACCGGCGAGGGCCGCTGGCTGACCCTGGCCGGTGAACTGCTGGACACCGCCCTGGCGCACTTCGCCGCGCCCGGTGGCGCCTTCTACGACACCGCCGACGACGCGGAGCGGCTGGTCGCCCGCCCGGCCGACCCGACCGACAACGCCACCCCGTCCGGCCGGTCGGCGTTGATCGCCGGGCTGGTGGCGTACTCGGCGCTGACCGGAGAGACGCGCTACCGGGAGGCCGCCGAAGCGGCCCTCGGCACAGTCGCGCCGATCGTCGGTAAGCACCCCCGGTTCACCGGGTACGCGGCGGCCGTCGGCGAGGCGTTGCTCTCCGGGCCGTACGAGATCGCCGTGGTCACCGACGACCCGGCCGGCGACCCCCTGGTGGCCGCCGCCCGCCGGCACGCGCCGCCCGGGGCGGTGGTCGTCGCCGGGCGTCCGGACCAGCCGGGTGTGCCGCTGCTCGCCGACCGTCCGCTGGTCGAGGGGGGTTCCGCGGCGTACGTCTGCCGGGGTTTCGTCTGCCAGCGGCCGGTCACCTCGGTCGAGGAGCTGGTAGCCGAGCTGAGCTGAGCGCACGGCCACGCCCGGTAGTCACCCGCCCCGCCCGCCTGGTCGTCCCGCCAGCGCTCGCGAGGCGGGTCGCCGGCCCTCCCGATGGGCCCGTCGGCGGCCCGGATAGGCTGGCCGCGCTATGGATTCCCGTACCGGTCTGCCAGTTGTCGGCATGGTGGGTGGCGGCCAGTTGGCCCGAATGACCCACCAGGCCGCGATCGCCCTCGGCCAGTCACTGCGTGTGCTCGCCACCGCCCCTGACGATGGTGCGGCGCTGGTCGCCGCCGACGTCCAGTACGGCGACCACACCGATCTGGCCGCGCTGCGCACCTTCGCCAAGGGCTGCGACGTCGTCACCTTCGACCACGAGCACGTGCCCACCGAGCACATCCGCACACTGGCGGCGGAAGGGGTGCCCCTCTACCCGCCGGCGGACGCACTGCTGCACGCCCAGGACAAGCAGGTCATGCGGGAACGCCTGACCGAGCTGGGTGCGCCCAACCCGGCCTGGCGGCCGGTCGCGGAGCCCGCCGACCTCGTCGGCTTCGGCGAGCAGGTCGGCTGGCCGGTGGTGCTCAAGGCGGCTCGCGGTGGGTACGACGGCCGGGGCGTCTGGATGGTCGACGACGCCGACCAGGCCACCGAGTTGGCGACCACGCTGCTCGCCGGCGGCACCCGGCTGATCGTCGAGGAGCGGGTGCCGCTGCGGCGGGAGCTGGCCGTCCAGGTGGCCCGTTCGCCGTTCGGTCAGGTGGCCGCGTACCCGGTGGTCGAGACCGTGCAGCGCGACGGCATCAACGTGGAGGTCCTCGCTCCGGCGCCCGGCCTGGACGAGGAGCTGGCGGTCTCCGCTCAGCAGCTCGCCATCGACCTGGCCACCGCGCTCGGTGTGATCGGGCTGCTGGCGGTGGAGTTGTTCGAGGTACGCGACGACGCCGGACGGTCCGCGATCGTGGTCAACGAGCTGGCGATGCGACCGCACAACTCCGGGCACTGGACCATCGAGGGTGCCCGGACCTCGCAGTTCGAGCAGCACCTGCGGGCCGTGCTGGACTACCCGATGGGCGACACCGCGCTGACCGCCCCGGTGGTGGTGTCGGCCAACGTGCTCGGCGGCGAGCCGGGCGGGATGTCGATCGACGAGCGGTTGCACCACCTCTTCGCCGCCGAGCCGGGTGCCAAGGTGCACCTGTACGGCAAGCAGGTGCGGCCCGGCCGCAAGATCGGGCACGTCACCGTGCTCGGTGACGACCTGGACGACCTGCGGGCGCGGGCCGCAAGGGCCGCGCGCTGGCTGCGCGAGGGCCACGAGTGAGCCACGGTTTCAAGTGAGCCTTGGCCTCGGCTGAGCCATGGTGTCGGGTGAGCCTTGGTGTCGGGTGAGCCATGGTCTCGGCTGAGCCTTGGTGTCGGGTGAAGCACGGTTTCGGGAACGAGGAGAGGGCCGCAGTGAGCACGGTTGGCTTGATCATGGGTAGCGACTCGGACTGGCCGACAATGCGGGCCGCGGCCGAGGTGTTGGACGACTTCGGCGTGGCGTACGAGGTCCGGGTGATCTCGGCGCACCGGACTCCGGTCGCGATGATCGAGTACGGGCGCGACGCTGCCGACCGGGGCCTCAAGGTGATCATCGCGGGGGCCGGGGGTGCCGCCGCGCTGCCCGGCATGGTGGCCTCGGTGACGCCGCTGCCGGTGATCGGCGTGCCGGTGCCGCTGAAGCACCTCGACGGCATGGACTCGCTGCTGTCCATCGTGCAGATGCCGGCCGGGATCCCGGTCGCCACCGTGTCGATCGGCAACGCCCGCAACGCCGGTCTGCTCGCCGTACGGATCCTGGGTGCCGCCGACGAGGACCTGCGCGCCAGGATGGCGACCTACCAGCAGGACCTGGAGAAGCTGGTGGCAACAAAGGAAGCCGCCCTCCAAGCAACCCTCCCCTAACCAGCCCGCCCCGCCCCCGCGAGCCCCCGCCCCGCCCCGCGAGCCCCGCCCCGCGAGCCCCGCCCCGCGAGCCCCGCCCCGCGATCTTGCACTTTCGGTTGCCGTTCTGCGGCTTCCACGCCTTATGTCGCAACAGAAAGTGCAAGATCGCGCGAGGACAACCGAGCCACCGCGCCCCAGCCCTGCCCCAGCCCCGCCCAGCCCGCGAACCCGACCTTGACGGGGTCGATCATGGACTTGTGGTGCCCGGAGCGAGGGCATTCGCGGACTTTGTCCCCCACCACAACTCCATGATCGACCCGAGTGGGAGCGGGCTGGGGCGCGAGTGGGGGCAGGGTGGGGCGCGAGTGGGGGCGGGCTCGGGTGGGGCGCGAGTGGGGGCGGAGCGACAGCGGGGGCGGCGGGCGGACTGGGGCGCGTCTGCTCGTTACTCGCCCTGCGGTGACCCTTCGGGTTTATCTCATGCCGCGCAGGGCGGTCTGTAGGCGTTCCTGGGCGCGGCGGCGGCGCTCGTTGCTGGCGCCGAGCACCAGCAGCAGGATGCCCACCGGGATCAGCGCCAACCACGGGCCCAGGCTGAACAGGGCGTGGATGGCCGTGATCGCGGTGACCGACGCGCCGACGATCACCGGGGCCTGCTGCCGACTGGACGAGCCGAAGATCAGCACCGCGACCGCGCCGAGCAGCAGGAGCATCTGCCGGACCGTGCTGGATTCGGTGGCCAGAACGATCGCCAGTGTCGGTACGAAGGCCGCTACCAGCGCAGGGCCGTACGCCACCCAACTGCTCATGTCGGGCCGGTGACGCAGCTCCAGGACTCCGACGAGGAGAGCCAGCACGGCGAACGGCAGGGTGTACGCCTCTGGCAACGCCACGTCGGCGACTCGCATCAGGATCCACCACGCGGTGATCTCACAGACCACCACCGCCCAGAACAGGATCCGGCGTTCCACCGGCCGACGACCGGGTCGGGTCGCCGCCACCCCGAGGACGGCGCCCCAGGCGGCCAGCAGGGCGGCGATGTGGCGGGGCGAGTCGAAGGCGAGGGCCAACGCGATCAGCGCGGCAGCGTACCCGGTCCACTCCACGGTGGAGGCCTCTCGCTGCGCCTCGGGGCGGCGCAGCCGGGGCAGGGTCGCGGCGAGCACCTGTAGGACCGCGCCGACGGCGAGCACCCCGAACGCCGACCAGACCGCCGCCAGCCCGGCGACCAGGCCGACGGTGAGCACGAAGAGCTGCGCCATGAGTGAGGCGAAGAGCCAGCCGAGGATGCGCGCCCGCTGGGTGGTGCCGAACAGCGCCGCCACCGCGCCCACCGCGACCGCGCTGCCGAGGGTGAACAGGGTCATCTGCCGGTCGGCCAGGCTGCCGGCGAGACCGGCGCTGCCACCGGCCAGACCGATGGCGAACACCAGCACCCGGGCCAGCCGCAGCGAGCGGGCCCGCTCGACCAGCGCCGGCGGTGGGGTCAGCGCGAGACCGAGCATCGCGATGGTGAAGACGGACAGCGCGGCGACGGTGCTGGCGGGCCAGCCCTGGCCCAGCGCGATGGGTGCGATCAGCAGCGTGACGGCCGCTCCGGGCAGCACCACCGGCACGGCCCGGGAACGCCGTCCGCCGCTGAACCCGGTGGCGGCCAGCGCGGCGGTCGCGGTGAGCAGCAACGCCGTCAGCACGTGGGTCGGGTTGACCACGTCCGGTGGTGGAGTGAGCAGCTCCGGCGGCGGGCCCTGCCAGATCCGGGTCAGTGTGCGGTGCGGCTCGACCAGGGCGGTGACCAGCGCGGGCGCGATCGAGGCGAGGGCCAGGGCAGTCGGCAGCGCCGCCACGGCCAACGCACCCGCGGCCGGGTTGACCCGCCACCGCCGTCGTTCCGCGTCGTCCGGCAGCCGCCGCAGGGCCCCGTCGAGTCGTACCGCCCAGCGCCGGACCGGCTGGGCCGCGCCGGTGGGCGGCACGGTGGCCGCGCGGATCAGCTCGGCCAATACGCCGAGCAGGGCGGCGGCGGCCGCGTAGACGCCGGCGGCGAGGCCGGTGGGGATGGCGGCGAGGGCGCTGATGGTGGCCCCGCCGACGACCGCCACGCTGACCCAGGGCAGATACTGCGGCACCAGTCGGCGGACCGCTGCCACGGCAGCCAGCCCGAGGCTGGTCGCGGCCAGCGCGGCGGTCAGCACCACCTCCGCCGAGTGGTCGAACTCGGCGGACAGTGCCGCCACCGCACCCGGGAGGGCCAGCAGGGCGGCACCGATCGCCGCGCCACCGATCTGCGCCAGGTGCGGGGGCATCCCCTCGGTGTCGATGTCGGCGACCTGTGGGCCGGCGAGGACGCGGGCCAGCGTGGCCACCACCACGCCGATCAGCGCGATGCTGCCCAGCGCCAGGGCCGTGGTCCACGGGCGGACCAGTCCGGCTCCGGCGGCGTGCAGCGCGACGACCCCGGCCACCGTGGCCCGGGACAGCCCGGCGCGCGCCTCCTCCGTGGCCACCGCGGCCATGCCGAACACGGTGGCGACCATTCCGCCGACCAGGACCGGTGACCACCAGGCCAGATCGAATGCGGCCGGTGCGCCGATCGTGGCGAGCACCACCGCCGCACCGGACACGTCCCAGCGCCACGGCGGCGGGAGCAGGATGCCGGCGGCGAGGGCCAGCAGGGCCAGCGCGACCGGCGCCTGCCAGGTGGCGCCGCCGACGGGGGCGGCCGGCCAGCCGCTCAGGTCGCCCCTCCAGATCGGGCCGGGGGTGGCCAGCACGCCGAGCCCGCCGCGTACCGCCGTCCAGCCGGCGAGGACGCCGATCAGGACGCCGCCGACGGTGAGGCCGAGGATGGGGCCGCGTCGCCACTCCTCCGGCATGCTGCGGGCGGCCACGGCGACCACCAGGAGCAGGGCGGCGGCCACCGCCAGCTGCCCGCCCGGGGCGAGCACCGCTCCGATCCGTACCAGCGTGGCGATCAGGGCGGTGGTGACCGCGGCGGCGGCCAGGTCCGAGCCGTCGAGGGTGAGGTCGGCGCGACGGCCGGCGTCGATGGAAGGGGCCAGGAAGAGCAGCACCGCCGCGACCAGCAGGAGCGCGCCCACCCAGGCGTCGGCGACGGTCGCGCCGGGCGCCCCGAAGGCGGCGGCGGTGACCATCAGCGCGCCCAGCCCGGTGCCGACCGACAGCGGAACGGGAATGTGGCGCTGGGAGACCTGCACGACCGCCGCGTAGCCCAGGGTCACGCAGACCGCCAGGAAGCTGGCCGCCAGGATCGGGACGGTCACCTCGCGCAGGCTCGCCGGGGTGAGGAGGGGGTCGCTCGGCATGGTCGCGGCCACGAACGCCGCCACCGCCCCGGGCAGCGCGAACGCGGCGCCACCGGCGGCCCAGGCGGTGACCGTCTCGGAGGCGGCCGAGGCGATCCGGATCCGGGGTGCCAGCGTGACCAGCGTGCCGGCCACGAACAGGGTGATCAGGACGGCGGCGGTGAGGGTGGGGCTGGCCAGGCTGGCACCCGCGCCGAACAGGCCGACCACGGCCGCTCCGATGGCGTGCGCCACGGCGGCCCGGTCGGTGCGGGCGGAGAGCCCGATGACCCCGATGCCGATCGCGGTGATCACCATTGGCCAGGGTGCCGTCGCCCAGCCGAGACCGAACGAGGCCGGAACGGCGAGCGCGGTCAGCGCCGCGCCGGCGACCGCGAACTCCCGGCGGATCTCGGTGGGCAGGGCCAGCACCGCCGCGATGGTGAGCAGGAACGCGGCACCCGCGAGTTGCCAGGTCGTCGGCCCGACCGCGGCGGCCAGCTCGCCCGGGTACCGGCTGAGGTCGGGGTTCCAGGCGGGCAGTGCCGCCCGGACCGGTGCCACCCCGGCGCGTAGCGCACCGCCGGCGACCACCAGTCCACTGACGGTCAGCGCCACCGCGGAGGCCAGCTGTGGGCCACGTCGGGCCGCCTCCGGGACCGCGCGCACCGCCAGCCCGGTCACCGTGATGACCGCCGCGATCAGCAGCAGCGCCCGGCCGGGGAGCGCCACCGAGGCGATCCGGCTGAGCGAGCCGATCACCGCCAGGGTGACGATGCCGGCCGCGACGTCCGGCAGCGGCGGGCGACGCAGCATCAACGCGCCGGCCAGCCCGATCACGGCGGCCAGCAGCAGCACCACGCCGCTGCCGGTAGCGGTCGGCACGGTCTGTGCCCGCAGCAGGGCGGTGACCGCGTACGCCAGCGAGACGGCGACCGCCAGGGCGTGCAGCAACCAGGTCAGCTCACGCAGGCCGGGCACCGGCCGGGTCGGCTGCGGGTCGGTCGCGCCGCCACTGACGTCGATCAGCTCGGCGGCCTCCTCCGGGTCGCCCTCCGGCCGGCTCTCGGCGTCCCGCTGACGGGGCGCGGACGGCGTCCCCGGCGTGGGCGGGTCCTGCCGGGCCTGGCGTTCGACGGTCACGCCGGAGCGGGCCAGGCCGAGGTTGACGAGGGCGACCAGGGCCAGCACCAGCGCCCAGCCACCCGGACCGGTGATCCGGTCGTACGCCAGCAACGGCAGCACCGGCTGGGCGGCGAGCACGGTGGCGAAGCGGGGCGCGCGCAGACCGGTCCAACCGGCGTACCCGAATGCGACGGCGGCGGTGACCGCGAAGATCACCCCGGCGAAGACCGTGCCGGAGCCGCCGCCGACGCCGATCCGGTCCACCGCCCAGAGGGCGTTGCCGGCGAGCGGCACCAGCAGCAGGCCGACGGCGGCGATGGTCTCGGCGGTCGAGGTGAGCCCGCGTCGGGCCAGTGCCGGCGGGGCGAGCAGCATCAGCACGGTGGCCAGGAGCAGGATGCCGAGCCGGGCCAGCGCGTCCATCGAGCTGGTGGCCACCGCGGCGAAGACCACGGCGGCCACGCCGAGCAGCAGCGCGCCCAACCCCAGCGGGATGTTCTGCACCTCGCGCGAGGACGCCTCCGGCGGGTGCTCCGGGTCGTCCACGTCCAACCAGGCGGCCCGGGGCGGGGGCGGCGGCGGGTCCTCCGGGGCGGGCGGAGTGCCCTGGCGGGGCACCCGGGGCGGCGCTCCCATGGTGGCAGTCGGTGGCCGCCGGCCGGGACGGCGGCGCAGCACCCGGCGTGGCCGGGTGGCCTGCTTGAGCCGCTCCTCGCTGGCGTGGGCGAGGATGTCCCGCTGGAAGAGCGCGGCCTGCATCTTGGCGGCGATCTGCCGCTGCTCGCGGGCGATGGCGGCGTCGCGCGCCTTCATCTCCGCGATCGAACGCTCGATGTCGGCCAGGTGCTCGACCCACTGTGGTTGATCTGCCCCACAGTGCGGGCAGCGAACGGCCGGCTTGATCTCCCGGCCGCACGAGGAGCATTGAAAGGTCGCCACGACACCCCTCCACCCGCACTGTGGACTCCCACTGTCGCAGCATGCCCAAAGCTGGCGCGGATTTCGACTCTTGTCGGCGGGTCCGGGGCAAACAACGACACCGGCCGGCCATCGAGATGCGCGATGGCCGGCCGGTGGTGCGTCGGTTGGTCAGGGGCGACCCATGCCCCGGTACTCCCAGCCCGCCTGGGCCCAGAGCGCCGGGTCGAGGCAGTTGCGGCCGTCGACGACCTTGCGACCGTTGACCAACTCGCCGAGGGCGACCGGGTCGGCGTTGCGGAAGTCGGCCCACTCGGTGAGGACGCAGACCAGGTCGGCCTCGTTGACCGCGTCGTTGATGCTGCTCTCGTACGTCAACTCGGGGACCGCGCGGCGGGCGTTCTCGGTGCCCTGGGGGTCGTACACGTGCACCTCGGCGCCGGCCTTGTGCAGCAGCGCGGCGACGGCGAGCGCCGGGGCGTCGCGGACGTCGTCGGTGTTGGGTTTGAAGGTGGCGCCGAGTACGGCGATCCGGGTGCCGGAGAAGTCCGGGCCGGCCGGGCCGGAGCGGCGGCCGAGCAGGTCAGCGGCGAGCTGGAGCACCCGCGTACGCCGGCGCAGGTTGATCAGGTCGACCTCGTGGAGGAAGCGCAGCGCCTCGCCGGCGCCCAGCTCCTGGGCGCGGGCCTGGAAGGCCCGGATGTCCTTGGGCAGGCAGGCGCCTCCGAAGCCGAGGCCGGCCTGGAGGAACCGGTTGCCGATGCGCGGGTCGTAGCCGATCGCGCGGGCCAGCTGGGTGACGTCGCCGCCGGAGGCCTCGCAGACCTCGGCCATCGCGTTGATGAAGGAGATCTTGGTGGCCAGGAAGGCGTTCGCGGCGACCTTGACCAGCTCGGCCGTGGAGAAGTCGGTCACCACCAGGGGCACCTCGCGGTCCTCCGTGGCGGCCAGGTCGAACACGCCCTTGTGCGCGGCGTAGAGCATGCCGTTGGCCCACTCGCTCTTGACGCCGACCACGATCCGGTTGGGCCGCAGGACGTCGTCGACGGCGAAGCCCTCCTGGAGGAACTCGGGGCTCCACGCCACCTCGACGTCCAGGTCGTTCGGGGTGTGCTTGCCGACGAGCTGCTCGACCCACTCGGCGGTGCCGACCGGCACGGTGGACTTGCCGACGATCAACGCCTTGCGGGTCAGGTGCTGCGCGAGGCTGGTGACCGACGCCTCGACGTACGACAGGTCGGCGCCCATGCCGTCGGCCCGCTGCGGGGTGCCGACGCAGATGAAGTGCACGTCACCGAACTCGGCGGTCTCGGCGATGTCGGTGCTGAACCGGAGGCGGCCGGCGGCGAGGTTGCGCCGGAGCAGCTCGTCCAGGCCGGGCTCGTGGATCGGCACCTGACCGGCGTTCAGCATCGCGATCTTGTCGGCGTCGACGTCGAAACCGAGAACCTCGTAGCCCAGTTCGGCGTAGCAGATGGCGTATGTCGCACCGAGGTAACCAGTCCCTAGGAACGTCACCCTCGGCCGGGGTGCGCCCGAGGGCGGGGTCACCGCGGCGATGGCGGGGGTCGGCTGGATGGTGGGGTAGGGGATCGTCACGCCTGTCTTCTCCGCTCGCGCTGGCGCCGCGTCGTCGCGTCGCATTCTGCTGCGGCGCCTGGGCGGGGCACCGGAGGGTGGCTCACTGTCTCAATCTCCATCATCGCTGAGCGCGTTAGGTGCGCCGTCCTGCCCATACCTACGCGCCGGTAACATCACCTGAACTGCAGTCGCTAGTCTTCAGTCTGCGCGGTCGGCGGTCAGGAGTCGTCACAGACTGCGCATGATAGTGGTGAAGGGGAGGGCCGAGATGGCCGCAGGGGAGTCGTTCGACGTCTACCGGTTGCCCGAGGAGCACGAGGCGATCCGGGAGGCCGTGCGCGATGTCTGCGTCGCGAAGGTGGCTCCGCACGCCGCGGAGGCCGACGAGACGGGGGAGTTCCCCAAGGCGTCCTACGACGCGCTGCGCGCGGCCGACTTCCACGCACCGCACATCCCCGAGGAGTACGGCGGCGCGGGCGCGGACGCGCTGGCCACCGCCATCGTGATCGAGGAGGTGGCCCGCGCCTGCGCGTCCTCCTCGCTGATCCCGGCGGTGAACAAACTCGGCACCATGCCGCTCCTGTTGTCCGGTTCCGCCGACCTCAAGACCCGCTACCTGACGCCGGTCGCGGCCGGTGAGGCGATGTTCTCGTACTGCCTCTCCGAGCCCGAGGCGGGCAGCGACGCGGCGTCCATGACCACCAGGGCGGTACGTGACGGGGATCACTGGGTGCTGAACGGGGTCAAGCGTTGGATCACCAACGCCGGGGTGTCCGAGTTCTACACCGTATTCGCCGTCACCGACCCGTCCGCCCGGTCCCGGGGTATCTCGGCCTTCGTGGTCGAGAAGTCCGACGCCGGGGTGAGCTTCGGCGCGCCGGAGAAGAAGCTCGGCATCAAGGGCTCGCCCACCCGCGAGGTCTACCTCGACAACGTGCGGATCCCGGCCGACCGGATGATCGGCGCGGAGGGCACCGGCTTCGCGACCGCGATGAAGACCCTGGACCACACCCGGGTCACCATCGCCGCGCAGGCCGTCGGGATCGCGCAGGGCGCGCTCGACTACGCGAAGGGGTACGTGGCTGAACGTCGCCAGTTCGGCAAGGCGGTCGCCGAGTTCCAGGGGATCCAGTTCATGCTGGCCGACATGGGCATGAAGCTCGAGGCGGCCCGGCAGCTCACCTACGCGGCTGCCGGCAGGTCGGAGCGGGGCGACGCGGATCTCACCTACTTCGGGGCGGCGGCCAAGTGCTTCGCCTCCGACGCGGCCATGGAGATCACCACCGACGCGGTGCAGTTGCTGGGTGGCTACGGCTACACCCGGGACTACCCGGTCGAGCGGATGATGCGGGACGCCAAGATCACGCAGATCTACGAGGGCACCAACCAGGTGCAGCGGATCGTGATGGCCCGGCAGCTATTGCAGGACTGACCGAGGTGTTTCCGGACGCCGTTGCACAAGCGTCCGGTGCCGGCGGTCGCGGGTGCCGGCGTACGACATCCCGGCGCTCGGGTAAAGGCCGAGCAGCGCCGCGCCGGGCCTGATTCGGCGCGCACGCACACTGATTGCCGTCGATGGGCTTGTTTACGCGTCCGCCCGGATTCGGGTGTCGACGGCCGGCTGGGTGCCCGGCGTCGGAGGTGCCCTCGGGTGCGCCGGGCGCCTGCCCCCGGGCCACGTACGCGTGGTGGCGCGCCTGTGCGACAAAGGAATCCGGCGCTCGCCGCGTCGTCCCGGCCTGATCCTGTCGGGCAATCGAACACAATCGTCCGGCGGCCGGAGCGTCGGCTTGTCGGCCTGGATGGTCGAGGGCTTGGCGGGGGCGGTGATCCGGCGACAGTGGGCTCTCTGTGGTGCCGCGCGTTGCGCACGTTAACAACCATTACATTGACTGCCGTCCAACCATTCGGATGCTCGACCAATGGATGATCGGTCGTTCTTTCCGCCTGTCGTGTGAAACGCGTCTCCGTGTCGGATCGTGACCACAATTTCCGCGATGAATGCCTCTCCCTGCTTGGGTAGGTGATTCGTCCGACGCGCCTCGTGCAGGGCGGGCGGGCGGCGGCGTCGTTGATCGGTCAGCACGCCGCAGAGAGTTGCCGAAGGTGCCTCTGTAGTGCACAGACGCCTTGCTGGCAACGAATTTACGACCGATTCCGGTCGTCTCGCCCGTCCGCCCGCAGGCCCGTTGGACAGAGCGCGGGCGGACCCGCCGGAGTGCTCGGTCGACCACCCACCTCTGGAGCATTTGTCATAAATACGTCCCGGTTGGGATGGTGGAGATCAGCGGCAGGCAAGGGTCTTGACACGCTCCGTGTCTGGTGGTTTTCTGTGCCTCGCTTGCGTTTACATTCATGAACGCTGTTGGGTCGCAACTTCGGGGGGGAGCGCGACGTGGGCTCAGCGTGGCTTGCCGCAATCTGCTTGACATCGACTGGTATGCGTCCGAAAAGGGCCCTCGGTCTCGGGTCGGATAGCCGATTAACGTGCAGGTGGCCGGCCATGGCCGTGGTGGAATCCGATAGCGAGACACGCGGCGGTGAAACCCCGCACGTCCTCTGAGCGACGCATAGCAAAAGTCTCCGCAAACGACAGTTGACGACGCCCGATCTGGGGACGCGCGTCCCGACTGCGACGCCGGCAGGTCGACCGCACCGGTCCCTGCCTGGCCGCCGTGCCGGTTCAGCGCTTCCTCGTCGGGTCCTGGGACCAGGCGCAGAGTGAGGAAGACGTGAACATTCTCGACAACCCCGACGGACGCTTCTTCGTGGTGGTGAACGACGAGGGGCAGCACTCGCTGTGGCCCGAGTCGCTCAGCCTGCCGGCCGGGTGGACGGTGGCCCACGGGCCCGCCGACCGCGCGTCCTGCCTGGACCACGTCACGACGGCATGGACGGACATGCGGCCCCGCAGCCTCGTGACGCACCTGGAGAGCGTCGCTCGGGAGGTGGCCTGATGACCACCGACGCGAGTGCCAGCCGTCCCGCGCCACCCGGCGCGGCGCTCGCGCCCGGCCGGTCACGCCTCGACTCGATGTCGCCCTCGAAGCGGGCCCTGTTCGAGAAGCGTCTCGGCGGTCGGCGCCCCCGGCCGGTCGAGGCGCTCGCCCGGGTGCCGCGCGGTGGCGACCTGCCCGTCTCCCCGGCACAGCGCCGGCTGTGGTTCATGGACCAGCTTGTCCCCGGCTCGGCGATGTTCAACGTGCCGACCGCCCTACGCCTGACCGGTGCGCTCCGGCTCGACGTGCTCACCGACGCGGTGCGCGCCCTCGTCGACCGGCACGAGGCGCTGCGGACCGTGTTCGCGGCGGACGAGGGCGACCCGGTGCAGCGCATCCTGTCCGACATCGAGGTGGACCTCACCCCGCGCCCACTGCCCGTCGACGACGCGGCGGTGCTGGCCGCCGTCCGCGACGAGGCGAGTCGTCCGTTCTCGCTCTCCGACGGGCCGCTGGCTCGCGCCGCGCTGTTCCGGCAGACGCCCACCGTGCACGTGCTGGTGCTGACCCTGCACCACAGCATCTGCGACGGCTGGTCGGTCAGCCTGCTCATCGATGAGCTGCTGGAGCTGTACCGCGCCGGAGCAGAGGACCGGGCTCCCACGCTCGCGCCCCTCACCGTCCAGTACGCGGACTACGCCGCCTGGGAGAGCCGCCCCGACCGTGCCACCGAGCTGGCCGAGGGTCTCGACTACTGGAAGCGCGCACTGGCCGGCGCGGTACCCGTGATCGACCTGCCGTTGGACCGTCCCCGCCCGCCCGTGCAGTCCTTCCGGGGCGAGCGGCACCGCTTCGCCCTGCCCGATGGCCTGTGGCCGGCGGTGACCCGCCTGGCCCAGGAGGAGCGGGCCACCCCGTTCATGGTGCTGCTCGCCGGGTTCGCCGCGCTGATGTCGCGGTACGCGGCCCAGGACGAGGTCTCGGTGGTGACCCCGGTGGCGAACCGCCCCCGGGTCGAGCTGGAGACGATGGTCGGCTCCTTCGTCAACTCGATCGTCGTGCGGGTCGACACCTCCGGCGCGCCCACCTTCCGGGCCCTGGTGGGACGGGTCCGCGACCTCGTGCAGCAGGGCATGGCGCACGGCGAGGTGCCCTTCGACACGGTGGTGGAGGCGGTCGACCCGGAGCGCGACCTCGGCCACACGCCCCTCGCGCAGGTGATGTTCGCCCTGGTCGAGGACCAGGCGTTGGAGGCCGAGGCGGCGGGGTTGCGGGTCACCGCCGTCGAACACCACCTGCCGATCAGCAAGCACGACCTGACGGTCGAGGTGTGGCCGGACGCTGACGGCCGGCTGCGGGGGGTGGCCGAGTACGCGACCGACATCCTCGACGAGCGCACCGTGGCGCGGATGGCCGCTCACCTGGGGGTTCTGCTGGTCGGTCTGACCGCCACGCCGGACGCGCCGGTCGGGTTGGCCCGCCTCCTGTCCGCCGAGGAGACCCGGGCGGCGGTCGTGGACGGCAACCGCACCGAGGACCCGCTCCTCGGTGACGTGCGCGCGCACGAGCTGTTCGCTCGGCAGGCCGCCCGTACCCCTGACGCGCCCGCGCTGCTGGTCGGCGACCTGACTGTCACGTTCGCGGAGTTGGACCGCCGGGCCGACGCCCTCGCCGCGCGGCTGCGTCGGCACGGGGTGGGTCCGGAGACCCGCGTCGGCCTCTTCCTGGACCGGGGTGTCGACCTCGTCACGGCCGTGCTGGCCACCCTCCGGGCCGGCGGCGCGTACGTGCCGCTGGACGTGGGTGAGCCCGCCGAGCGGGTGCGGTTCATGCTCACCGACGCCGAGGTGCGGGTGGTCGTCACCAGCGCGGGCCGGG
Organism: Micromonospora sp. NPDC047644; assembly: GCF_040704315.1. Classification (NCBI taxonomy): domain Bacteria; kingdom Bacillati; phylum Actinomycetota; class Actinomycetes; order Micromonosporales; family Micromonosporaceae; genus Micromonospora; species Micromonospora sp. NPDC047644. Next base: position 67,139 of record NZ_JBEYSY010000011.1, read on the forward strand.
TCGCGGACCTGCCGGACATCGACGTGCCGGTGCTGCTGCCCGACGGCGACGAGGACGCCACCACCGACCTGCCGCCGCTGCCGCGTCCGCACCCGGACAGCGCCTGCTACGTGATCTACACCTCGGGCTCGACGGGGCGACCCAAGGGTGTGGTGGTGACCCACCGCGGCCTGACCAACTACCTAACGTGGAGCCTGCGGGCGTACCGGGTGGCCGAGGGCGGGGGCGTGCCCCTGGTCTCGCCGTTGCGGTTCGACCTGTCGGTGACGACGCTGTTCTGTCCGCTGCTGGCCGGGCGCCCGGTGCTGCTCGTCGCCGACGGCACCGAGCTGGAGACCCTCACCGAGCTGCTCGGCAGCGACCTGGACCTCGGGCTGGTCAAGCTCACCCCGGCCCACCTGGAGGCGCTGGACCGGGCCGTTCCGAGCCGGACCATCGCTGCGGACGGCTATCTGATCGTCGGTGGCGAGTCGCTGCACGGCGCCACCGCCGCCGCCTGGCGGCGGCGGGCTCCGGGCCTGCGGATCGTCAACGAGTACGGGCCCACCGAGACCGTCGTCGGCTGCTGCGTGCACGAGGTGCACGACGGCACCGACCTGTCCGGTGTGGTGCCGATCGGTCGTCCGATCGCCAACACGCGGCTCTACGTGCTGGACGGCAACCTGCTGCCGGTGCCGCCCGGCACTGTCGGTGAGCTGTACGTCGCCGGTGCCGGTGTGGCCCGTGGCTACCACGGTCGTCCGGATCTGACCGCCGGGCGCTTCCTGCCCGACCCGTTCGCCCCGACGCCGGGGGAGCGCATGTACCGCACCGGCGACCTCGTCCGGGTGCGACCCGACGGCGAGCTGGACTGCCTGGGCCGGGTCGACACCCAGGTGAAGATCCGGGGGTACCGGGTCGAGTTGGCGGAGATCGAGACCACCCTGACCCGGCTGCCGCAGGTCCGCGAGGCGGTGGTCCTGCTGCGCACCGACCGGCCCGGTGAGGAGCGGCTGGTCGCGTACGTCACAGCGGCCGGGGATTCCGTGGCCGACGACCCACGTGACGCGCTGCGCGCGGAGTTGCCGGACTACATGGTGCCGGAGGTCGTCGTCACGCTCGACGCGCTGCCGTTGGCCGCCAACGGCAAGGTGGACCGGGCGGCCCTGCCCGCGCCCGCGGCAGCCGAGCCCGCGCCCACCCTGGTCGCTCCGCAGAGCCGGCTGGAGGAGGCCATCGCCGAGGTCTGGGCCGACGTGCTGGGGCGGCCGATCGAGTCGATCGGGCGGGACGCGAACTTCCTCGATCTGGGTGGACACTCCCTGCTGGCGGTCCGGGCCATGGCCCGGCTGCGCAAGAAGCTCGACATCGAGCTGCCGCTGGCGGTGTTCCTGGAGTCCACCTCGCTGGCCGACCTGGGGGCCCGGATCGAGGCCCTCGGCGGGCGGGCCCCCCGGCCCGGTCTCGTCTCCGTCGCGAGGACCGGCCCGGTGCCGTTGTCACACGCGCAGGGACGCCTGTACTTCCTCAACCGGCTCGCCGAGGACAGCGCGTTCTACAACGTGCCCCTCGCGCTGCGCTTCGACGGTGACCTGCGCGCCGACGCGCTGCGGGCGGCCTTCGGCGCGCTGTGGACCCGCCACGAGGGCCTGCGCACCCGGTTCCCCTCTGTGGACGGCGAACCGGTGCAGGAGTTCCTGCCCGTCGACGCCGTGGCGTACGCCGAGGTGGACGTGCGGGGTGACGCCGACCCGGAGGGCCGACTGGCCGCCCTCTTCGACGCCGAGGGACGCACTCCGTTCGACCTGGCCGCCGGGCCGCTGCTGCGCGGCACCCTGGTGCGGGTACGCCCCGACTCGCACGTGCTGCTGCTGACGCTGCACCACACCGTCTCCGACGGCTGGTCCCTGAACATCGTGCTGGACGACCTGGTGACGCTCTACCGGGAGATCGCCCAGGGGCAGCCGTCGTCGTTGCCGGAGCTGACCCACACCTATGTGGACTACACCTTCTGGCAGCGGTCCTGGTTGACCGGCGCCGAGCTGGACGACCAGCTCGACTGGTGGAAGCGGCAGCTCGACGGCGTACCCACGCTGGACCTGCCGACCGACCGGCCGCGACCGGCGGTGCAGACCTTCCGCGGAGCGCGCCACGACGTCAGCTGGTCGGCGGAGCGGTCCCGGGCGGTGGCCGACCTGGCCCGGCGGGAGAAGGTCTCCCTGTTCATGGCGTTGCTGGCCGGCTTCGACGTGCTCATGGCCCAGCTCAGTGGCCAACGGGACATCACCGTCGGCACGCCTGTCGCCAACCGCACCAGCACCGACTTGGAGAAGCTCGTCGGGTTCTTCGCCAACACCCTGGCGCTGCGGGTCGACCTCTCCGGCGACCCCACCTTCCGCGAGGTGCTGCGGCGGGTCCGCAGCACGGCGCACGGCGCGTACGCCCACCAGGACGTCCCCTTCGAGATGGTCGTCGACGCGGTCGCGCCCACCCGCAGCCTCAGCCACTCGCCGCTGTTCCAGGTGCGCTTCGCGTTGCAGAACGCCCCGGGCGGCCTGCCCGACCCGGGCCCCGGCCTCACCCTCACGTCGATCGACAACGAGCAGTGCACCGCCCGCTTCGACCTGCTGATCGACCTGTGGGAGACCGAGGGCGGCATCGAGGGGCACGCCGAGTACAGCACCGACCTGTTCGACGCGGGCACCGTCGAGGCGATGATGAGCCGCCTCGGGGTGTTGATGGACCGGTTGGTCGGTGACCCCGACCAGCGCGTCTTCGACGTGGATCCGCTCCTGCCGGGCGAGCGGGAGCGTCTCGACGCGCTCGCGCACGGTCCGGCGCTGCCGGTGGGGGCCGTGCACCGCACGCTCACCGCCCGGGTGGCCGAGCAGGCGCGACGCCGACCCGACGCTCCGGCGGTCACCAGCGGCGAGACGACTCTCTCCTACGGCGACCTGCACCGCCGCAGCGGCGACCTGGCCCGGGTGCTCGCCGAACGCGGCGCGGGCCCGGAAACCGCGATCGCCCTGCACCTCGACCGTGGCGTCGACGTCGTCGTGGCGGCGTTGGCGGTCCTGGAGACGGGTGCCGCGTACGTGCCGCTGGACCCCGCGTACCCCGCGCAGCGGTTGGCCGCGATCGTGGCGGACGCCCGGCCGACGATGACGCTCACCACGCGCGACCTGGCGGGTCGTACGCCCCGGGGCGCGGGCGAGGTGGTGACGATCGAGGACCTGCCGGCCCCGGTGGGCCCCCGGCCGACACCGGCGCTGCGACCGGAGCACCCCGCCTACGTGGTCTACACCTCCGGCACCAAGGGGCTCCCCAAGGGTGTGGTGGTGACCCACGGCGGGCTGTCGGCGTACCTGGACGGGCTGCCGGCCGCGCTGGCCCTGCCCGAGGAGCCGGTGTTCCTGCACACCGCGTCGTTCGCGTTCTCGTCGTCGGTGCGGCAGTTCGCCGTTCCGCTGACGCTGGGCGGCCACGTGGTCGTCGCCGGGCGCGCGCACCTGGCCGACCCGTTGGCGCTGCTCACCTTCGTCACCGCGCACGGCGTGCAGGTGCTGGACCTGGTGCCGTCGTACCTGCGGGTCCTGCTGCCGGCGCTCACCTCGCCCGGCGGGTGGCGGCCACGCGTGGTGCTCACCGCCAGCGAGCCGCTGCGCTACGAACTTCCCGAGGCCATCCGCAACGCGCCCGGGACGGCGCCCCGGCTGGTCAACATGTACGGCCAGACCGAGACGACGGGCATCGTCGCCGTGTCGGAGGTCCGCATCGACCGGGCGGGCCGCCAGGCGGTGGTGCCGCTCGGTCGGCCGATCCCGGGCGCACGGCTGTACGTCCTCGACGAGAGGCTGCGGCCGGTGCCGACCGGCCTGCCCGGCGAGATCGTCGTCGGGGGAGCGGGCCTGGCCCGGGGCTACCTGGGGGACGCCGCGTCGACCGCCGAGCGGTTCGTGCCCGATCCGCTGGGCGCGCCGGGCGGCCGGCTCTACCGCACCGGTGACCGGGGGCGGCTGCTGCCGGACGGCACCGTGGAGTTCCTGGGCCGGATCGGCGACCAGGTCAAGATCCGGGGTCACCGGGTCGAGCCGGACGAGGTCGCCTCGGCGCTGTCCGCTCTGGACGGCGTGGGCGAGTGCGTGGTGCTCTGCGACGACGACGGTGCGGACGACCGGCGGCTGGTGGCCCATGTGGCGCTGCGGCCGGGTGCCGTGCTCTCCACCGACGACCTACGTGCGGCGCTGCGGGAGCGGCTGCCGGACTACATGGTGCCGACGGTGGCGCTCGTCGACCGCCTGCCCCGGCTGCCCAACGGGAAGGTCGACCGGGCCGCGTTGACGGCGCCGACCCCCACTGCGGCTCCGGCCACCGCCACCGCCACCGCCACCGCCGCCACCGCCAGCGCCGAGACCCGGCGTGGGCCGGTGGAGGGGATCCTGACCGGGATCTGGCGGGAGGTGCTGCGGGTGCCGTCGGTGGGTCCGGAGGACAACTTCTTCGCCCTGGGTGGGGACTCGCTGCACGTGATCCGGGTGGTGGACCGGGCCCGTAAGGCGGGTGTGGTCATCACGCCCGCGCAGTTCATCGCGTACCCGACCGTCGCCGCGCTCGCCTCGGTCGCGACCGCCGCGCAGACACCGGCCGACACGGCGCGGGAGGTCCTCGCCGGGATCTGGCGGGAGGTGCTGCGGGTGCCGTCGGTGGGTCCGGAGGACAACTTCTTCGCCCTGGGTGGGGACTCGCTGCACGTGATCCGGGTGGTGGACCGGGCCCGTAAGGCGGGTGTGGTGATCACCCCCGCGCAGTTCATCGCGCACCCCACCGTCGCCGGCCTCGCGTCGGTGGCCGCTGGGCCGACGACCGCCGGTGGTGACGGAGGCCGGCGTACGGACCCTGGTGTGGTCCCGCTCGTCGCGTCGCACGTCGCCTTCGCCGAGCGGAACTTCGCCGACCCGCACAAGTACACACACATCTTCATGTTCGACGCGCTGCGGCCACTCGACCCGGCGCTGGTGGAGCGGGCCCTCGCAGCGGTGATCACCCATCACGACTCGCTGCGGATCAGCTTCCCCCGGGCCGGGGGCCGGATGTCGGTCCGGGTCAACGAGCCGTACCAGCCCACTCCGTTCACCAACGTGGACCTGTCCGCCCTCGACCCGGCGGACCAGGAGGTCGCCTTCCAGCGCCTCGATCGCACCCTGCACCGCAAGCTCGACATCGAGAACGGGCCGCTGCTCCAGGTCGCCCTGGTCCGCTTCGGAGCCGACCGTCCCGATCTGCTCGTGGTGATCGTCCACCACCAGTTGATGGACAACAGCTCCTGGGACGTCCTGATGGCGGATCTCCAGACCGCGTACCAGGCGGTGGAGGCCGGCGAAGAGGTGCGCCTGCCGCTGCCGACGGCGTCGTTCGCCGAGTGGTCGCGCAACCTGGACGCGCTCGCCCGTGGCACGGAGCTGACCGAGGACATCGCGTACTGGACGGCGCTGGCCAAGGAACCCGTCCCGACCTGGCCGCTGGACCACCCCGACGGAGACGACTGCATGTCGTCGGAGGAGACGGTCGTGGTCGGGCTCGACGCGGAGGAGACCGCCGCGCTGCGCCGGCTGGTGCCGCAGGAGTACGGCCTGAGCGTCAACGACGCGCTGCTGGCCGCCACCCTCCAGGGCTTCACCGACTGGTCCGGTCAGTCGTCGATCCTGGTCGACCTCGTCGCCCGGGGTCGGGAGATGGGCGGTCAGGACCTCGACCTGTCCCGTGCCATCGGCCGGTTCTCGATGACCTCACCCCGGCTCGTCCGCCGACCCGAGAAGCCCGGCCCGCGGGCGCTGCTGGAGTCGGTCCGCGAGCAGATCGAGGCGGTGCCCCGGCGCGGCCTCGCCTTCGGCCTGCTGCGCTACCTCGGCGGGCATCCGGAGGTGGCGGACGCGCTCGCTCCACTCGGCAAGCCGGACATCCTGCTCAACAACTGGGGCGAGTTCGCCCACGAGCCGGAGGAGTCGCCACTGCTCGGGCCGGCCATGGACGACTCCTGGCCGATGCCGAAGCTGCAACGCATGCACCGGCTCCAGGTGTTCGCGCGGTTCGCCGACGGTGAGCTCAGCCTGCACCTGAAGTACAGCAGCAACCTCAACGAACGGGCGAGCATCGAGCGGCTCGCCGCCCTGACCCTGGCCGCCCTCCGGTCGTTCGTCCGGCCGGACGCCGACTGACCCGGACCACGACCCGACGTACGCGGAAGGACCTCCGACATGGACCACGTGAAAGAGAGCTGCCTGTTCCCGGAGCACAACCGGGTGGCCTGCATCGAGGCCACCTCGCCCGGCATCTCGCCGGCGCAATGGGCCACCGAGCACCTCGACCTGATCAACGACCGACTGGACAGCCACGGCGCCGTCCTGCTGCGCGGGTTCGACGCCCCGGACGCGCCGGCCTTCTCCGCCTTCGTCAAGGTCTTCGGTGAGGAGATGGCCGAGTACACCTACCGGTCCACGCCGCGCAGCAAGGTCGGCGACGTCTACACCTCCACCGAGTACCCGGCCAGCGAGGTCATTCCGCTGCACAACGAGATGGCGTACACCAGCGTGTGGCCCCGGCGGTTGTTCTTCTACTCGAACATCCCGGCGCAGACCGGCGGGGAGACCCCGCTCGCCGACAGCCACGCCGTCTGGCAGCGCATCCCCGCGGAGGTGCGCGAGCGCTTCGAGCGGCACGGTGTGCGGTACGTGCGCAACTACCGGGTCGGTCTCGGGGTGTCCTGGCAGGAGACGTTCCCCGGGATGGACCGGCAGGGCGTGGAGGAGTTCTGCCGCGAGCGGGGCATCACCTTCGAGTGGTTCGACGACGGCTCGCTGCGGACCACCGAGACCTGCCAGGCCGTCACCGTGCACCCGGTGTCCGGGCGGACGGTCTGGATGAACCAGGCCCACCTGTTCCACGTCTCCAACCTGCCCGAGGCCACCCGGGAGGCGCTGCTGGAACTGCTGGCCGAGGAGGACCTGCCGCGTAACGCGTACCTCGGTGACGGAAGCCCGATCACCGACGCCGACCTCGCGGCGATCCGCGCCGCGTTCGACGCGGAGTCTCTGGCCTTCCCCTGGCAGCAGGGTGACCTGCTGGTCGTCGACAACATGGCGATGGCGCACGGTCGGTCCAGCTTCACCGGGCCGCGTAAGACGTTGGTGGCGATGACCGGGTCGTACGGCAGTCGGGAGGCGGCGTGAGCGGGCTCGCCGAGAAGATCGCCTTCCTGGAGTCGCACGGGGTGGCCGAGTTGGCGCACTCGGAGGCCAACCTGCTGGCGCACCTGCGCGGCGTGCACGACCTGCTGGCCCAGTGGGGGTCGCGGCAGGAGCTGTGCGACGCGGGGTTGTTCCACTCGGTGTACGGCACGGAGATCTTCCCGACCGGCGCGATCCCGCACGAGCTGCGGCCCGCCGTGCGGGAGCTGATCGGCGCGGAGGCGGAGACGCTGGCGTACCTGTTCGGCACCGTCACCCGCAGCGCCCTCTTCGACGCCGCCTTCGACGGTCCGCCGTTCCTGTTGGAGGACCGCTCGGGCGGTTGCGTCGGTGTCAGCACCGGCCAGTACGCCGACCTCGCCGCCCTGACGGTGGCGAACTGGCTGGAGCAACGTCCCCGGTTCGCCGAGTCCAGCAAATTCAGCCGCGCCCGCGAGTTCGACGCCATGCGCCGCTATCTGCCGGACAGTGTCCGTATCGCCCTGGAGCGCGCCTACGGGTTCGCTCCGCTCGCCCTCGCTGGAAACGAGTAGACGCACCGTGTCGACAATCACCACGCCGGACCGCCCGAGTGCCGAACAGGACGCGGGAGTGCTGTCCCGACTCTTCGTCCAATGGCCCTCGATCCTGGTGAAGGCGTCCCTGCGCCGACCACTGAAGCTGTCGGACAGCCTGACGCCGCCCCGGTACGACCACCTGGAGCGGGTGACCCCGGTCTTCGAGCGTGCCTGGGCCACCCGGCGGGACCAACCGGACGGGCTGCGACGGGCCCTCTACCAGACCTACCGCCGGCGGTTCTGGTGGGCGGGCCTGATCTTCCTGGCCTACCAGACCTGCGCGACCCTCGGGCCGCTGCTGGTGCGGGAGCTGATCGCCTGGTTCGAGGGCGACGGCCGGGGCCCGGTGGTGGAGGGTCTGCTGATCGCCGCGGGCCTGGCCGGCTTCTACGTCCTGGACGCGTTGAGCCACAAGCACCAGTGGTCCGAGGTGTGGAAGACCGCGCACTCGATCACCGCGCTGCTGCGGACCGAGATCCTGCGCAAGTACCTGCGGATGGACCGCGGCGCCCGACTGGCCCACCCCGCCGGGGAGGTCATCACCCTCGCCTCGTCCGACGCCCGCAGGGTCGGGCGGGTCGCGTTCACGCACATGGCGTGGGCGGTGCCGCTGGGCATCGCCGGCTCCTGCGTGGTCCTCTGGGTGCTGCTGGGCTGGGCGGCGCTGGTGGGCATCGTCATCCTCATCGCCGGCCTGTGGCTGTCGCACGTGGCCAACGAGAGGGTCTTCGCGCTGGTGCCGGCGATCCGGGACGCGAACGGCGTCCGGATCGGGCTGGTCGGCGAATACCTCGGGGCCATGCGGACGCTGCGCACCCACGGCTGGGAGGACGTCGCCGAGCGGGCTGTCGGGCGGGAACGCGCGACGCTCAACGCGTTGCTGGTCCGCCGGCAGAAGCGGCTCGCCACGCTCTACCTGGTGAACGCCGCCGCGCCGGTGCTGATGGTGATGGCCACCCTGGTCACGTACGCGGCGTTGGGCAACGAACTGAAGGCGGCGGACGTGTTCGCGGCGATCGCCGTGCTCACCGTCCTCCGGTCCCAACTGCCCGAGCTGGTCCGCTACCTGGACATGCGCAACGAGTGGCGGGTGGCGTTCGGGAAGGTGACCACCTTCCTGCGGGCCGCCGACACCGCCGAGGCGTCGACCGACGGCGACGCGCCGGCCGGGGCGGTCGACCTCGACGGCGCGTCGTTCACCTGGCCCGGGGCTGACGCGGACGCCCGGCCGGTCCTGACCGGCGTCGACCTGCGGGTCGCGCCCGGTGAGTTGATCTGCGTGCTGGGCCGGGTCGGCAGCGGCAAGTCCGCTCTGCTGGCGGCGCTGGCCGGGGCGCTGCCGACGGTGGCGGGTACCGCCCAGGTCGGCGGCAGCGCCGTCTACCTGCCGCAGCGCCCCTGGATCATGCAGGGCAGCATCGTCGACAACATCCGCTGCTTCTCGCCCGACGATCCGGACCGGTACGCGGCTGTCGTCCGCGCCACCGCCCTGGAGGCGGACCTGGCGGCGATGCCGGCCCGCGACGGCACGGCCATCGGCGAGCGGGGCGTCAACCTCTCCGGCGGGCAACGGCAGCGCATCGCGTTGGCCCGCGCCGCCTACGAGGACGCCGACGTCTACCTCTTCGACGACCCGACCAGCGCCGTCGACGACGCGGTCGCCGGCACCATCCTGGAGGCGCTGTTCGACGGGGTGCTCGCCGGGCGTACCCGGATCGTTGCCACCCACCGCCTCGACGTGGCCCGGCGGGCCGACCGGGTGGTGGTCCTCGACGGCGGCCGGGTGGTCGCGGCGGGCCGGTTCGCCGACGTCGCCGCGCAGATGCCGGACCTGCTGCCGGCCATGGCCGCCGAGGCCGCGACGCCGTCCGACCCGGACGGCGCCACGCTGGACGAGGTGGCCGAGGAGGTGGCCGCCGAGGAGGAGGAGACGGTCCGCGCCGGTCAGGTCGGTTCCGCCACCTACCGCCGTTACCTGCAGGTGCTGACCCCGGGCCTGCTCGCCGTCGTCCTGCTCGGCCTGGCCGTCGGCGGGCAGGCCGTCCTGGGCGGCTCGTCGTTCTGGCTCGGCCACTGGACCGAGAACGCCGGGCAGGACACGCTGTACTACGCGGGCGTGTTCGCCGCCATCGGTCTGCTGGCGCTCGTGCTGGATCGCGGGCTGTTCAGCTTCGCCTTCGCCCGGGGTGTGTCCGCCGGTCAGAACCTGCACGCGTCGATGCTGAACCGGGTCTTCCGGGCCCCGCTGTCGTTCTTCGACCGCAACTCCTCCGGACGCGTCCTGGCGCGCTTCTCCGGTGACATGGAGACCATCGACCTGGAGTTGCCGGAGACCACGATGGACACCCTCCGGGTCGCCGTCGGCCTGGTCGTGCCGTTGGCGGCGCTGGCCTTCACCAGTCCGCTGATGCTGGTGGCGGCCCCGCTGCTGCTGGTGGTCTACCTCCGCTGGCAGCGGCTCACCCGGGCCAGCACGGTCGAGGCGTCCCGGCTGTCGAAGCAGGCGAACGAGCCGATGCTCGCGCTGCTCAACGAGGCCGTCGACGGGGTGACCTCGATCGAGGGCCGGAACAGCCGGGTGCGCGGCTATCAGGCCGCGTTCGGTGAGCGGGTCCGCGTCGCGCACCACGCCGACTACACGGTCAACGCGCTGTCGCGGCACTTCAACCTGAAGCTCGACATGCTCGGCGCGGTCGTCCTGCTGACGTACGGGGTGCTGATCGTCGCCGTGGGCGGGATCGGCGCCGGGCTGGCCGGTGTCGGGATCAGTTTCGTGTACGCGCTGATGGAGGCGCTGGCCATGAGCCTGATGACGGTGCAGATGATGGACCTGTCGCTGGCGAGCTTCGAACGTGTCGACGACTACACCCGGCTGCCGGTCGAGCCGACCGACGGGCGACCGGCCCCGGCCGGCTGGCCCACCGCCGGCGAGGTCCGCTTCGAGAACGTCACCCTGCGCTACTCCGAGGGTGGCCCGGCCGCGCTGAACGGTGTGTCGTTCGACGCCCCGGCCGGCAGCAAGATCGGCATCGTCGGCCGGACCGGCAGCGGCAAGTCCAGCCTGTTCACCGCGCTGCTGCGGTTCGTGCCGGCCGAGCAGGGGCGCATCCTCATCGACGGGGTGGACGCCGCCACGCTGCGGCTGGCCGACCTGCGGGCCGCCGTCGAGGTGGTACCGCAGGATCCGGTGCTGCTGCCCGGCACCCTGCGGGACAACATCGACCCGACCGGTGCGTACCCCGACGCGGCGGTCACCGACGTCCTCACCGAGGTGGGTCTCGCCGACCGGCTGCTCGGCGTGGGCGGTGGCGGTCTCGACGCGGTCCTGTCCACCGGCGGCGGACAGCTCAGCGCCGGTGAACGACAGCTGCTCTGCCTGGCCCGGGCGTTGCTGCGGGACGCGAAGCTGGTCCTCATCGACGAGGCCACGTCGAGCCTCGACGCCGAGACCGACGCCCGCATCCAGCGGCTGCTGGCGGTGGACCTCGCCGGCGCGACGGTGCTCACCATCGCCCACCGCCGGGAGACCCTGGCCGGCGCCGACCGGGTGGTGACGCTCGACGGTGGGCTGGTGGCCCGGGTGACCGACCGCGATGCGGCCGAGGTGCTGGCCGGGGCGACGAACCCGGTCGGGCAGCGCGCCGGCCGGTCGAGTCTCGGGGAGCCGGTGCAGTGACCGGGTCGCGTGCGGTGGCCGCGGAGGCGGACGCGCTCGCCCACTGGCGGGCCGGTCTGGCCGGTGTGCCCACCCTGGACCTGGTCACCGACCGGGTCCGCCCGGCCCGTCGACGCCAGCACACCGACCGGGTGACGCTCACCGTCGGTGCGGACACCACCCGACGGCTGCACGCGGTGAGCGCGGCGGCGGGCGTCGCACCGTCCGTGCCGTTGCTGGCCGTCGGGCAGGTGGTGCTGGGCCGGCACGCCGGCGCCCGGGACCTGGCCACCGCGACACCGCTGGACGGTGCCCTGGTGCCGTTGCGCGGCAGGTGGGACGACGACCCGTCGGCGGTCGACCTGTTCGCGCGGGTCGACGCCGGGTTGCGGGCGGCCGCGCCGTACACCGGCGTCGGGCTGCACCGGGTGGCCGAGGCGCTCGGCCTACCCCACGACCCGAGTCGCGCCGTGCTCTGCCCGGTCGTGCTGGGGGTGGGAGCGGCCCCCGCCACCACCGGGGCGGTGCCGCCCGACCTGAGCGTGCTCTGGGACGAGCCGGGGCCCGGCGGGGCGTCCGGCGTCCTCGCCTACGACCCGGACCTGTTCGACAACGCGACGATGCGCCGGTTCGCCGACCACTACCTGACGTTGCTCGACAACGCCCTGACCGACCCCGACGCGCCGATCTCCACCCTCGTCCACACGTCGGCGCGGGAGCGCGAGCTGATCGCCGGGTGGGGCACCGGCGGCGGTACGGCAGGTCCGCCGAGCGTGCCGGCGGCGTTCCTCAGCCAGGCCGAGGCGACACCGGACGCCGTCGCACTGGAGTACGACGGCACCACCCTCACGTACGCCGAGGTGCGCGCCCGGGCCGACGCCCTGGCGACCGTCCTGACCGGACACGGGGTCACCCCGGGCGGTGTCGTCGGCCTGGCGATGGGCTCGTCCGCGCAGCTCGTCGTGGCGATGCTCGCGGTGCTCGCCACCGGAGCGGCGTACCTGCCCCTGGATCCGTCCTACCCGGAGGCGCGGCGGGAGTTCATGCTGCGCGACAGCGGAGCGCGACTGCTGCTCGCCGACGGTCCGGTGGCCGTCGTCGACGACCTGCCGGTGCTGCGGCTCGACCGGCTGGTGCTGCCCGCGGGGCGATCCGCGCCGACGTGGCCGCCGACGTACCCGACCCAGCGGGCCTGCGTCCTCTACACCTCCGGGTCGACCGGACAGCCGAAGGGGGTCGAGACCACCCACGAGGGGATCGTCCGGCTGGTTCACCGCGCCGACTACTTCCCCGTCGGGCCCGCCGACGCGGTCGCCCAGGCGGCCAACGTGTCGTTCGACGCGGCGAGCTTCGAGGTGTGGGGTGCGCTGCTCAACGGCGCGCGCCTGGTGGGCATCCCCAAGGACGACGTGCTCACGCCGTCCCGGCTGGGTCACCGACTCGCCGAGCACGGCGTCACGGTGCTGATGCTCACCACTGCCCTGTTCCACAGGTGCGTGGACGCCGACCCGGCGATGTTCGCCCCGCTGCGCGCCCTCTACTTCGGCGGCGAGCCGGCCGACGCCCGCCGGGTCGCCACGCTGGCCGCCGCCCTGCCGGGCTTGCGCCTCGTCAACGGGTACGGCCCGACCGAGTGCACGACGTTCTCCAGCACCTGGGACGTGACCGACCTGCCCGGCGACGCGGCGCGGACCCCGATCGGCCGACCGATCGGTGGGGAACTGCTCTACGTCCTCGACGACCACGGCCGGCTGACCGGCATCGGCGCCCCGGGGGAGCTGTTCATCGGCGGCGCCGGTCTCGCGCACGGTTACGTCGGCAGGCCGGACCTGACCGCCGAGCGGTTCGTGCCGAGCCCCTTCGAGCCCGGTGCCCGCGTCTACCGCACGGGTGACGTGGTGCGGTGGCGCGAGGACGGTCAACTGGATTGCCTGGGCCGGGCCGACCAGCAGGTCAAGATCCGCGGTGTCCGGATCGAGCCGGACGAGATCGCCAGCATCCTCACCACCTGCCCGGGTGTCCGGGCCGCCGCCGTCACGGTGCACGGGGACGGCGACGAACGTCGGCTCGTCGCCTACGTCGTCCCGGACGACGCCCCGGTCCCGGCGGGTGAGCTGCGCGCCCACCTCGCGGCCCGGCTGCCCGAGGCGATGGTGCCGACCTGGTACGTGCCGCTGGCGGCGTTGCCGGTCACCCCCAACGGCAAGGTGGACCGCCGAGCGCTGCCCGCGCCCGACGCGCACCACGGCGTCCGGGCCGCCGACGGCGAGCCGCCCAGCGGCCCGATCGAGGAACTGGTCGCACGGACCTGGCAGGACCTGCTCGGGGTGCCGGTGGTGTCCGCCGCCGACGATTTCTTCGCCCTCGGCGGCCACTCCCTGCTGGCGGCGCAGATGGTGGCGCGGATCGCCGCCACCGCCGGCGTGCGGCTGGGCGTGCGCGTCGCCTTCGAGGCACCCACCGTCGCCGCGCTCGCGGCACGTGTCGCCGACGCCGGCCCGGACGACGCCCACCCGCCGGTGCCGGCCGCCGGCCCCGGGCCGCACCCCCTGTCGTACGCCCAGCAGCGGCTGTGGTTCCTCGACCGGCTCGACGCCGGTCAGGCGGTCTACTCGGTGCCGCTGGTGCTCACCGTGCACGGCCCGCTCGACGTCGACGCCCTCGACGCCGGCCTGCGAGGGCTGGTGACGCGGCACGCGGCGCTGCGGACCCGGCTGGTGACCATCGACGGCGAGCCCCGGCAGGTGGTGGACGACGAGCCACCGGTCGTCCTCACCGTGGACGACCTGCGCGACCGGGCCGACCGTGACGAGCAGGCCGACGCCCTGCTGCGCCACGCCGCCGCCCGACCCTTCGACCTCGCCACCGGGCCGCTGGCGCGCTGGCACCTGATCCGGCTGACCGACGAGCACGCGATGCTGCTCATGACGTTGCACCACGCGGTCTGTGACGGCTGGTCGATCGGTGTGCTGATCCGTGACCTCGGCGCGTTCTACGCCGCCCGGACCATCGGCACGCCCGCACCGCCCCCGCTCACCGTCGAGTACGTCGACTACACCCGGTGGCAGCGCGCGCTGCTGGCCGGCGACGCGCGGACGACCCAGCTCGCGTACTGGGTGGACCGGCTCGCGGGTGCGCCCGCGGCACTGGACCTGCCGACCGACCGTCCCCGCCCGGCCAGCGCAAGGCACCGGGGGGCGACGTTCGACGTACGGCTGCCCGCCGCCCTGGTCGAACGCCTCGACGCGGTGGGACGGCGGCACGGCGTCACCCGGTTCATGGTGCTGCTCGCCGTGTTCCAGCTGGTGCTGGGCCGGTACGCGGACGTCCGCGACGTCAGTGTCGGCAGCCCGGTGTCCGGTCGCACCCGCCCCGAGTTCGACGACCTGGTGGGTTTCTTCGTCAACACCGTCGTGCTGCGGACCCGTTGGCAGGACACCGAGACCTTCGTCGACGTCCTGGCCCGGGCGCGGGACGCGGTGCTCGGCGCGTACGAGCATCAGGACGTCCCGTTCGAGCAGGTCGTCGAGGCGGTCCGGCCACCACGCGACCCCAGTCGTACCCCGCTGTTCCAGGTCATGCTGTCGGCACAGAACCTGCCCGAGCGGACCGACGCGGTGCCCGGTCTGTCGGTCGGGGTGACCGAGCCACCCGGCCGGGTGGCGAAGTTCGACCTCACGGTGGCCTGGGACGAGGTGCCCAGCGCCACGGGCGAGCTGCGCGGCACCGTGGAGTACGACGTCGACCTGTTCGACAGGGACACCGCCGAGCGGCTGGCGCACAGCTACCGCACCCTGCTGGAGTCGGCGCTGAGCGCCCCGGACGCCCCGGTGTCCACCCTGGACCTGCTGCCGGGCCCCGAGCCGGTCCCGTCGGCCGGCGGGTCGACCGACGCGCCGACCGCGTCGACTCTGCACGGCCTGGTCGCCGCCGCCGCGGCGCGCTGGCCGCAGCGCCCGGCGCTGGTGCAGGGCGACCGGCAGGTCAGCCACGCGGAGCTGGACCGCCGTGCCGCCGCGGTGCACGCCCACCTGGCAGCCCGGGGCGTACGCCCCGGTGACACCGTCGCGGTCCTGCTGGAGCGCAGCCCCGACTGGCCGGCGGCGCTGCTCGGCGTCCTGCGCGCCGGGGCCGCGTACGTGCCACTGGACCCGGCGATCCCGCCGGGGCGGTTGGCGCACGTCCTCGCCGACTCGTCGGCGGCGCTGCTGCTCGGCTCCCGCGAGACCGGCCCGCCCGCCGTCGACCTGCCGTTCGTCGCGATCGAGGACGCGTTGCTGGCCGCCCCGGCCGCCGCCGGCCCGCCGGTGCACCCGTCGGCCCCGGCGTACGTGCTCTACACCTCGGGCACCACCGGGCAGCCCAAGGGTGTGCGCGTCAGCCACGCCAACCTGGTGCACACCCTGGAGGCGGTGGCCGGGCACTACGCGCTCACCCACGCCGACCGGGTGCTCCAGTTCGCCGCGCTCGGCTTCGACGTGGCCGTCGAGGAGCTGTTCGGGACGCTGATCCGGGGCGGGGCCGTGGTGCTGCCGCCGGCCGGGCCGGTGCCCGGTCTCGACGAGTTGACCGCGCTGGCCCGCCGGGAGCGACTCACAGTGCTCAACCTGCCGGCGTCGTACTGGCACGAGTGGGTGGCGGCGCTGGACCATCACCCGCCCGCCTCCTGCCCGGAGCTGCGGCTCGTCGTGGTCGGCAGCGAGCGGGTCGACGCGGGACGGCTGGCCCAGTGGCGCGCCGCCGCGCCGCAGGTGCGCTGGCTCAACGCGTACGGCCCGACCGAGACCACCATCACCGCCACCGTGCACGAGCCGGGCGACGACCGGGAGCCCGTCACCGGCAGCGTCCCGGTGGGACTGCCGCTGCCGGGGGTGCGGGCGTACGTCCTCGATCGTGGACTGCGGCCGGTGCCGCGCGGGGTCCCGGGGGACCTGTGGCTCGGCGGACCGGGGGTGGCGCAGGGCTACGTCGGGGACCCGGCCCGCACCGCGGTCAGCTTCCTGCCCGACCCGTGGGGCCCGCCCGGCGACCGCATGTACGGTACCCGGGACCGGGTCCGCCTCGGTGTCGCCGGGGTGCTCGAGTTCCTCGGCCGGGAGGACGACCAGGTCAAGGTGCGCGGCTTCCGGATCGAGCTGGGCGAGATCGAGGCGGCGCTCGGTGCCCACCCCACGGTCGGGGAGGCGGCGGCGGTGCTGCGCGAGGACGTGCCGGGCCGACCCATGCTGGTCGGCTACGTGACGCCCGTCGACGTGGACGTGGCGCTGCTGCGCGCGCACCTGGCCGACCGGCTGCCCGGCTACATGGTGCCGGCCACGATCGTCACGCTGGACCGGCTGCCCCGCAGCGAACGCGGCAAGGTCGACCGCGCCGCCCTCGCCCCGCCCGCCGCCCCGACCCCGGCCGGGGTGGGCGTGCCCGGCAGCGAGTTGGAGCGCGCGGTGGCGGCGATCTGGCGTGACGTGCTGGTGGTCGACGAGGTGGGCGTCGACGACAACTTCTTCGACATCGGTGGGCACTCGCTGCTCGTGATGCGGGTGCAGACGCACCTGTCCGAGCGGCTGGGTCGCACGGTGCCGGTGGTGGAGCTGTTCCGCCACCCCACGGTGCGGGCACTCGCCCGGCACCTGGCGTCCGGGGACCGGGCGCCGGCGATGTCCGCCGCGCACCACCGCGCCGAGACACGCGCCGCCATCCAACGGGCGCGCACACCGCGACGTCGGCCGGGCCGGCATCACGACAGGGGGGACGCATGATGACCGAGGAACGTACGCTGCCCGACACCGCCATCGCCGTCGTCGGAATGGCGCTCCGGGTTCCCGGGGCCGCCACCCTGGACGCCTTCTGGAGCAACCTGCGCGACGGGGTCGAATCGCTCACCACCCTCGACGACGCCGACCTGATCGCCGACGGCGTCGCACCCGAGGAGTTCAACCACCCCGAATACGTCCGTGCCCTGGGCGTCCTCGACGACCCGGCCGGCTTCGACGCCCGCTTCTTCGGGTTCTCGGCCCGAGAGGCGCAGCTGCTCGACCCGCAGCACCGGATCTTCCTGGAGTGCGCCTGGGAGGCGTTGGAGCACGCGGGTCACCCGTTCGACTCCACGACACCGGTGACAGGTGTCTACGCCGGGGTGGGGGAGAGTTCGTACCTGCTGCACAACCTGCTGCCCAACGCGGACCTGGTGGCCCGGGTCGGGGCGTTCCAGACCTCCATCGGCAACGACAAGGACTTCCTGCCGACCCGGGTGTCGTACAAGGTCAACCTGCGGGGCCCCAGCATCAGCGTGCAGACCGGCTGCTCCACCTCCCTGGTCGCCGTGCACATGGCCGCGCAGGCGCTGCTGGCCGGCGAGTGCGACGTCGCGCTGGCCGGCGGCGCGACGGTCATCGCCCGCCGCCGTGGCTACCGGCACACCCAGGGTGGCATCCTCTCCGCCGACGGCCACTGCCGGGCGTTCGACGCCGAGGCGACCGGCGCGGTTGCCGGCAGCGGCGCCGGCGTGGTCGTGCTCAAGCGGCTCGCCGACGCGATGACGGACGGCGACCTGGTGCACGCCGTGATCCGCGGCTCGGCCGTGAACAACGACGGCGACCGTAAGGTCGGCTTCACCGCCCCGAGCGTGGACGGGCAGGCCGACGTCATCGCCGAGGCGCTCGCCGTCGCCGGGGTCGATCCCGCCACGATCGGTTACGTCGAGGCGCACGGCACCGGCACCCCGCTCGGTGACCCGATCGAGGTGGCCGCGTTGGCGAGCGCCTTCGGTGACCTGCCACCGGGCCGCATCGGGCTCGGCTCGGTCAAGACGAACGTCGGGCACCTCGACACCGCCGCCGGGGTCGTCGGTCTGATCAAGACGGTGCTGGCGCTGCGGGCCGGCGAGATCCCGCCGTCGCTGCACTTCCGCACCGCCAACCCCGAGCTGGGTCTGGACGCGACTCCCTTCCACGTCGTCGCGGCCCGCACCCCGTGGCCCGGCACGGTGCGCCGTGCCGGGGTCAGCTCGTTCGGCATCGGCGGCACCAACGCGCACGTCGTCGTGGAGGAGGCCCCGAACCGCGCGGCGGGCCAGGAGAGCCGCCGGCGGCACGTGCTGCCCCTCTCCGCCGCCACACCCACCGCCCTCGACGCGGCTGCCGAGCGGCTCGCCGCGCACCTGAGCGCCCACCCGGACAACCCGCTGGCCGAGGTGGCGTACACCCTGCAACGCGGTCGGCGGACCCTGCCGTACCGCCGGACGGTCGTCGGCGGCAGCCCCGCCGAGGTGATCGAGGCACTGCGCCGACCGGTGACCCCGCCGGCCGAGACCGGCACCGACCGCGCGGTGCTGTTCACCTTCCCCGGTCAGGGCGCGCAGCGTACCGGTATGGCGCATGCCCTCTACGTCGCTGAGCCGGTGTTCCGCTGCGAGGTGGACCGGGCCGCGGACCTGCTGACGCCGTTGCTCGACACGGACATCCGGGACCTGCTGTTCCCCGCCGACGACCGGCGGGAGAGCGCTGCGGAACAGCTCCAGCAGACCCGGTACGCACAGCCGGCGCTGTTCGTCGTCGAGTACGCGCTGGCGAAGCTCTGGGAGCACTGGGGCGTACGACCGGCGGGGCTGCTCGGGCACAGCGTGGGTGAGCTGGTGGCCGCCTGCCTGGCCGGGGTGTTCGCGCTGCCCGACGCGGTGCGCCTGGTCGCGGCACGCGGGCGGCTCATGCAGGCGGCGGAGCCGGGCGTGATGCTCGCGGTGCCGCTGGCCGAGGCCGAACTGCTGCCGCTGCTCGACGATCTGCTGGACCTCGCCGCCGTCAACGGTCCCCGGCAGTGCACCGTCTCCGGGCCGGCCGAGGCCGTGGCGGCTCTCGAGGCCCGGCTGCGCGAGCGGGCGGTGGCCTCGACCCGGCTGGTCACCTCGCACGCGTTCCACTCCCGGGCGATGGCCGCCGCCGCGTCGGCGTTCGAGGCGGAGGTGGCCCAGGTGCCGCGCTCGGCGCCGGAGATCCCCTTCGTGTCGAACGTGACAGGTGCCTGGATCACCGCCGAGTCGGCCACCAGCCCCGCGTACTGGTCCCGGCAACTGCGGTCGACCGTCCGCTTCGGCGACGGCCTGGCGGCGCTGCGCGACGCCGACACCGACGCCGTGGTGCTGGAGGTCGGCCCCGGGCGGGTGCTGACCCGCCTCGCCGGTGGGTCGGCCGCCCGCGCGGTGGCGTCGCTGCCGTCGGCCGGCCGGGACGCCGACGCCGAGACGGAGCTTCTCGCCGCCGCCGGTGCGCTGTGGCAGCTGGGCGTCGCGATCGGGTGGGAGGCGCTGCACGGTGATCTGCCGCCCCGGCGGACGGTCCTGCCGGCCTACCCGTTCGAGCGGGAACGCTGCTGGGTCGATCCTCCCCGCGACGCGGTGACGAGCCGGGCGGGTGCCGACGGGCTCGTCGTGCGCGGCTACCGCCGGATCGGCGGTACCGGGCCGGCGACCACCGGGACCGGTACCTGGCTGGCCGTCGATGCCGGGCTACCGGACGGCGTCGTCGACGAGCTACGCGCGGCGGGGGCCCGGGTGATCGCCGCTGACCTTGATCCGGCCAGCGGCGCGCTCCACACGTCGCTGTCGCCGCAGGAACGGGTCAGCGGGGTGCTGCTGGCAGTTCCGCAGGGCGACCCGGCGCCCACGCTCGCGGCCCTGGGTGACGCGCTCACCAGGCGCGGCGACGCGTACGCCCGGGTGGTCGTCGTCACCGACGGCGCGCTCGACGTGACCGGCACCGAGACGTTGGTGCCGCCGCGCGGCGTGCTCGCCGGTTGGGCGACCGGCGGCGCGCCCGGCACCCGGACGCTGCTCGACGTGCTCCCGGCCACGACGCCGGTGGCCGCCCGCCGCCTCGCCGCCTCGGTGGCGCGGGAGGTCAGGTGCGCGCACCCCGAGCCGGTGGTGGCCCTGCGCGGCGGGCACCGCTTCCTGCCCCACGTGACCGCGGCTCCGGCTGCCGCCCCCGAGCGGCACACCGGCGCCCACTATCAGCTCGCCGGCGACACGGTGGTCGGTGCCGCGTTCCGGCGGGCCCTCACCACCGCCGGTGCGAGCGTCGACGATCCGGGGGGTGCCGGTCAGTCCGGTTCGGTGACGGTGCTGGTGCCGGTGGACGCCCGCACCTCCGTCGACGAGGCCCTGGCCACGCTGGCCGCCGTGGGCGTCGGCGCGCGGGAGCCGGTCACCGCCGTCGAGGTGCACCTGCTCGGCGGTACGCCGGACAACCCGCTCGCCGGCCACCTCGTCGCGCAGGCGGCGGCGTTCGGCCGGGAGTCCGACGCGGAGTGGGTGACCTACGGGTGGCCGGTGGCGGACCTGTCGGCCGTCGAACGGACAGCCGCCCGGGTGGTGGGCGCGGTGACCTCCACCGGGCACGTGGTGGTCACCGTGCTCGACGAGACCGAGGGCGGCGCGGCGCAGGACCCCACCGAGGTCCAGCCGGTCGAGGACCCCACCGAGCGCGAGGTGGCGGCGATCTTCGCCGACCTGCTCGGCGAACGGGACGTCGCGCCCACCATCGGCTTCTTCGAGCTGGGCGGGCACTCCCTGCTCGCCGCTCAGCTCGTCGCCCAGGTCGGCCGGGTGTGCGGGGCGGACGTGCCGCTGCGCGCCTTCGTCGCCGACCCGACGGTCCGTGGTCTCGCCGCCGCGGTACGCGCGGCCCGCGCCGATGCCGGTGTCAGCGGCCCCGAGTCGTTGCCGGCCGTCGTGCCGGACCCGGCGTCGGCGCACCTGCCGTTCCCGCTGACCGATGTGCAGCAGGCGTACTGGATCGGCCGCACCGGCGTGTTCGAGCTGGGCAACGTCGGCATGCACGGCTACGAGGAGTTCGACGTCCCCGAGCTGGACGTGTCGCGGTTGCAGCGGGCGCTGCGCCGGCTGATCCGGCGGCACGGGTCGCTGCGTACCGTCGTGCTGCCGCACGGCGAGCAGCAGGTTCTCGACGAGGTGCCGGACTATGTCGTCGTCACCGAGGACGTGCGGGGTCGCCCGGCCACCGAGGTGGACGCGAGCCTCGAGCGGACCCGCGCCGCCATGTCGCACCAGGTGTTCGTGCCGGACCGGTGGCCGCTGTTCGAACTGCGCGCCACGCTGCTCGACGAGGGTCGGGGGCGGGTGCACTACAGCATCGACGGCCTGATCACCGACGCCTGGGCGTCGAGCATCGTGATGCGGGAGTTGACCCTGCTCTACCACGAGCCGGACGCGACCCTGCCCGAGCTGGAGTTGAGCTTCCGCGACTACGTGCTCGCCGCGCGGGCCGCGGAGTCGACCGAGCGGTACCAGCGCGCCGCCGCGTACTGGCAGGAGCGGGTGCCGACACTGGCCCTCGCCCCGGAGTTGCCGCTGGCGGCCGACCCGCACACCATCGCTTCGCCCCGCTTCGCCCGGCTCACCGGGCAGGTGCCGGCGGACGAGTGGGACGCCGTCAAGGCCGCCGCGTCCCGGCGCGGCCTCACTCCGACCGCGCTGCTGCTGGCCGCGTACGGCGAGGTGGTCGCCACCTGGTCGAAGAACCAGCGGTTCAGTCTCAACCTGCCGATGGCGCACCGGTTGCCGCTGCACCCGCAGGTCGACGCGATCCTGGGCGACTTCACCTCGGTGACGCTGTTGGAGATCGACGCGGGCGGCGCGGTGTCGTTCGAGACCCGCGCCCGGACGATCCGGGACCAACTCCTCGCCGACCTCGACCACGGACTGTTCAGCGGTGTGCGGGTCGCGCGGGAGTTGAAGCGGGTACGCGGTGACGCCGCCGCCGTCATGCCCGTCGTGTTCACCAGCCTGTTCCAGGGCATCGGCGGGCACCCGCAGATCGGCGATGTGGTCTACTCCATCTCGCAGACACCGCAGATCTGGATCGACACCCAGGTGTACGAGATGGACGGTGCCCTGGTGCTGGACATCGACGCCGTCGAGGGCCTCTTCCCCGAGGGCATGGTCGCCGCCATGCACGCGGCAACGCTGTCGGTGCTGCACTGGCTCGCCGCCGACGAGGCGCACTGGGCCGACCCGGCGCCGTCGCTGGTGCCCCGCGCGGAGCTGGCCGCCCAGGCGGCGTACAACCGCACCGAGGCGCGGTTGCCGGTGGGCCTGCTGCACGAGCCGTTCTTCGCCACCGCCGCCCGGGTGCCCGAGCGCCCGGCCGTGATCACGCCGACCCGGACGCTCACCTACGGCGAGCTGGCGGACCGCGCCCGCACGATCGCCGCCCACCTCGTCGGTCTGCGGGTACGCCCCGACGACCTGGTCGCCGTGGTGATGGACAAGGGCTGGGAGCAGTGCGCCGCCGTCCTCGGTGTGCTCGCCGCCGGGGCCGCGTACCTGCCGATCGACCCGGACCTGCCGGACGAGCGGGTGCGTTTCCTGCTGACGCACGGCCGGGTGCGGGTGGTGCTGACCCAGGGTCGCCTCGCCGGTCCCGCTGCGCACCGGTTCGGTGACGTCGAGGTGTTGCGGGTGGACGAGCTGCGGGTCCTCCCGGCGGGCGCGCTGCCGGCGATCGACACCACGCCCCACAACCTCGCGTACGTCATCTTCACCTCCGGGTCCACCGGCCTGCCCAAGGGCGTGATGATCGAACACGAGGGTGCGTTGAACACCGTCGTCGACATCAACGAGCGCTTCCGGGTGGGCGAGGACGACCGGGTCCTGGCGCTGTCGTCGCTGAGCTTCGACCTGTCCGTGTACGACGTCTTCGGCCCGCTCGCCGTCGGCGGCGCGGTGGTGCTCCCGGAGGCGGCGGCACACCGTGATCCGGCTGCCTGGCTCGACCTGCTCACCAAGGCCAACGTGACGATCTGGAACTCGGTGCCGGCCCTCATGGAGCTGTTCGTCGAGCACCTCACCGTCCGGGAGGCCACCGGCGGCCTGCGCCTGGTCATGCTCAGCGGTGACTGGATCCCGGTCGCCCTGCCGGACCGGATCCGGCAGACGCTCGACGGGCCCGAGGTGGTCAGCCTCGGTGGCGCGACGGAGGCGTCGATCTGGTCGATCCTCTACCCGATCGGTGCGGTCCCGGCGGAGTGGACCAGCATCCCGTACGGCCGGCCCATGGTGAACCAGACCTTCCACGTCCTCGACGACGCGTTGCGACCCCGACCCACCGGGGTTCCTGGGCACCTGCACATCGGTGGGGTCGGCCTGGCCCGCGGCTACCTGCACGACGAGGCGCGCACGGCGGCGAGCTTCGTCGTGGACCCGGCCACCGGAACCCGTCTGTACCGCACCGGTGACCTCGGCCGGTTCCTGCCGAGCGGGGAGATCGAGTTCCTGGGCCGGGAGGACTTCCAGGTCAAGGTGCAGGGTTACCGCATCGAGCTGGGCGAGATCGAGACCGCCCTCGCCCAGCACCCCGAGGTGCGCGGCGCGGTGGTGGTGGCGCAGGGCGAGCAGCGTGGCGCGAAGCGTCTCGTCGCCTTCGTCGTCCCCCGGGTCGCCGGCGCCGTACCGGCGGACGTGCGCGAGTTCCTCGCGGGCAAGCTGCCGGGGTACATGGTGCCGGCGGCGTTCCACGAGATCGACGAGCTGCCGCTCACCGCCAACGGGAAGGTCGACAGGCGACCACTGGTGGAGTTGGCCCACGCGGTCGAGGCGGACGACGTGCCGTACGTGGCACCCCGCTCCACCCTGGAGGAGACCATCGCCGAGGTCTGGGCCGGCATCCTGCGGGTCGACCGGATCGGCGTGCACGACAACTTCTTCGCCCTCGGCGGTGACTCGTTGCTGGCGATGCGGGCGGTGGTGCACCTGCGCAAGGCGTTCGACGTGCAGGTGCCGATCCGGGTGTTGTTCGACAGTCCCACCCTGGAGGCCGCCGCGTTCGCCATCGAGGACCACCTGCTCAGTGAGCTGGAGGAGATGTCCGACGAGGAGGCCAGCGCCCTGCTGGCCGACGAGCCGACGTACTAGGAGAGCCGTTCCGTGAACCGCCTCACCACCCACGCGCCCGCCCGCGCCCAGGGCTGGCTGGCCGCCGGGCCGCGCCGCCGCGTCACTCCCGCCGTCCGACTGATCTGCCTGCCGTACGCCGGTGGTGGGTCCTCGGCGTACCACGGGTGGCAGGAGCTGCTCGGCGACGACGTCGAGGTCTGCCCGGTCGAGCTGCCCGGGCGGCAGTCCCGCTGGCGTGAGCCGGCGTACACCGGGGTGCGGCGGCTGGTGGAGGCCCTCGCCCCGGCGCTGGCCCCCGAGCTGGGGGTGCCCTACGCCCTGTTCGGGCACAGTATGGGGGCGCTGGTCTCCTTCGAGCTGGCCCGCGAACTGCGTCGCCGCGCGGTGCCGCCGCCCCGGGTCCTCTTCGCCGCCGGTGCCCTCGCGCCGGGGCTGCGGCGTACCTCGCCGAACATCCACGACCAACCGGACGCGGTGGTCGTCGAACGGCTGCGGGAGTTGGGCGGTCTGGACGAGGAGATCCTGGCCGAACCCGAACTGCTCGACCTGCTCCTGCCCGCGATCCGCGCCGACTTCGCCGTCTGCGAGACCTACGAGTACCGGCCGGAGCCGCCGCTGAGCTGCCCGATCGTCGCCTTCGCGGGCGACCGGGACCGGGAGGTGCCGCCGGATCGGGTCGCGCCGTGGCGGGAGCACACGTCGGCCGGGTCCACCCTGCACGTGCTGCCGGGCGGGCACTTCTTCCCGATGACGGCCCGGGAGGCCCTGCTGGACACCGTCCGGGCCACCCTGGCGGCGGGAAGTTAGACGGAGGGCGGGCCGGTCACCCGGCCCGCCCGACCCG
Organism: Micromonospora sp. NPDC047644; assembly: GCF_040704315.1. NCBI lineage: Bacteria > Bacillati > Actinomycetota > Actinomycetes > Micromonosporales > Micromonosporaceae > Micromonospora > Micromonospora sp. NPDC047644. The sequence continues at coordinate 92,325 of NZ_JBEYSY010000011.1, forward strand.
GCATGGTCCGGCAGGCGAGTCGCGCGGCGGACGGGGTGGGGTGACTCCTCACACATCGGGAACGTCACACAGCGCCGAGGTGTTGCCGACCGAGAGGATCACCCTCGGATCATCGCGCCATCCGGCCACCCCGCCACGACCCCTGCCTCGTCACATCCACGCTGCCCACCGCCGGGCACCCCACACCGGGACGCCGCGTCCGCGCGGCGCCGGTGACGCCCGCGCCGCCGCTCGTGACGACGCACCAGCTTCCGCAGAGAGATCGAAATGACAGAGCAGTTGGTGGACAAGACCGGACACGAACCAGCCGTCGCGCAGGAGGTGCTGCCCGGCGACCTGATGACCAACCGTCAGCGGGCGCAGCTCGTCCTGGTGCTGGGCGCCCTGATCGCGATCGGGCCGCTGACCATCGACATGTACCTGCCCGCGCTACCCGCCATCACGGCGGGCCTGCAGACCACCGAGACCGCTGTGCAATTGACGCTGACCGGCACGCTTGTCGGTCTCGCGTTGGGCCAGTTGCTGATCGGGCCGCTCTCCGATGTGGTCGGGCGACGGGTTCCGCTGCTGGCCGGTCTGGCCGCGCACATCGTGGCATCCGTGCTGTGCGTCTTCGCACCCAACATCGAGGTCCTCGGCGGGCTGCGCGTACTCCAGGGGCTCGGCGTCGCCGCCGCCACCGTGGTCGCGACGGCAGTGGTCCGCGACCTGTTCAGCGGTGCCTCGTTCGCCCGGATCTTCTCCCGGCTGATGCTCGTCATGGGCCTGGCGCCCATCCTCGCGCCGACGCTCGGCAGCGGTCTGCTGAGCTGGACCGACTGGCGGGGCGTCTTCGCGGCGCTGGCGGTGCTGGGCGCGCTGCTGATCGTCGTGGCCGCGTTCCGGCTCCCGGAGACCCTTCCGGTGGCGCGTCGGCGGCACGGCGGGGTGAGCGCCACCCTCCGCGACTATCGAGGGCTGCTCAACGACCGGGCGTTCGTCGGCCTTGTGCTGGTCGCCGGGCTGGCGATGGCCGCCCTGTTCGCGTACGTCTCCGGTTCGTCGTTCGTGCTCCAGCAGGAGTACGGCCTCGACGAGCAGCAGTTCGGCATCGCCTTCGGGGCCGGCGCGGTGGGCCTGATCGGGGCCACCCAGTTCAACGTGCGGCTGCTGCGCCACTACACCCCGCAGCAGATCCTGGTCAGCGCCCTGATCGCCGGAACGGCAGCCGGACTGCTGCTGGTCATGTTCGCGGCGACCGGCATCGGTGGCCTGGGCACCCTGCTCGTGTCACTGTGGCTGGTCCTGGCCGCCGCCGGTCTCGCCCTGCCGAACGCGCCGGCACTGGCCATGAGCCGGCACAGCGAGGCCGCCGGCACCGCCGCAGCGCTGCTCGGCGCGGTGCAGTTCGGCATCGGTGCGTTGTCGGCGCCACTGGCCGGTCTGTTCGGCACCGGGAGCGTACCGATGGCGATAGTCATCGCGGGCGGCATGGCCGCCGCGCTGATCGTCATGCTCCTCGTCGTACCCCGCGCCGGCCTCGGCACAGTCGACCCGGACCTGGCGATCGCGCTGCACTAGCCCGCAAGAGACGGAGGGCGGGCCGGTCACCCGGCCCGCCCCGGCGATCAGCGGATCTCGGTGGTGTCCTCGGGGCGCGGTTGGCTGCGCGGTGGGGCGGACCAGGGTGATTCGCCACCCACCCGGCGGGGCAGCGGCTCGGTCGGTGTCGAGTCGGCCGGGTAACCGAGAGTGAGGGGTGCGGTGTCGCGCTCGGCGGGTGCGGGGGCCGGCCAGTCGGTCAACGTGAAGTCGTCGTTGCGGGGGCCTCCGTCCGACCCGGGGGTCGGTGCCGCGGCCGGTTCGGTCGCCGGCCTCGGCCACTGCCGCCACCGCTGTTGACTGAAGGTCGCCATCAGCAGCAGCAGACCGAGCAGGAAGAGCGTGCCGTTCTCCACCGGCAGTCGCAGCGGCAGAGGATCGCCGAACACCTTCCACTCGTGCGGGATCGCGTCCCGCACCGAGAAGGGCGCCACGAACATGCCGATGTACGGGGTGACCAGCAGCGCACCGGCCACCAACGGGCCCAGTGGCGAGAAACGCAGCGTGCCGAGCAGGCCCAGCAGGACACCGCCGACACCGAGGTACACGGCCGGCTCGATCAGGTTGGCGGTGTTGAACGTGCCGATCTCCACCCAGCGGTCGACCGTCCGGCTCGACCCGTCCTGCCCCAGTGTGACCAGCACCCAGGTGATGGGCGCCACCACCAGCCCGGCGAGGAAGCTCCAGAGATGTCGCATCCGCGCACCGTACCGTTTTCGACATGACTGAGCACCTCTCCGCCCCTCCAACCGGCAAGCCGACGTCGTACTCGCGCGTCACTCTCAGCAAGATCATGACCGCGGTGGACGTGAACCTCTACGGCACCGTGCACGGCGGGGTCCTGATGAAGTTCGTCGACGACGTGGCCGGGGCCGCTGCCGCCCGACACAGCGGAGGGACCGCGGTGACGGCGGCGATCGACGAGATCGTCTTCTCCGAGGCGGTCCGGGTCGGCGACCTGGTGCACGCGCACGCCCAGGTGAACTGGACCGGCCAGACCTCCATGGAGGTGGGCGTGCGGGTGGTCGCCGAGCGGTGGGACTCGGCCGAGGACGCACCGGTCCGGGTCGCCACCGCGTACCTGGTGTTCGTCGGCGTGGACGTGGGTGGGGCGCCGCGGGCGGTCCGCCCGGTGCTGCCCGAGACGGCGGAGGACGAGCGCCGGTACAAGGAGGCGGAGATCCGCCGAGCGCACCGGCTGGCCCGCCGCCGCGCCATCCAGGCCCACCGCGCCGGCTGACCCACATGAGGTGACGGGTCGCAGTGTGGGACGGGCACGCGTCGGTTGGCCTACCCGGTGCGCAGAATGGCGCTTCGAGGTAGGGCAAGATGGCGCCACGGCCCAGTCACAGTGTCGTGTCGGGCCAGGGGGAGGGTGGAGCAGTGGGTGACATGCTGTGGACGCCGCCGGCGGACGTCCGTGAGCGGTCCCGGATCGGTGCCTACCTGCGCTGGCTGCGGGAGCACCGCGGGTTGGACTTCGCCGACTACGACGCGCTGTGGCGCTGGTCCACCACCGACCTGGACGGGTTCTGGCGCTCGATCTGGGACCACTTCGAGGTGATCGCGCACACCCCGCCGAGTGCCACCCTCGCCGAGCGGGGGATGCCCGGCGCCCGCTGGTTCCCCGACGCCACGCTCAACTACGCGGAGAACGTGCTGCGGATGCCGGGGCGGGCCGACGACGACCCGGTGGTGATCGCGCACGGGCAGACCCGCCCGCCGATCACGCTCACCGCGGGGGAGCTGCGCGAGCAGGTCCGCCGGGTGTCGGCCGGGCTGCGCCGGCTCGGCGTCACCGCCGGTGACCGGGTGGCGGCGTACGCCCCGAACATCGCCGAGACGTACGTCCTGCTGCTGTCCACCGCCAGCCTGGGCGCGACCTTCTCGTCCTGCGCGCCCGAGTTCGGCACCCGGAGCGTCACCGACCGTTGGCAGCAGATCGAACCGACGGTGCTGGTCGCCGTGGACGGCTACCGGTACGGCGACAAGCCGGTGGACCGGCGTGCCGAGGTCGCCGCGATCCGGGCCGCCCTGCCGTCGCTGCGCCACACCGTCAGCATCGGCTACCTCGACCCGACCCGCCCCGCGCCGGACGGCGCGCTGGGCTGGGCCGAGCTGGCCGCGCCCACCGACGAGCCGTTGACCTTCACGCCGGTGCCGTTCGACCACCCGCTCTACGTGCTCTACTCCTCGGGCACCACCGGGCTGCCGAAGCCGATCGTGCACGGCCACGGCGGCATCCTGCTGGAACACCTGAAGATGCTCGCCCTGCACCACGATCTGGGCCCGGCCGACCGGTTCTTCTGGTTCACCACCACCGGCTGGATGATGTGGAACTTCCTGGTCTCCGGCCCGGCGGTGGGGGCGGCCATCGTGCTCTTCGACGGCAACCCGGGGGTGCGGGCGGAGCCCGGCCGGCCGGCCGAGCCTGACCTGGGCGGGCTGTGGCGGCTGGCGGCGGAGACCGGGACGACGTACTTCGGCACCTCCGCGCCGTACCTGCTGGCCTGCCGTAAGGCCGGCTTGGTCCCCCGGGAGGTCGCCGACCTGTCGGCGCTGCGCGGCGTGGGTTCCACCGGTGCGCCGCTGCCCGCCGAGGGCTTCCGCTGGGTGTACGAGAACGTCGGCGACCACGTCCAACTCCAGTCGCTCTCCGGTGGCACCGACGTGTGCACCGGTTTCGTCGGCGGGGTGCCGCTGCTGCCGGTGTACGCCGGTGAGATCGCCTGCCGGGCGTTGGGCGCCAAGGTGGAGGCCCGTTCCGCCGACGGCACGCCGGTCATCGGCGAACTCGGCGAGCTGGTGATCACCGAACCGATGCCGAGCATGCCGGTGGGCTTCTGGAACGACCCGGAGGGCACCCGTTACGCGGAGGCGTACTTCGACGTCTACCCGGGCGTCTGGCGTCACGGTGACTGGATCACCATCAACGAGCGAGGTGGCTGCGTGATCACCGGCCGCTCCGACGCCACCCTCAACCGTGGTGGGGTGCGTCTGGGCACCGCCGAGTTCTACTCGGTGGTGGAAGGGCTCGACGAGGTCCTCGACTCGGTCGTCGTGCACCTGGAGGACGACGAGGGCGGCGCGGGTGAGCTGCTGCTCTTCGTGGTGCTGGCCGAGGGTCTCGAGCTGGACGACCCGATGCGCGCGAAGATCTGCCGTGAGCTGCGCACGGCGCTCTCACCCCGGCACGTCCCCGACGAGATCCACCAGGTGCGTTCGGTGCCCCGCACCCTCTCGGCGAAGAAGCTGGAGGTGCCGGTCAAGAAGATCCTCACCGGCACCCCGGTCGACCAGGCCGCTGCGAAGGGCGCCCTCGCCAACCCCGAGTCCCTGACCGCCTTCGCGGCCCTCGCCAAGTCCCGCCCCCAAACCTGACCCCCGCCCCCGCCCCCCGCCCCCCGCCCCCGTCCCCGCCCCTCACCCCGTCGATCTTGCACTTTCTGTCGCGGCATACCGGGCGATCTGCGCATACCGGCAACCGAAACTGCAAGATCGACGGGGCGGGTAGGGCGGGGCGGGGGCGGGCGGGGCGGGGCGGGGTTACGGGAGGGGGTGGGTGACTTTTTCTGCCGTCAGCCTGTTGGCTAGGCGGGCTGGGTCCTGGTTGGCGCAGAGGACCACTGTGGCGGCTCGGGTCAGCGGGGCCAGCAGCCAGTCGACCGGGTCGGTGTGCCGGTCGGCGTCGACGAGGATCCGCGCGCCCGGATCGATGCCCAACTCGGTCGCGCGGGCCTCGGCCCGGGCCAGCAGGTGCGCGTCGGTGGGGCCGGGGCCGGATTGCGGCGTGAAGTGGTCACCGTGTCCGCGTACCTCGACGACGTAGTCGGCGAATCCGGGCGGCACCTGCCGGAGCGGGGCGGCCAGCGGGGCCAACCCGAGGGCGTACCGCTCGTCGGCGGACCAGGACTGCGCCTCGTCGAACCGGTCGGCGGCGGCGAAGAGCACCCCTACCTCGCCCGGCGTGTCGACGACGCTCAGCTTGGCCGACCAGCAGGCCAGCAGCACCGCCGCGGTCTGCCAGTGTGGCGGCAGCACCACGCCGGCCGGGGTGCCCGGCGCGAGGCCGACCTCGTCGACGAGCAGGTTGACGGTCTTCGCCACCCAGTTCGCCAACGTGACGCCGGAGAGTTCGGTGCGGTCGCCGGTGGCGTCGTCGTACCAGGTGAGCAGCGGTCGGGTCGGGTCGGTCGCGATCGCGTCGGCGAACACCCGGGCAATGTTGTCGGCCATCGGCGCGAACGATACGCCCCCGCGGGCCGTACTCGATGACGATGACAAGTCGGCGTACCGTCGGGTCGCAGTCAGCGTCGGCCCCGTGCCCCGGCGTAGGCTTTACCCCCGGAGTGTTGTTCCCCACAGTCTCGCCAGTACAAGGAGTCGCCCCGTGACCGCCGGTCGCCCGCCCCGCGTGCTCATCGACGCCACGAGTGTCCCCACCGACCGCGGTGGTGTCGGTCGATACGTCGACGGTCTGCTCGGCGCCCTCGGCAAGGTGTGCGGGTCGGGGGTGGAACTGGCGGTGGTCAGTCTCCGCACCGATCTGGAGCGGTACACCCGCATGCTGCCCGGCGCGGAGATCATCCCGGCCCCGGCCGCCGTGGCGCACCGCCCGGCCCGGCTCGCCTGGGAGCAGACCGGCCTGCCGCTGCTCGCCCAGCAGGTCGGCGCAGAGGTGCTGCACTCGCCCTTCTACACCTGCCCGCTGCGGGCCGGATGTCCGGTCACGGTCACCGTGCACGACGCGACGTTCTTCACCGAGCCGGAGCATTACGACAAGTCGCGCCGCACCTTCTTCCGCAGCGCCATCAAGACCTCGTTGCGCCGCGCCGACCGGGTGATCGTGCCCAGCAAGGCCACCCGGGACGAGCTGATCCGGTTGCTCGACGCCGACCCGACGCGGATCGACGTGGCCTACCACGGCGTCGACCAGGCTGCCTTCCACGCTCCCACCGAGGAGGAGAAGGCTCGGGTGCGAGCGCGTCTGGGGCTGGGCAACAGCAGCTACGTCGCCTTCCTCGGCGCCAAGGAACCTCGCAAGAACGTGCCCAACCTGATCCGTGGGTGGGCGCGGGCGGTGGCCGACCGGGTCGACCCGCCGGCCCTGGTGATCGCCGGTGGGCAGGGGCACGACGAGGACATCGACCGGGCGGTCGCCGAGGTGCCGTCGCACCTGCGTCTGCTGCGCCCCGGCTACCTCCGCTACGCCGACCTGCCAGGTTTCCTCGGCGGTGCCCTGGTCGCCGCGTACCCGTCCTACGGTGAGGGGTTCGGGCTGCCGATCCTGGAAGCGATGGCGTGCGCCGCCCCGGTGCTGACCACGCCGCGGCTCTCGCTGCCCGAGGTGGGCGGCGACGCGGTCGCGTACACCTCGGAGGACCCGGAGCAGATCGGCATCGACCTGGCCGCCCTGCTCGACGACGAGCAGCGGCGGTTGTCGCTGGCGAAGGCGGGGTTCGACCGGGCCAAGGAGTTCACCTGGGAGTCCAGCGCCGAGGTGCACATCTCCGCGTGGAGTCGCGCCCGTTCCTGACCCTCCGCACCGCTGCGGGTGACCCGTGCCACTTTGGGCAGGTACGTCGGGCATGATGTGCGGATGCTTTATGCGGTCATTCCGGCAGGTGGCAGTGGCACGAGGTTGTGGCCGTTGTCCCGCGCCGGCCATCCCAAGTTCCTCCACCCGCTGACCGGCACGAGCGCCTCGTTGCTCCAGGCGACCGTCGAACGGCTCGCGCCGCTGACCACACCGGACCGGATCCTCGTGGTCACCGGTGCCGCGCACGTGACGGCGGTGGCCCGGCAGTTGGCCGTGCTGCCGGAGGAGAACATCCTGGTCGAGCCCTCCCCCCGGGATTCCTGCGCGGCGATCGCGTTGGCCGCCGCGGTGATCGCGACGCGCGACCCGAACGCGGTGATGGGCAGCTTCGCGGCCGACCACCTGATCCGCGACCCGGACAGCTGGGTCTGCACGGTCCAGGAGGCGGTCCACGGGGCCCAGCAGGGAATGCTGATGACCGTCGGGATCACTCCGACCCGTGCGGAGACCGGCTACGGCTACCTGGAGACCGGCGATCCGACCGAGGGTGTGCCGTGGCGACCGGTGGCCGAGTTCAAGGAGAAGCCGGCCGCCGAGGTCGCCGAGGCGTACGTCCGTTCGGGCCGGCACCTGTGGAACGCGAGCATGTTCGTGTGGCGGGTGGACGTCTTCCTCGCCGAGCTGGCCCGCCAGCAGCCGGCGCTGCACGCCGGCGTCGCCTCGATCGCCGCCGCCTGGGGCACCCCGGAGCAGGACGACGTCCTGGGCGCGATCTGGCCGACCCTGCCGAAGATCTCCGTCGACTACGCGGTGATGGAGGGTGCGGCCACGGCGGGTCGGGTCGCGACGGTGCCGGGCGACTTCGGTTGGAACGACGTCGGTGACTTCCACACCCTCGGCGACGTGCTGTCGGCCGACGACGCGGGCAACGTGGTGCTCGGCTCGGAGGCCAAGCCGGGCGTGCTGCTGCGGGACAGCAGCAACCTCGTGGTCGTCCCGCAGTCGGGTCGGTTGGTGGCGGTGCTCGGTCTGCGCGACCTGATCGTGGTGGACACCCCGGACGCGGTGCTGGTCTGCCCGCGCGACCGGGCGCAGGACGTCAAGGGCCTTGTCGACGAGCTCAAGGGGCGAGGCGAAGAGGGCTACGTCTGAGGGCGGCGAGGGCCGGTGCGACCAGTTGCGCGGTCCCGCCGGCCAGCGGCTCGGGCAGTTGGTCCGGTGGGAACCAGCCCAGCTCCTCGGCCTCGTCGCTGACCTGCTCCACGGCCGACGGCGGGGCGATCACCGCGAACCGGACGTCGTAGTGCGCCGAGCCGCCTTGACACTGCACCTGGTGCACGTCCACGTCGATCGGCACCGGGTCGATGCGCAGGCCGGTGATCCCGGACTCCTCGGTGGCCTCCCGGAGCGCCGCGCCGACCAGGGTCTGGTCGGTCGGCTCGCAGTGCCCGCCGAGCTGCACCCACCGCCCGAACTTGCCGTGCAGGCAGAGCAGCACCCGGGAGCCGGTGGCGTCCAGCACCAGAGCGCTGGCGGTGACGTGCCCCGGGCGGTGCTGCCGGCTCATCGCGACCGGACCGGCGGCGAGCAACGCCAGGGCCCGGTCCCGCGCGCTGGCCGCGTCCGGGCTGGTGGACTGCCAGCCCTCCAGCAACGCGGTGGCGTCGGCGTGCAGCGCCTGGTAAGTCTCGGGGTCGGTCGGCTGGGCGGTCGGGCCGGTGATCACGGTGTCGGGCACCCCGCCACTGTACGAGCGTGTGCTCCGTAGGGCGGCTCGGTGACCCTGCGACTCGTCGAATTCGTGGTGGCCGGTCGCGCTCCGGGTCGGTTGAGCCGGCGCGGGGGCGGGATGACCGGACGGCACCTCTGCGGAGCAAGGGCCGCAGACCCTCGTGGTGCCGTCCGATCACCGGGGCCTCCCCGGTCCCGGTGCCCCCGGCAGCACGGGCGTCAAGGACGCGCGGCGCCGTGTGCGGGCATGGGAAGCATGCCCAACCGGCCCAGGAGGCGTCGAGGTTTTTCAGTCCAGGCTTAAAGATGGAGATTACTGCCGGCCAGGTAGAGTCGAACGGTCATCCGGCATCCCCCTGTCGGCGACACAGGAGCGCTCCATGCTGAAGATCCACTTTTCTGGGGAGGACATCCTCCGGACCCGGGTGGCGCCGGCGGCGGACCCGGTCTGGGAGCTGGTCCTCAGCCTGCACGTGTTGCGCGGCCGCACCCGCGATCCGCTGACCGCCAACTGGCGACGCAGCGTGGCCCGGGATCTGCGTCAGGACTCCGCCTCCGAGCAGCTCCGCCTGCTCTTCGCGTTGAACCCGCCGCGTGGCTACTTCCCCGACTTCCTCACCCCGTACGCCAGTGTCGAGGGCTTCGAGGCCGGGCTGGACGCGCTCCGCCGCACCCCCGCCGAGCTGCTGCACCGGGACCTGAGCGTGCTGGCCGCCGAGAATCAGCTGCCCTCCTCCGCGGCCGCGCTCGCCCGCGGTGAGCTGTCGGCGCTGCACCACCTCGCCGAGTCGATGGAGCAGTACCGGTCGCTGGCGATCAGCCCGTACTGGAGCCGGATCCAGGCCGCGGTCGCGGCGGACCGTACGCGGCGGGCGCGGGCGCTGCTCGACGGCGGCGTCGAGGGCCTGCTCGCCAGTCTCCGCCCGGCGATGCGCTGGGAGGGCGGTGTGCTGGAGGTACGCGGCTACCCGCACACCAGGGAGCTGCACCTGGACGGCCGTGGGCTGCTGTTGGTGCCGTCGTTCTTCTGCGCTGCCACCCCGGTCGCGCTGCTCGACCCGGCGCTGCCGCCGGTGCTGGTCTATCCGGTGGACCGGCTGGGCGCGCTGGTCTCCGCCGACAACGACGCCGCGTCCGACGCCGCCCGCGAATCACTCGCCGCGCTGCTGGGTCGCACCAGGGCGGCGGTGTTGCAGGCCAGCGACGAGGGCTGCACCACCGGGGAGGTCGCCCGCCAGCTCAACATCTCACCGGCGGCGGCGAGCCAGCACGCCACGGTCCTGCGCAACGCTGGCCTGCTGGTCAGCCACCGTGAACGCAACAGCGTGCTGCACACGTTGACCCCGCTGGGCCGGGCCATGCTGGACGCGTGACCCGGCCAGCTCTAGAGGGCGAGCGCTGCGCTCGCCGGGCTGCCGGGCGGTGGCGGCAACAGCGTCGACCCGACGCCCTGGGCGGCCAGGGCGACGCGCAGCCGGTGCAGATCGGCGCCGAAACGAACCAGACCGATCGGCTCGACGGGCGTCGGTGCCGAGCCGAGCAGCAGGTCCGCACCGTCCGGCCAGCCGGGCATCTCGGCGACCAGACCGGCGCGTACCTCGGCCTCGTCGACCAGTGTGAAGACCGTGCCGGGGGCGACCACCTCGGCGACCGCGTCGATCGCCCGTCGCACCGCGGTCAGGTCCGCCGGTGTCGGGCCCGGACCGTCGGTCAGGGTGGCGGCGTCGGCGAGCCCGGCGGCGCGGGCCTCGGCGGTACCGAGCGAGAACAGGTCCTGCGCCGCGTCACGGATCAGCGCCCGTGCGCCACCGGCGTCGTCCGGGTCGCTGGCCGGCAGATAGCCCCGCACCACAGCGACGGGAACCTGATCGCACTTGCCCTTGATCAGCTCGCCGGCACCCGCCAGCTCGTCCACCACGGCCATCTGGGTCAACTGCAACTCGTTGCCGTACGGGTCGACCTCGCCCCGGTGGTCCCGGATGGCCGGCATCCCGGCCACCCCGAGCGCCACGTCGGTGAGCCCGTTGCGCCAGGGCCGGCCCATCGTGTCGCTGATGATCACGGCGAGGTCCAGGTCGTAGCGCTCCAGAAGCGCGTCCCGAAGAGCCCGCGCCGAGGCGTCCGGGTCGACCGGCAGCAGCACCAGTTGGGTCTTGTCCACGTTCGACGCGTCGATCCCGGCCGAGGCCATGACGAAGCCGTGGTGGGTCTGCACGATCCGGGTCGCCCCCCGACTGGCCACCACCCGGGCGGTCTCACCGGCCAGGACCTCGTCCCGGGCGGCCAGCCGCTCCGGGCCGTCCGCCGGCACGTCGACGAGCCGCCCCTCCGCCTTGGAAACGATCTTGCTGGTCACCACCAGCACGTCACCGTTGCGCAGCCACGGCGCGGCAGTCGCGATCATCGCGGCCAGATCGTCACCCTCGGTCACGTGGCCGATGCCGAGCACCGGCAGAATCTCCAGCCTCACGTCAACTCCACCGCGGCGCGGACCATGGCCGCCGTCGCCGCCTCGTCGGTCATCCGCAGCGGCACCGCGCGGACCGTCACCTCGGGCACCACAGTCCCCGCGTCCTCCTCGGCCACCAACCAACCGTCGAGCAGACCGCCGCTCGCCCGGCCGCCGTAGAGCCGACCCACCCCCGCCGCGCTGCACTCCGCACCCAGCACGGCCAGGCACCGGTCGGCCATCCCCCGCACCGGCGCGCCACCGATGATCGGGGAGACACCCACCACCGGCGCCGGGCCGTCCGCCACCGCGGCACGCAGCCCCGGTACGGCCAGCACCGGCGCGACGCTCACCACCGGGTTGCTCGGCGCGATCAGCACCAGGTCGGCCGAGGCGATCGCGTCCAGCACCCCCGGTGCCGGCTTCGCCGTCTCCGCGCCCACGAACACGAAACGGTGCGTGAGGATGTCGGCCCGGTACCGCACCCACCACTCCTGAAAGTGGATCGCCCGCTGACCCTCGTCGTCCTGGACCACGGCGTGGGTCTCCAGGCGGTCGTCCGTCGCCGGCAACAGACGTACGCCCGGCTCCCAGCGGCTGGCCAGCGCCTCGGTGACCGCGCTCAACGGGTAACCGCCGTTGAGCATGGTGCTGCGGACCAGGTGGGTGGCGATGTCCTTGTCGCCGAGGCCGAACCAGGTCGGCTCCGCCCCGTACGCGGCCAACTCCTGTTTGACCGTCCAGCTCTCGCCGACCCGACCCCAACCCCGTTCCGGGTCGGCGCCCCCGCCGAGGGTGTACATGACGCTGTCCAGGTCGGGGCAGATCTTCAGCCCGTGTAACCACAGGTCGTCGCCGACGTTGACAACGGCGGTCACCTCCGCGCCGACGTCACGGGCGTACGCCCGGACGCCGAGCAGGAACCGGGCGCCGCCGATGCCGCCGGCCAGAACCACGATGCGCATGTCGACCATCCTCGCGCACGTGACGCCTCCGATCGGTAGGTGGCCCGGGAGACTAGGCTCACGGTCACCTGTCCGTTGATGCCCCGAGGGGGAGCTCGTGACCAGCCCCGCCGAGCCCGCGTCCGCCGACGCGACGCAGGCCCGCCAGCTGACCAAGCCACTACGGGAGCTCGCCGCGCTCGCGCTGCTCGGCGCCAACGCCGTGTTCCTCTTCGTGGGCCTGCTCCGGCTGATCGCCCCGAACGACTACGGCTCCTTCACCGACCGCGCGGGTAGCGCCTTCTACGCGTTCGTCGGGGTGGAGGCGGTGGGCCTCCCGCTGCTGGCGGTGCTGCTGGCCACGCACATCTCGCCGGTGCTGCCGAAGGCCAAGCTGATCACGCAGGCGGCTCTCGTCGAGTACGCGGTCAGCGCACTGTTCGGCACGCTGACCATGCTGATCTGGACGGTGGGTCGGCTGGCCGAGGCCGAGGTGTTCGACGCGCTGCTCGGTGTGCTCACCCGGTTCGCCTGGATGGTGATCTTCGCGGTCGCCGCCTGGGTCGTCTACACCATCTGGCGTGCCCACTACTACGTGCCGCGAGCCAAGCCGCAACCGGGCGTCTACGGGCAGCCCCAGCCGGGCTGGCCGCAGCAGCCGGGCGGTTGGCCGGCCCCGGGTCAGCCCGGCGGCCAGCCGCAGGGTGGGTGGCCCGCTCCCGGCCAGCCCGGCGGCTACCCGCAGGCCGGTCAGCCGGGTGGCTACCCGCAGGCCGGCCAGTACGGCCAGCAGTCGCCGCCGTTCCAGGCCCCGCAGTCGGCCCCGCCGTACCCGCAGTCCGCGCCGCCGTCCCCGCAGTACCCGCAGTCCGCGCCGCCGTCCCCGCAGTACCCGCAGTCCGCGCCGCCGTCCCCGCAGTACCCGCAGTCCGCGCCGCCGTCCCCGCAGTACCCGCAGTCCGCGCCGCCGCACCCGCAGTCCGCCCCGCCGTTCCAGGCGCCGCAGTCCGCGCCTCAGGCGAACCCGGCCCCCCAGTCCGCGCCGCCGTCCCCGGCCGCGCCGCCGTTCGGGCAGCCGCCGTCGGCCGACCCCACTCAGGCGATCCCGCGCCAGTCCGCCGACCCCACCGAGGTCATCTCGAACCCCACCGACCCCAACAACGACCGCACCCAACACATCAAGCCCAACGACCACCCCGACCAGCCTCGCTGACCCGAAGTCCGCGCCGATCTTGCACTTTCGGTAGTCGAAACAAGCGAGATGTCCCGAAAGTCGGGACACAAACCGCAAGATCGCGAACCTCCGGCACCACAACTCCGTCGATCATGGAGTTGTGGTGCCGGATCCGCGCTTTACGAGACACTTTGTCACCCACCACAACTCCTTGATCCACGGGGCGATGCGGGGCGCGTGCGCCCGGAGCGGGGTTGGCGCACGGAGCACGGTGCGGCGCGGGGCTCGGTGGGGACTGGTGGGGTGGCGTCGGGCTGCGCATAGGGTGAGTGGATGGTTGATCGCACCCACTCCGGCCCGAGCGATGCGAGCGTGCGGCGGGCCCTGGGCCGGGCCGCGAACGGGCGGGCGCTGGATGCCGACGAGGCGACCGCGCTGCTGTCCGCTCGTGGCGACGCGCTGGACGAGTTGCTGCGGCTCGCCGGGGGAGTCCGCGACGCCGGACTGCGCGACGCCGGGCGGCCGGGTGTGGTCACGTACTCCAAGAAGGTTTTCATTCCGCTGACGCGGCTCTGCCGGGACCGGTGCCACTACTGCACGTTCGCGACGGTGCCGCACCGGTTGCCGGCGCCGTTCCTGGACCGTGACGAGGTCCTGGCGATCGCCCGGGCCGGTGCCGCGCAGGGGTGCAAGGAGGCGCTGTTCACCCTGGGTGACCGGCCGGAGGAGCGTTGGCCGGCGGCGCGGACCTGGCTGGACGAACGCGGTTACGACTCGACCCTCGACTACCTGCGGGCGTGTGCGGTGGCGGTGTTGGAGGAGACCGGGCTGCTGCCGCACCTCAACCCCGGGGTGCTGTCCTGGTCGGAGTTGCAACGGCTCAAGCCGGTCGCGCCGAGCATGGGCATGATGTTGGAGACGACCGCGACGCGGTTGTGGTCCGAGCCGGGGGGCCCGCACTTCGGCTCACCGGACAAGGAGCCGGCGGTCCGGTTGCGGGTGCTTGAGGACGCGGGCCGGGTCGGGGTGCCGTTCACCACGGGCATCCTGATCGGCATCGGGGAGACCCCGGCGGAGCGGGTGGACGCGCTCTTCGCGATCCGCCGCGCGCACCGGGAGTACGGCCACCTCCAGGAGGTGATCGTGCAGAACTTCCGCGCGAAGCCGGACACGGCGATGCGCGGCATGCCGGACGCGGAGCTGCACGATCTGGCCGCCACAGTGGCGGTGGCCCGGCTGCTGCTCGGCCCGAAGGCCCGGATCCAGGCTCCGCCGAACCTCATCGCCGGCGAGTACGACCTGCTGCTGCGCGCCGGCATCGACGACTGGGGTGGCGTCTCCCCGCTCACCCCCGACCACGTCAACCCTGAGCGCCCCTGGCCGCAGATCGACGAGTTGGCCCGGCACACCGAGTTGGCCGGGTTCACGCTGCGGGAGCGGTTGACGATCTACCCGGAGTACGTGCGCGCGGGTGACCCGTGGCTCGATCCCCGGCTGCTGCCGCACGTCGGCGCCCTGGCCGATCCGTCGACGGGCATGGCGGTCGAGTCGGCGACGCCGCAGGGGCGACCGTGGCAGGAGCCGGAGGAGGTGTTCGGCGGGCGGGTCGACCTGCACGCCACCATCGACACCACCGGCCGTACCGACGACCGGCGTGGCGACTTCGACAGCGTCTACGGCGACTGGTCGGAGGTCGCTGGCAAGGTCACCCCGGAGGCGACCGCCCGCCGGGCGGGCGTACCCCCGGTGCCGGCCGGGGTCGGCGCGGACCGTGACCTGGCGGCCGGGTTGCGGCTCGCCGCCGACGACCCGGCGGCGCTGCTCGACCCCGCGCACACCGATGCCGCGCTCGCGCTGTTCGGCGCGGACGGGCCGGCGCTCGACGCGTTGTGCCGCCTCGCCGACGACGTGCGCCGGGCGGCGGTCGGCGACGACGTCACCTACGTGGTCAACCGCAACATCAACTTCAGCAATGTCTGCTACGTGGGCTGCCGCTTCTGTGCGTTCGCGCAGCGTGAGCGGGACGCCGACGCGTACCGGCTCTCCGTCGAGCAGGTCGCCGACCGGGCGGAGCAGGCGTGGGCCGCCGGGGCCAGCGAGGTGTGCCTCCAGGGCGGCATCGATCCGAAGATGCCGGTCACCGGGTACGCCGACATCGTGCGCGCGATCAAGGCCCGGGTGCCCGAGATGCACGTGCACGCGTTCTCGCCCATGGAGATCGTCACCGCCGCCGCGAAGGCCGGGGTGCCGATCCGTGAGTGGCTGCTCCAGCTGCGCGAGGCCGGGCTGGACACCATTCCGGGCACCGCCGCGGAGATCCTCGACGACGACGTGCGCTGGGTGCTGACCAAGGGCAAACTCCCGGCCGCCGCCTGGGTCGAGGTGGTCAGCACCGCCCACGAGCTGGGCATCCGGTCCAGCTCCACGATGATGTACGGCCACGTCGACCACCCCGGGCAGTGGCTGGCGCACTTCCGGGTGCTGGCCGGGGTGCAGGACCGCACCGGCGGGTTCACCGAGTTCGTGGCGCTGCCCTTCGTGCACACGAATGCTCCGATCTATCTGGCGGGTATCGCCCGCCCGGGGCCGACGTGGCGGGAGAACCGGGCGGTGCACGCGATGTCCCGGCTGCTGCTGCACGGCCGGATCGACAACATCCAGTGCTCCTGGGTGAAGCTCGGCGACGAGGGCACCGTGGCGATGCTCCAGGGTGGCTGCAACGACCTGGGCGGCACGCTGATGGAGGAGACCATCTCCCGGATGGCCGGCTCCGACAACGGTTCGGCGCGTACCGAGGAGCAGTTGCGGGCCATCGCGAAGGCCGCCGGCCGTCCGGCGCGCAAGCGGTCGACTGCGTACGGTCACGCCCGGCCCTGACGTCGAACCTTTCCCCGCCACCGGCCGTACCACGCGATGCCGGCGGCGGTCGCGGCGAGGACCGCCGCCGGTGTCCCCTCAGGGGCCCGGCGGCGTCGCGAGACGGCACCGGCCCGTCCGTCTCCGCGGGCGCGTTCGCGCCACCGCCGGAAAGGTTGCCCATGACCAGTGATCAGCGGAAGCGGCAGTGGCCGCGACTGACCCGCCGGCAGACGTTGACCGCCGCGGCCAGCGCCACCCTCGGCGCCGCCGCGCTCACCGTGCCGGGCCTGTCGGCCGCGCAGAACGCCCCCGGCGCGGCCGGACGCGCCGACGAGCCGATCGTCGTGCACCTGCGTGACGCCGACTCCGGGACGATGGACGTCTTCGTCGGTGAGAGGCGCATCGAGGTACGCGACCGCGGCCTGGCGGACCGGCTGCGGCGCGCCGCCCGGCGCTGACCCACCTTCCGCCCCGCCAATCCTGTCCCCGCCCAGTGAGGTTGGTCCGTCATGTCTTCCCACCGCGAGGCCCCGGAGATAGCCAAGGATCCGGTCGCCGACAGCTCCGACCTGTACGCGTTCGTCAGCCCCGACAAACGCGACACGGTCACGTTGATCGCCAACTACGTGCCGTTGCAGCTCCCCTCCGGGGGTCCGAACTTCTTCGAGTTCGGCGACGACGTGCGCTACGAGATCCATATCGACAACGACGGTGACGGTCGTCCGGATGTCACCTACCGGTTCGAATTCACCACCGAGATCACCAACCCGAACAGTTTTCTCTACAACACCGGTCCGATCGACTCGCTGGACAGCAGAAACTGGAACCGGCGGCAGTTCTACAGCCTGACCCGGGTGGCCGACGGTCGCGAGCACCGGCTGGCGCACAAGCTGCAGTGCCCGCCGTGCAACGTCGGCCCGCTGTCCACTCCGAAGTACGCCGACCTGGTGCGGCAGGCCACCTACTCGCTCTCCACCGGGGAACGGGTGTTCGCCGGGCAGCGCGCGGACGGGTTCTTCGTCGACCTCGGGGCGATCTTCGACCTGGGCACGCTGCGGCCGTTCCAGCAACTGCACGTCGCGGGGAAGAAGATCTTCAAGGCCGAGGGGGAGCCGGTCAACGCCACCGACCGGATGAACGTGCACAGCATCGCCGTGCAGGTGCCGATGGAGCGGGTTCGTCGGCGCGCCAGCCGCTACGGTGCCGGCGATCGGGCATCGGTGATCGGGGTGTGGACGTCGGCGTCGCGCCGGCAGGTGCGGGTGCTCGGCGACCGGGGCGCGGCGGACACCAGCACCGGCCCGTTCACCCAGGTCTCGCGGTTGGGCAATCCACTGTTCAACGAGGTCGTCGTGCCGATGTCCAAGAAGGACCTGTGGAACTCGCTGCCGCCGTCGGAGGACAAGCGGTTCGCCCCGTTCGTCGAGCAGCCCGAGCTGGCCGCGTTGCTGCCGGCGCTCTACCCGGACGTCTTTCCCAACCTGGACAAGCTCAACAAGACGAAGAAGGCGCGGGCCGACCTGGTGGCGATCCTGCTCACCGGCGTGCCGGCCGGGCTGATCGACGGCTTCACCAACACCACGGGTGACGTGCAGGCCGACATGCTGCGACTGAACACCGCGATCCCGCCGACCAGGCGCCCGGACCGGTTCGGGGTGCTCGGCGGCGACCTGGCCGGGTTCCCGAACGGGCGGCGGGTCGGCGACGACGTGGTCAGCATCGCCCTGCGGGCCATCGCCGGGGTCACCGTCCCGTTGGTGGACAAGACGTTCCGACCGGACGCGGCCGCCGCCGCGGTCACTCCGGGGTTGAGCGCCGCCGACGTGACCGCGCCGTTCCTCGGAAACTTCCCCTACCTGGGTACGCCGTACGACGGGTTCAACAACCCGTCGGCGGCGTCCTGAACGGGGCGGGGAGCGCGGATGCACGAGCACGCGTACGGGCCGACGGAGACGGGGACCGTCGTCCTCGATCTGGGCGGCGACACCGGTGCCCTGATCGTCTACACGGGTCGGGACCTGCACGGCCGGGAGATCGAGATCAGCCGCGACGACGACCGGCGGGTCCACTCGGCGGTGCGTGAGCGCCTGGTCCGCGACGGCTCGTTCCACAGCGCGGTCTATCCCGATCTGCCGAGCGGGATCTATACCGTCTGGTGGGATGATCACACGTCTGCCGGCACGGTCACCGTCCATGGTGGAGCGGTGGCCGAGTTTGTCTGGCCGAGCAGCGGTTTTGGGGTCGCCGGCTGACCTCGACGCACCTGTTTCACCACCGCGCCCCGTCCACATTGTGGACGGGGCGCGAGTGCTGTCCAAGGCTGGACGGGCGGTCTGCGCCGCACCGCGTTAACCTGTCTCCCACCCAAGATCAGCTTAGGGGTGACGATCTTTGGTGCCGGCCGGTCATGGACTCGTCGGAGAAGCGCCACGGCAGAAAAGTCGGGCAACTCGCCGGAGAGGGCGTTACTCGGCCGGGGTCTGAATCGATAGGGCAGGTTGCGAGGCTGGACGGCCCGAGTGGCCGACCGGGGGTGTCGGGAGGGCGACTCCATTATCAAGTTTGGCTTGACGGCGCACGCATTACACGCGTGTAATTTGAATGGGGTTGTTCGCGCGGAACGCAACAAAACGGGACGGGACGGACAAGCACGCCTTTCGCGTGGGGGGTTGCAGCGGCGATGACGCCGGTGCGCGACAAGGAGGCATTTGATGGACGGCCAGCTTGAGGTGGCCGACCTGCTCGGAAACGCGCCGGAGTGGCAGGAGCGGGCATTGTGCTCGCAGACCGACCCCGAGGCGTTCTTTCCCGAGAAGGGCGGCTCGACCCGCGAGGCGAAGCGGATCTGCTCGCGTTGCGAGGTCAAGACCGAGTGCCTCGAATACGCACTGGGTCACGACGAGCGGTTTGGCATCTGGGGTGGGCTCTCCGAGCGGGAGCGGCGCAAGTTGAAGCGGCGGGCCGCCTGAGCGGTGCGCGGGGCCTGCCTGCGCGTGGCTCGACGGGCCGACGTTATTCGAGGGTCGAGGCGAGGGCTGCCTCGGCGGGTGTGCGGGCCGGGACGGGGCTGCCGGGGGGCGACCTGAGGTCGGGGCGGCGGGGGCCGCCCGACCGTCCGCTTCCCGCGCGGTCGGCCGTCGGGCTCGGCTCAGGCGAGTTCGTCCGGGTCGACCCCGAGAAGGTTCGCCACCTGTTCGATGATCACGTCATGGACGAGATCGGCGAGGTCCTCACGGTCCATCGCCCGGAACTCCAGGGGCCGCCGGTACAGCACGATCCGCGGCGGCACCTCCTGCCGGCCTGGGCGCCCGGGCAGCAGCCGGGCCAACGGGACCTCGCCGTCCTCCAGCACGTCCGAGTCGTAGACGTTCAAGTCCGGCGGGACGTCCTCGACAGCGAACTCGACCCCGGCCAACTCCTTGGCGAACCGACGCTCCAGCGTCTCGACGGTGTCCAGGACCAGGTCGTCGAAGACCTCGGCCTTGGTCCGCGCCAGCGGCACGGTGGCCGGAACCAGCCGCCCGCGCAGGCCGCGCCCGTGCCGGTCACGATGCCCACGCCGACCAGCGGCGGGGCGGCGGTGTTCCGGGCTCGTCATGAGGCAAAGGGTAGCGCCCGTGCCGGGCTGGCCAGCGGCAGCGCCGCTCCCGTGGCGCGGCGCGCCCAGAACGTTCGACTGTGATCACCATGACGGGCGTGTCGCAACGCGAAGCGATGCGCCGGACCCGGTAATGGAGATACCCTGCCGCACGTGAGGTCACCACGGCGCTGCTCCCGTAACGGCTGCCCCCGGCAAGCGGTCGCCACATTGACCTATGTCTACAACGAGTCGACAGCGGTGGTGGGGCCGCTGGCGGCGTTCGCCGAGCCGCACACGTACGACCTGTGCGAGCCGCACGCCCGCAGCCTGACCGCGCCGCGCGGCTGGGACGTCGTCCGGCACGAGGGCGAGTTCGAACCGCCGCCGCCCACAACGGACGACCTGGTCGCGCTGGCCGAAGCGGTCCGCGAAGCCGCCCGCCCGGCCCCCCGCCCCCCGGAGCCGGACCAGAGCCGTCCCGAGAACCCCCACCAGACCGGCCGCCGAGGCCACCTCCGGGTAATCCCCCCCAACCACTAAAACCCCGCGCCCACCAACCCGCCGCGCCCCCTTCCGGCCCGGCCGGGCCGGCCGCGCCTTCCTTCCGCCGTTGATCATGAAGTTATTGCCCCGCCCCTCGGCGTGTCGTGGCAATAACTTCATGATCAACGGGGCGGGGGCGGGGCGGGGGTGGGGGGGGGTGGGGTGGGCGTGGGGGTGGGTGGGGTTAGAGCTTGGTCCAGGCTTGGGTCAGGACTGCGCGGAGGGTCTGCTCGATCTCGTCGAAGTGCTGCTGCTCCGCGATCAGGGGTGGGGCCAACTGGATGACGGGGTCGCCCCGGTCGTCGGCCCGGCAGTAGAGGCCCGCCTGGAACAGGGCGGTGGAGAGAAAGCCGCGCAGCAGGCGCTCCGACTCGGCCTCGGTGAAGGTCTCCCGGGTGGTCTTGTCCTTGACCAGTTCGATGCCGTAGAAGTAGCCGTCACCGCGGACGTCGCCGACGATCGGCAGGTCGTGCAGCTTTTCCAGGGTGGCGCGGAAGGCGTCCTCGTTGGCGCGTACGTGCCCGACCAGGTCCTCGCGGGCGAACACCTCCAGGTTGGCCAGCGCCACCGCGCAGGAGACCGGGTGCCCACCGAAGGTAACCCCGTGGGCGAACATGCCAGTCTCGGTGAGGAACGGTTCCATCAGCCGGTCGCTGGCGATCATCGCGCCCAGCGGGGCGTAGCCGGAGGTGATGCCCTTGGCGGTGGTGATGACGTCCGGCTGGTAGCCGTAGCGCACCGCGCCGAAGTATTCACCCAACCGCCCCCACGAGCAGATCACCTCGTCCGAGACGAGCAGCACGTCGTACGCGTCGCAGAGCTCCCGTACCCGTTCGAAGTAACCGGGCGGTGGTGGGAAGCACCCGCCGGAGTTCTGCACCGGCTCCAGGAAGACCGCGGCGACGGTGTCCGGGCCTTCCCGCTCGATGGCCCGCCCGATCTCGTCGGCGGCCCAGCGACCGAACGCCTCGGCGTCGTCGCCGTGCTCCGGGGCCCGGTAGAAGTTCGTGTTCGGCACCTTGATCGCACCCGGCACCAGTGGCTCGAAGTCGCTCTTGATGCCGGGCAGGCCGGTGATCGACAGGGCGCCCATCGAGGTGCCGTGATAGGCGATGTAGCGGCTGATCACCTTGTACTTGTTGGGCTTCCCGGTGCGCTTGAAGTAGGCGCGGGCCAACTTCCACGCCGCCTCGACGGCCTCGGAGCCGCCGGTCGTGAAGAAGATCCGGTTGAGGTCGCCGGGGGTGAGCGCGGCGATCCGCTCGGCCAGCTCGACGGCCTTCGGGTGCGCGTACGACCAGAGCGGGAAGTAGGCCAGCTCGCCGGCCTGCTTGGCGGCGGCCTCGGCCAGCTCGGTGCGGCCGTGGCCGGCGTTGACCACGAAGAGCCCGGCGAGCCCGTCCAGGTAGCGGCGACCCTGCGCATCCCAGACGTACGCTCCCTCGCCGCGCACGATGGTCGGCACCTCGCCGGCGGAGTAGCTCGCCATCCGGGTGAAGTGCATCCAGAGGTGGTCGGTGGCGTTGGCCATGTCAGCCCCATCGGTCGTCGGGCCGGTCAAAGGGGTGAGGCCGGCCGCTCTGCCAACGGTTATCGCACAGTCGATACCTCTAGGGCAAGTGTTATCGGCGGTACCACGGTCAGTTGGCGACGGATTCAGCGTGACGACGTCACAGCGGCAACGGAATCCGTACTGCTGCCCGTCCGGGTGATCACCGGGCGGCGGGAGTTGAACGTGTGCTGCTGGCGGCCTTTGGAGCTGAATCGCTTGCGACGTCACGGCCGCCCGTCGGGGTGGGCCTTGGTTCGGTGTCCCTGTCCTTCAGGGTTTGCCCTGCCCGTCGCCGAATCGTTTGCGACATCAGCTCCAAAGGGCCCGCCCGGTGGTTGTGCCTCCCTCGGCCGCCGGCTCGATCCACACCGGTTCGCTGAAAACGCGGTGTCCGGACGTGGTGGACGCCGCGATATCGGTGAAGTCGAGTGGATCAACCGCGGAGGAGGGGGCCTCGCGGGGCCGGGGAGGCGCGGGCTGGAGGTCGGGAGGGGTGGATCTTGGGTCGGGGAACGTGCGGGCTGGAGGTCGGGAGGGGTGGGTCTGAGGCGGGGATCTCGACAATCAGCTCCGCGGTCAGGTCGTGACCGACCCCCTGGACGTCGCTAGCCTGGGACGCAGGTGGGAGGGCGTCACCGGCGAGGCGCTCCCCCGACGACGGTCGATCGAGCTGATCAGGGAAGTGGCCACGACATGGACATGAGCGACGCCCGGTGGCGCACCGCGACCCGGAGCAGCAACAACGGCGGTGACTGCGTCGAGGTGGCCGACAACCTGCCCGGTCGGGTGTTGGTGCGCGACAGCAAGGACCGCGACGGCGGCACCCTGGTCTTCGCCCCGAGCGCCTGGGCGTCGTTCGTCGGCGCGGTGAAACCGGGGCGTCAGGCCGTACCCCAGGTGTAGGTCTGCTTGCGCAGCTTGAGGTAGACGAACGCCTCGGTGGAGAGCACCCCGGGCACCGCGCGCAGCCTCTGCAGGATCTCCAGCAGGTGGTCGTCGTTGCGGCAGACCACCTCGGTGAGCAGGTCGAACGACCCGGCGGTGATCACCACGTAGTCGACCTCGTCCAGTTCGGCCAGCCGGTCCGCGACCGCCTCCAGGTCGCCGTCGGTGCGTAGGCCGACCATCGCCTGCCGGTTGAAGCCGAGCTGGAGCGGATCGGTCACCGCCACGATCTGCATCACGCCGGAGTCGAGCAGTCGCTGCACCCGCTGGCGGACCGCCGCCTCGGACAGCCCCACCGCCTTGCCGATCGTCGCGTACGGGCGGCGGCCGTCCTCCTGGAGCTGCTCGATGATCTGCTTGGCCACGTCATCCAGCAGAGCGTGATTGGCGCCTTCACGGACAGCGACGCGTCGACCGCCGTTGCTGTTCTCGTGCTGCCGGTTTGTCATTGACCGCTCCCCATGTCCCGAATCGTGATGTCGCGCGTGTATCCCCGCGTAGTCTGGCGTATTTCGTCGTACATCGCTATTCCCGCAACGGAATC
This sequence comes from Micromonospora sp. NPDC047644, assembly GCF_040704315.1. Lineage (NCBI taxonomy): Bacteria > Bacillati > Actinomycetota > Actinomycetes > Micromonosporales > Micromonosporaceae > Micromonospora > Micromonospora sp. NPDC047644. The sequence continues at coordinate 115,766 of NZ_JBEYSY010000011.1, forward strand.
CCTTGTAAGGGAGGTCACCTCATGTCAGGATCAGTCGTCCGTGGCACTTGACCCTCCCGACATTCCCGCCGGCGTGCCTCCCCCGTCCCGCCCGCCGACGATGACCCCTAGGAGTCGTCATGCGTACTCCCCTCCGGCCCCTCTCCCGGCGTGGACTGCTCACCGGCACTCTCGGTTCGGCCGCCCTGCTCACCATGGGCGGCAGCCTCGCGGGCTGCGGCACCAAGGGCGCACAGCAGACCGAGGCTGGTTGCGTCAGCGAGGACCTCTCCGGCACCGAGAAGAAACTCGCCTTCGCCAACTGGCCGCAGTACATGGACGTTGACGACGCTGACGAGTCCAAGCGGCCGAGCCTCGACGAGTTCATCACGAAGACCGGCATCCAGGTGACCTACACCGAGGACATCAACGACAACAACGAGTTCTTCGGCAAGGTACAGAACCAGCTTGCCGCCTGTCAGAGCACCGACCGCGACATCATCGTGCTGACCGACTGGATGGCGGCCCGGATGATCCGGCTCGGCTGGATCCAGAAGCTCGACCCGGCGAAGATCCCGAACGTGCAGGCCAACCTGCTTCCGTCGCTGCTCAACCGCCCCTTCGACACCGAGAACCGGATCTCCATCCCGTGGCAGTCCGGCCTCGCGGGCCTGGCGTACAACGGCAACGTCACGAAGGAACTGCGGACCGTCGACGAACTGCTCACCCGCGCCGACCTCAAGGGCAAGGTGACCGCGCTCAGCGAGATGCGCGACACCATGGGCCTGCTGCTCGGGTCGAACGGGCACGACCCGGCCAACTTCACCGCCGCCCAGTTCGACGACGCCCTCAACAAGCTCAAGAAGGCAGTCGACTCCGGGCAGATCCGCAAGTTCACCGGCAACGACTACGCGCCCGACCTGGCCAAGGGCGACATCGCCGCGTGCATCGGCTGGTCCGGTGACGTCATCCAACTGTCCGGTGAGGACGAGAAGGTGCGGTTCGTCGCGCCGGACTCGGGCGTGATGCTCTACAGCGACAACATGATGGTCCCCAACAAGGCCACCCACAAGGGCAACGCCGAAGCGCTGATCAACTACTACTACGAGCCGGCGGTCGCGGCGAAGCTCGCCGCGTACGTCAACTACATCTGCCCGGTCAAGGGCGCTCAGGCCGAGATGGAGAAGATCGACCCCGAGCTGGCCGCCAACCCGCTGATCTTTCCGGACGAGGCGCTGCTGTCGAAGTCCAAGGTGTTCATGGCCCTGGACGAGAAGCAGGAGAAGGAGTACGAGGGCAAGTTCCAACAGGTCATCGGGGCGTGATGAGGATGGCCCGCGAGACACCCGCCGGCGACCTGCGCCTGGCCGACCTCACCAAACGGTTCGGCGTCTTCACCGCCGTCGACGACCTGAGCCTGACCGTCGAGCAGGGCTCGTTCTTCGCGCTGCTCGGCGCGTCCGGCTGCGGCAAGACCACCACGTTGCGGATGATCGCCGGCCTGGAGGAGCCGACCAGCGGCCAGGTGCTGCTCGGTGACACCGACATCGCCCGACTGCGGCCGTACAAGCGGCCGGTGAACACCGTCTTCCAGAGCTACGCGCTCTTCCCGCACCTCAGCATCTTCGAGAACGTGGCCTTCGGGCTGCGCCGACGCGGCATCCGCTCGGTCGACGACGAGGTTGCCCGGATGCTGTCGCTGGTGCAGCTCGACGGCTATGGCAACCGCCGCCCGGCCCAGCTGTCCGGGGGTCAGCAGCAGCGGGTCGCGCTTGCCCGCGCCCTGATCAACCGGCCGCAGGTGCTGCTGCTCGACGAGCCGCTGGGCGCACTCGACCTCAAGCTGCGCCGACAGATGCAGATCGAGCTGAAGCGTATCCAGACCGAGGTCGGCATCACCTTCGTACACGTCACCCACGACCAGGAGGAGGCCATGACCATGGCCGACACCGTCGCGGTGATGAACGCCGGCCGGATCGAGCAGTTGGGTGCCCCGGCCGACATCTACGAGTTTCCCGCCACCGCCTTCGTGGCGAACTTCCTCGGCCAGTCCAATCTGCTCGCCGGCGAGGCCACCGGCGTCAGCGGCGGCGACGTCGCGGTGACGGCACACGGCACTCGCTTCTCCGTGCCCGTCGGCCGGGCACGGGCCGAGAGCGGTCCGGTCCACCTGGGGGTACGCCCGGAGAAGCTGATTCTGGTCGGCTCCGCCGACCAGGTGCCCGCCGGGCATCAGCACGTCACCGGGGTGGTCACCGACGCCTCCTACGTCGGAGTCAGCACGCAGTACCTGCTGCGTACCGGCTGGGGCACCGAGGTGTCGGTCTTCGCCGCCAACAGCGGGACGTCGACGACCGTGGCGGTCGGCGGCGAGGCCGTGGCGTACTGGGATCCACGGCACGCGTTTCTGTTGCCCCGCGCCGCCGCCGACACCGACCGGACCGCACCGGTGCTGGACGAGCCGGTGGGTGCGTCGTCGTGACCCTGCTGGCGCCCACCGGGTCGGGGCACCCGCCGCCCGCGCCACCGGCAGCCCGGTCGGGGCGACGCCGACTCCTGCCGTACCTCCTGTTGTTGCCGGGCGCGGCCTGGCTGCTCATCTTCTTCGGTGTGCCGCTCGTGCAGTTGGCGGCGGCCAGCCTGTACGACCCCAGCGGCTCGCTCTCCACCGGGTACGCGATGACCTGGGCGGTCGGCAACTACCCGGACGTGCTCCAGGCGTACTGGCCGCAGTTCCTGCGTTCGTTCGGCTACGCCGGGCTGGGCCTGGTGCTGGCGTTGCTGCTGGGCTACCCGCTGGCGTACGCCATCGCGCAGAAGGCCGGCCGCTGGAAGAATCTACTGCTGGTGTGCGTCGTCGCGCCGATGTTCACCAGCTTCCTGGTCCGCACGTTGGCCTGGAAGACGATCCTGTCGGACAACGGCGCGCTCGTCGGCCTGCTGCGCGACGTGAACCTGCTCGCCCCGGACGGTCGGCTGCTGGCCACCCCGTTCGCTGTGGTGCTCGGCCTGACGTACAACTTCCTGCCGTTTCTGGTGCTGCCGCTGTACGCGAGCCTGGAGCGGCTCGACCCCCGGTTGCTGGAGGCGGCCACCGACCTGTACGCGAGCCCGGTACAGGCGTTCCGTCGGGTGACGCTGCCGCTGTCCATGCCCGGTCTGGTCGCCGGCACGCTGCTGTTCTTCATCCCGGCCAGCGGCGACTACATCAACGCGGAGCTGCTCGGCACCCCGAACGAATACATGATCGGCAACGTCATCGACTCGGCGTTCCTGGTCCGACTGGACTACCCGCAGGGCGCCGCGCTGTCGTTCCTGCTGATGGCGGCGATCCTCGCGGTGGTCTTCGGCTACCTCCGTCGAGCCGGCACGGAGGAGGTCCTATGAGGGTGTCGCGCTGGTTGGCGGACCGCTGGGTGATGATCGTGGCGTTGCTGGTGCTCGGTTACCTGGCGCTGCCGATCCTGGTGGTGGCGGGACTGTCGTTCAACCGTCCGTCGAGCCGGCTGTCGTACGACTTCAACGAGTTCACTCTGGACAACTGGCGGCAGCCGTGCGCCACCTCAGACATGTGCGACGCGGTGGTCCGCAGCGTGCAGATCGGCTTTCTCGCCACTGTGGTCGCCACGGTGCTCGGCACCCTGATGGCGTTCGCGCTGGTCCGGCACCGCTTTCGCGGCCGGTCCGGGATCAACGTGCTGATCTTCCTGCCGATGGCCACCCCGGAACTGGTGATGGGCACGTCGCTGCTGGCCCTGTTCGTGTCGGCGGGAGTACCGCAGGGTTTCTGGACCGTCGTGATCGCGCATGTGATGTTCTGCGTGTCGTTCGTGGTGGTCACCGTGAAGGCGCGGCTCGCCGGCATGGACCGGCGGCTGGAGGAGGCCGCCATGGACCTCTACGCCAACGAGTGGCAGACCTTCCGGCGGATCACCCTGCCGCTGGTGCTGCCCGGCATCGGGGCCGCCGCCTTGCTGGCCTTCTCGCTGAGCTTCGACGACTTCATCATCACCAACTTCAACGCCGGCACCACCGTCACCTTCCCGATGTACGTCTGGGGCGCTGCCCAGCGTGGCATTCCACCGCAGGTCAACGTGATCGGCACGGCGATGTTCGGGCTCGCGCTGCTGCTCGTGGGCCTCAGCTCGCTGCGCGGTCGACGGGCCCGCCGCGCCAACCTGCTGGTCGGGTCGACACCGCAGGCGCGGCGGCCGTCATGACCACAGCCCGCCGCGCCGGTCGGGGAGGCCGTCCTACGGGTCACCCGCCCCGCGTGTGGGGTCTGCCCTCATGACGCCCGCGCATGCCGGCCGGGCTCTGGCCGACGCGGCACCCGTGCCGTACTGGCTCGACCGCCCGGACCGCCCGGACCCGCTACCGCCGCTGAGCGGTCGGCACTCCGCCGACCTGCTGGTGATCGGCGGCGGTTACAGCGGACTGTGGGCCGCGCTGTTGGCGAAACAGGCGGACCCGGACCGGGACGTGCTGCTCGTCGACGCCGGGACCTGCGGTTGGGCGGCTTCCGGGCGCAACGGCGGTTTCTGCGCGGCCTCGCTGACCCACGGCCTCGCCAACGGCGTCGACCGGTTCCCCGACGAGGTGGGCGAGTTGGAACGCCTCGGGCGCGACAACCTGGACGCCATCGCCGCCACCGTCGAGACGTTCGACATCGACTGCGACTTCGAGCGCACCGGTGAGCTGGCCGTCGCCGTCGAGCCGTACCAACTCGACGGGCTGGCCGCCGACGCGGACCTGGCCCGCCGGTACGGCCACCGGGTGCGGTTGCTCGACCGGGACGAGGTGCGCGCCGAGGTGCGCTCGCCGACGTACCTGGGTGGGATGTTCGACGCCGACCGGGTCGCCATGGTGGACCCGGCGAAGCTGGCCTGGGGGCTGCGCCGCGCCTGCCTCGACCTCGGCGTACGCGTGCACGAGCACACCCGGGTCACCGGACTGCGCGCCGACGGCGCGGCCCTGCACGCCGGCACCCGGGGCGCTGGCCCCGCCGCCCACCCGGCCGACAGTGGCCGGGCCGACACCATCGCCACCGGCCTGCCCGGCTCGATCCGGGCGCGCCGGGTCGTGCTGGCCACCAACGCCTTCCCGCCGCTGCTACGCCGGCTGCGGGCGTACCTGGTGCCGGTCTACGACCACGTGCTGATGACCGAGCCGCTCACCCCCGCCCAGCGCGACGCCATCGGGTGGCGCAACCGCCAGGGGCTCGCGGACACCGCCAACCAGTTCCACTACTACCGGATCACCACCGACGGACGGATCCTCTTCGGCGGCTACGACGCCGTCTACCACTACGGCAACCGGGTCGCGCCCGAGCTGGAACAACGACAGGCCACCTTCACCACCCTCGCCCGCCACTTCTTCACCACGTTCCCGCAGCTCGCCGACGTGCGGTTCAGCCACCGCTGGGGCGGGGTCATCGACACCTGCACCCGGTTCTGCCCGTTCTTCGGCACCGCCTACAACGGTCGGCTGGCGTACGCGGCCGGCTACACCGGCCTCGGCGTCGGGGCCACCCGCTTCGGGGCCCGGGTGCTGCTCGACCTGCTCGACGGCGGGAACACCCCGCTGACCCGGCTCGACCTGGTTCGCCGCAAGCCGCTGCCGTTCCCACCGGAACCCGTCCGCGCGGTCGGCATCAATCTCACCCGCTGGTCACTGGCCCGCGCCGACGCGCGCGAGGGCCGGCGCGACCTCTGGCTCCGTACTCTCGATCGTTTCGGTTTGGGGTTTGATTCCTGATGCGTGTCCTCCTCGTCGGCGCCGGTGGCGTCGGCTCCGCCGCCGTAGCCATCGCCGCCCGACGGACCTTCTTCGAGACCATCGTGGTGGCCGACCACGACCCCGTTCGGGCCCAACGGGCGGTCGCCGGGCACGACGACCGTTTCGTCGCCGCCCAGGTCGACGCCGCCTCGGCCGACGCGGTCACCGCACTGTGCCGGGAGCACCGGATCACACACGTGCTGAACGCCGTCGACCCGCGGTTCGTCATGCCGATCTTCGACGGCGCGTTCGCGGCCGGCGCGGACTACCTGGACATGGCGATGTCGCTGTCGCACGTCGAAACCGGCGTGAAGCTCGGCGACGAACAGTTCGCGGTGGCCGACACCTGGTCGGCGGCCGGTCGGCTGGCGCTGTGCGGCATCGGGGTCGAGCCCGGCCTCTCCGACGTCTTCGCCCGTTACGCCGCCGACGAACTGTTCAGTGAGATCGACGAGATCGGAGTCCGGGACGGGGCGAACCTCACCGTCGACGGGTACGACTTCGCGCCCTCGTTCTCCATCTGGACCACCATCGAGGAGTGCCTCAATCCGCCGGTCGTCTGGGAACGGGACCGGGGCTGGTTCACCACCGAACCGTTCTCCGAGCCGGAGGTCTTCCACTTCCCGGAGGGGATCGGGCCGGTCGAGTGCGTCAACGTGGAGCACGAGGAGGTGCTGCTCATCCCGCGCTGGGTCAAGGCCCGGCGGGTCACCTTCAAGTACGGCCTGGGCGACGAGTTCATCGAGGTGCTCAAGACGCTGCACAAGCTCGGTCTGGACGCCGTCTCCCCGGTGCGGGTACGCGGCGTCGACGTCTCCCCGCGCGACGTGGTGGCCGCGAGCCTGCCCGACCCGGCCACGCTCGGCGCCCGGATGCGCGGCAAGACCTGCGCCGGCACCTGGGTACGCGGCCTCGGCCCGGACGGGCAACCCCGCGAGGTCTACCTGTACCACGTGGTCGACAACGAGTGGTCGATGCGGGAGTACGGGCACCAGGCGGTGGTCTGGCAGACCGCCGTCAACCCGGTCGTCGCGTTGGAGTTGCTGGCCAGCGGCGCGTGGGCCGGCGTTGGGGTGCTCGGACCGGAGGCGTTACCCCCGACGCCCTTCCTCGACCTGCTGAACGGTTACGGCTCACCATGGGCGATGGAGGAGCGGTGAGCCCGCCCCGGTGACGGCATCGCGACAGTTCCGTCATGGTCGTTCGCTCTCCGACCGCTGTCGACGCGGTGCGTCAGGATCTGCGGCTTTTGTTGGTGCTGCTACCCGCACGATCGGCCCTGCCCGCCAGCCCGCAGGTTTGCCGCACCTGCCGACTCGTCGCCCGCCCACACGCCCACCGATCTTTCCCGCGAAGCGAAAGGCGCAGGTGACGAACGCGACGGGGGATATTGCACGCTGTGTTTGCGACGACACTCATCGCCGTGACGATGCAACCACCACAGCACCCGGGGCCGCCGTACCCGCCGTCGTTCGGCCAGACGCCCCGACCGAACTGGTTCCGCCGGGCCACTCCCGCCAGCCGCGTCGCCTGATCCTCGGCTCGGTGACGCTGTCGATCCTGCTGCTCTGCTGCGCCGGAACCGCCATCGTCGGCGCGTTGACCGGCGAGCCGGAGCCGACCAGGACCGGCACCGCGGCCGAGCAACCGCAACAGCCGATCCTGGCCGCACCCGGCGAGCCGACCGAGCAGGCCCCAACCCAGGAGGAGTCGCCGACCGACACGCCCTCCACGGTGTCCTCGTCGGCCCCGTCATCGGTCGCGCCCAGCCCGCCCAGCGCGGCGGCCGTGCCGGTGGTGCAGGTGACGACCGTGACGGAGAAGGCCACCATCCGGTACGGCGAGCGGACCGTCAAAGACTCGTCACTGGCCGAGGGCAAGCGGGTCGTCCGGACCAAGGGCGTCAACGGCGTCCGGACCATGACCTACGAGGTGACCACCACCGACGGCGTGCGGACGGCCAAGAAGCTGGTCAAATCCGCAGTGACGAAGCAGCCGGTGACTCAGGTCGTGGCCGTCGGCACGAAGAAGCCGCAGTCGTCGAAGTGCGACCCGAACTACAGCGGCTGCGTCCCGATCGCCAGCGACGTCGACTGCGCGGGTGGCAGTGGCAACGGCCCCGCCTACGTCAGAGGGCCGATCAGGGTCATCGGCGACGACATCTACGACCTGGACCGAGACGGCGACGGAATAGCCTGCGACTAACCCCGCCCCGCCCCGCCCCCGCGCCCCACCCCCACCCCCTCCCTCCCGCGATCTTGCACTTTCTGCGGTCATTTATGCCTCCTATCGGGCATATCGTCGACAGGAAGTGCAAGATCGCGGGAGCGAGGGGGTGCGCGAGGGGGTGGTGCTAGCACGGGTGAGGGGGGTTGTGGGGGTTGTCCACAGGGGGGTTGGTTTTCCACAGGTCGTTGTTGCGGGGTAGTGGCGGAGGCCCGGGTCGGTCAGCCTCCCCGCATGGCAACTCAGTTATGGCGTACGGACGCGCTGATGCGGCAGCTCACCGTTGGACGGATACGGACTCGGCTCGATCGCGAGGAGATCCTGCGTGTGCGCAGAGGGGTCTACGCCGACAAGCCATGCGACGACGACGACGAACTACGCGCCCTTATGCTCCGGCTGCCCGACGGAGCGATGTTGGCGAGGCAGAGTGCCGCCCGCCGATACGGCTTCGGGGTCCTGCGCGACGATCTGATCCACATCCAGTTGCCCGCCGAGGTGCCAAAGCCCCGTCTGCCCGGGGTGGTTGTTCACCGGACGGTTCTGCACGCGCGGCCGGTCTTCGTCGCAGGCCTGCCCTGTGTGCCGCCGGCGCGCTGCGCAGTCGACCTTGCGCGCGCCGCTCGTCGGGTCGACGCACTCCCAGTGCTCGACGCCGCCCTGCGATCCGGCTTGGTCACCCAGGATGACCTGCTGGCCGAGGTTGCGGCCCACAACGCGTTGCGGGGTGTCCGCCAGGCCCGCCAACTTGTACCGCTGGCAGACGCCAGGGCGGAGTGCCGGCAGGAAAGTCAGTTGCGACTGATCCTGATCGACGGAGGCCTGCCCCCGCCGGAGCCGCAACTATGGGTGACCGACCGCCACGGCATCCCTCAATACCGCCTCGATCTGGGCTACCGCGAACGCCGAATCGGCATCGAGTACGACGGACTGTCGCACCTGGACCGCGATCGACTCAGGCACGACCGTGAGCGGATCAACTGGCTGGCCGCAGCGGGTTGGCGGATGCGCTACTTCACCGACCGCGACCTCTACCGCCGCCCCGAACACATCAAAGCCACAATCCGCGCCGCCCTCTCCTAACCACCCCCCTGCCGAGCCCCGTACCCCCCGCCCTCGCTCACGCCCTCGCCCTCGCCCCCGCCGATCTTGCACTTTCTGCTCCGACAAAAAACGCCTTACGCCTATTTCGACAACACAAAGTGCAAGATCGACGGGCCGGGCCGGGGCGGGCCGGGGCGGGCCGGGGCGGGCCGGGCCGGGCCGGGCTGGGGCCGGGCTGGGGCGGGCGCGGGTGGGGTTGGGGTTGGGGGTCTTGTGGCGCGGGTCACTGTTGGGTGCCTGGGTGCGGGGGGCTTCGGGGACGGGGGGCTCAGGGGGCCCGACACGGGGACGAAGGGGGCGGGGGGCTGGGTTGTGGTGGTTTGCCTGCTGGACAGGCGCGTGGAGGATGGCTGCGGCGGGTGCTTACAGAACCCTTAACCCGGGCCTGCGACGGTATGCCGGGCAAGCCGAACTGGGGGAGCGGGAAACGTGCGGGTGCTGGTGGCGGACGACGAGCGGTTGTTGGCGGACACGGTGGCCGAAGGGCTGCGCCGCCTCTCGATGGCCGTGGACGTCTGCTACGACGGTGACGGTGCGCTGGAGCGGGTCGGGGTGAACCGGTACGACGTGGCGGTGCTGGACCGGGACATGCCTGGACACACCGGCGACGAGGTGTGCCGCAGCATCGCCGACTCGCATCTCGGCACCCGGGTGCTGCTGCTCACCGCAGCGGCGGGCATCCGGGACCGGGTGGAGGGCCTCGGCCTCGGCGCGGACGACTATCTGACCAAGCCGTTCGCCTTCGCCGAGTTGGTGGCTCGGGTGCAGGCCCTCGGGCGGCGGTCCACTCCGGCGCTGCCACCGGTGCTCGCTCAGGACGGCCTGACTTTGGACGTGGGTCGGCACCTGGCCGCCCGGGATGGTCGCCCCCTCGCGTTGAGTCCCAAGGAGTTCGCGGTGCTGCACGTGCTGCTGCGCGCGGACGGCCAGGTGGTCAGCGCCGAGGAGTTGCTGGAGCAGGCCTGGGACGAGTTCGCCGACCCCTTCACCAACGCCGTACGGGTCACCGTGATGACGCTGCGCAAGAAGCTCGGCGATCCCGCGATCATTCACACCGTTCCGAAGGCCGGCTACCGCATCGGTGGCACGGCGTGAGCTGGACGCCCCGACGCCGGGTGCTGCTGGTGGGGCTGTTGGCGCTGCTGGCCGGCCCGGTGCTGCCGGCGATGGGCAAGTTGCTGTCGCAGGTGACCTGGAACTGGGGGCAGCGGTTCTGTGACCTGCCCGTGCCGGGCATGTCGGCGGTGTGCCGCACGGTCCGGCCGGGGGGTTTCCTGCTGCCCCTGGTGGCTGTCCTGCTCGTGACCCTGGCTGTCCTGGTGGGGCTCTGGTTCGCCGCGGCGTGGTGCCTGCGTCCGGTCGCTGACCTGGCCGGGCCGATCGGGCAGCTCGGCCCGCAGAACCTCGGTCACCGGATCCGGCCCCGGGGCGGCGACGAGTTGGCCCGGCTGTCGAGGGCGATCGACGAGATGATGGAACGCGTCTCTGCCGGGTACGAGGGGCAGCGGCGGTTCGCCGCGAACGCCTCGCACGAGCTGCGTACACCCCTCGCCGTGCAGCGGACGCTCATCGAGGTCGGCATGGCCAGGGCGCTCACCGGCGAGCAGTTGGAGCTGCTGACCAATCAGCTGCTGGAGACCAACGAGCGCAACGAACGACTGATCGAGGGCCTGCTCGCGCTCAGCGAGAGCGACCAGGGTCTCCGTTCGCGGATACCGCAGCGGTTGGACGCGATCGTCGAGGCGGTGCTGGCGGGTTACCTGGACCGGGCCCGGGAGGCCGGCGTCACCGTGGAGACCCATCTCGAACCCCGGATGGTCGTCGGCGAGCGGGTGCTGCTGGAACGCCTGGTCACCAACCTGGTGGAGAACGGGATCAAGTACAACCGGCCGGGCGGTTCGCTGACCGTCGTGGTGGGCGGCGTGCCCGCGCTGTCAGTGGTCAACACCGGCCAGCCCGTGCCGGCCGAGGCGGTCGCCGGTCTGTTCGAGCCGTTCCGCCGACTCGCCCGGGACCGGACCTCGCAGGGCGGTGGGGCCGGGCTGGGCCTGGCCATCGCCCGTTCGATCACCCAGGCCCACGACGGCATCATCGCGGCCCGGCCCGCCGAGTACGGCGGCCTGCGGGTCGACGTCCAGCTACCCACCTTGAACTGACACTTCCACCCACGGTCACCGGGGTCCGCGTACCGCTGGACCCTGCCTGTGGCGTGCCCGAGAAGGAGAGACGATGACAGGCACAGTTGGTCAGGTCCGGGCCGACGTCGAGGAGGCCGGCCGCTGGCTGACCCGTCGCGTGGTCCGGACCCCCGTGCTGCGCTCCCCGGTGATCGACGAGCTTGCCGGGGCGCGGGTGCTGCTCAAGGCGGAGAACCTCCAGCACGGCGGCTCGTACAAGATGCGGGGTGCGCTGCGCGCGGTCGGCCGCCTCGCGATGGCCGGCCACACCGGGGTGATCGCGCAGAGCACCGGCAACCATGCGGTGGCGGTGGCGTTGGCGGCCCGGCAGCACGGGCTCGCGGCGACAGTGGTGCTGCCGGTCGACGCCGCGTCGACGAAGGTCGACCGGGCGCGCGCGGCGGGGGCGCGGGTGGTGTTCGCCGGCACCAGCGTCGAGGAGCGGGTGGCGGTGGCCAACGGGCTCAGCGACGAGAGCGGTCACCCCGTCGTCGACGCGTACGACCACCCGGACGTGATCGCCGGGCAGGGCACCGCGAGCCTGGAACTGATCGAGGACGCCGAGCGCGCGGGGACGCCGTTGGACGCGCTGGTCGTACCGGTGGGTGGTGGTGGCGGGGTTGCCGGCGCGTGCCTGGCCGCCGCCGGCTCCGGCATCGAGGTGTACGGCGTGGAGCCGGTGGGTTGCGACTCGCTCGCCCGCAGCCTGGCGGCGGGTGTACGCGTGCCGGTGGCGCCGACGCCCACCATCGCGGACGGGCTGCGGCCGTCCTGCGTGGGGGAGCTGCCGTTCGCCATCGTGCGGGACACGCTGCGGGGGGTCGTCCGGGTCGACGACGACGAGATCGCGGCGGCGTTCCGGCTGATCCTGACGGAGCTCAAGGTGCTCGCCGAGCCCTCCGGGGCGGCGGGCCTGGCCGGCGCCCTCCGGCTCCCACCGGCCGGCGCAAGCCGGAGGCTTCCACCGGCCGGCGGAGGCCGGAGCGCGTCGGCGATCGACCGGCAGCGCACGGTCGGCGTGGTGCTGACCGGCGGGAACGTGGAGGCGGCGCTGGTGGCCCGGTTGATGGCCTCGCGATCGGCCGACCTGGCGGAGGAAGGGGTGGCGGCGTGAGCGCACCATTTCGGATCGGCATCCTGTTCGGTGGGCCGTCGGCCGAGCACGAGGTCTCCTGTGCCTCCGCGCTCGGGGTGGCCCGGGCGCTCGCTGGCGGCGGCTATCGCACGGTGGCCATCGGTGTCACCCGCGGCGGCGGCTTCCGGCTGATGCCCGACGCGCTGCTGGCCGAGTTGCGCGACCGACCGGCCGGCGAGCGGGCCATCGACGACCAGTTGGTGGTCACCGGGCCGGCCGTCGAGTTGCGGGCCGGTCCGCGTCCGGGTGTCGTGCAGGTGTCCGCCGGCAACGCCCCCGGCGCGGTGCACGCCGAGCTGGACGTGGTCTTCCCGGTGCTGCACGGCCCGTACGGAGAGGACGGTGTGGTGCAGGGGCTGCTGGAGTCACTGAACGTGCCGTACGTCGGGTGCGGCATCCTCGCCTCGGCGGTCGGCATGAACAAGGTGGCGATGAAGCGGGCGCTGCGCGCCGAGGGCATCCCCGTCACCCCGTACGTGTCGTTCGACGCGCACACCTACCGGGAGGTCGACGACCCGGAGAAGTTGGTGACCGGACTGAGCCGGCCACTGTTCGTCAAGCCGGCCAGCATGGGCTCGTCGATTGGCATCTCCCGCGTCGACGAGGGCGACGACCTGGCTGCCGCCGTGGAGGAGGCGCTCCGCCACGACCAGCTCGTCCTGGTCGAGCAGGGGGTCGTCGGCCGGGAGTTGGAGTGCGCGGTGCTCGGTGGCTGGTGTCCCGAGGCGTCGGCGGTGGGCGAGGTGCAGGTCAGCGGCGGCTGGTTCGACTACCAGCAGAAGTACTTCGGCGACGCCGACCCGATGATCGTTCCCGCCGTGCTGCCGGACGAGGTGACCGCGCGGGTCCGCGAGCTGTCGCTGCGCGCGTTCGCCGCGATCGGCGGTTGGGGTCTGGCCCGGGTCGACTTCTTCTTTGACGAGGCGGCCGGCGAGCTGTACGTCAACGAGCTGAACACGATGCCCGGCTTCACCGCGCACTCGATGTACCCGAAGGTGTGGGCCGCCGTCGGGGTCGGCTACCGGGAGGTGGTGGACCGACTCGTCGAGCTGGCCCGGGTGCGGCACGCGGAACGGCCCACGGGCACCGTGGGGAGCGCCCGATGATCCTGCTCTCCGACCCTCGGGTGGCGGCGGTGCCCAGCGCGGACGACGGCGAGGAGTTCGTCGACCTGCGTGAGCTGCCGGAGTTGCGGCTCGACGGCCGGGCGGCCGACCCCGCCGGGGCGTACGCCCGGTTGCGGGCCGGTGTCGTGGACCGACTGTTGGCCGCGCAGCGTGCCCTGCCCGGTGGGCTGCGGTTGCTGGTGGTCGAGGGTTACCGGCCGTACCAGGCGCAACTGGCCATCTTCACCGGCTACCGCGACGAGCTGCGCCGACGGCACCCGGACTGGTCGCCGCAGCGGCTGCACCGGGAGACCACGAAGTTCGTGTCGCCGGTCGAGGTGGCCCCGCACAGCACGGGTGGCGCTGTGGACCTGACGCTCTGCACCGACGACGGTGTGGAGCTGGACCTGGGCACGGCCATCGACGCCACCCCGGAGGACAGCGCCGACGCCTGCTTCACCGACGCGCCGACGATCGGGGGCGCCGCGCGCCGGCACCGGCAGATCATGGTGGACGCCCTCGGCGGCGTGGGGATGGTCAACTACCCGACCGAGTGGTGGCACTGGTCGTACGGCGACCGTTACTGGGCGCTGATCACCGGAGCCCCGAGCGCCCGGTACGGGCCGGTCGACCTGGTCGCCACACGATCGATACCCGTGCCGGCTGAACGGTAGGACGCTCCGGTCCGTACCGGTGGGTGAACAAACACCACCGAGGACGGGAGTGACGGCGATGAGGGTGCAGCGCAGGCACGTGCTGGCAGCGAGTGTGGCGGTGCTCGCCGCGGTGGGCGTGTCGGTGGGGACCAGCTTCGGGTTCGCCGACACGTCCCCCGCACGGTCCTCGGTCTGCTCCGGCTCGGTCACCTTCTCGGCGGAGGGCGGGGCACCGGCGGCGACCAGCGACCGGTTCCCGGTGGGCACCCGGCTTCGGGTGACCAACCTGGACAACAACCGGGCGGCCACCGTGACGGTGACCGGCCCGTCGGGCAGTTGCGTGCTGCTCAACGCGGCGGCCATGGAGCTGGTCCGCGAGCCGGGCAAGAACGTCATCCGCCGCAACGTGGTGGAACGCGTCGACGGTGCGGCCCCGCCCGCCGGCGCTCCGGCCCCCGGCACCGTCCGTCCCGGTGCCGCGTCTCCCGGCGCGCCCGGCCCGGCGCCCCAGTCGGTGTGCTCCGGGGCGATCACCTTCTTCGAGGAGGCGGCCGGACCGGCGGCGACCAGTGGGCAGTTCCCGGTGGGCACCCGGCTTCGGGTGACCAACCTGGACAACAACCGGGCGACCACGGTGACGGTGACCGGCCCGTCGGGCAGCTGCGTGCTGCTCAACTCCGCCGCCATGGAGCAGATCCGCGAGCCGGGCAAGAACCTGGTGCGCCGCAACACCGTCGAGGTGCTCCGCTGACATCGGGGCAGGGGCCCGCACACCGGGCCCCTGCCCGCTCGGTCACGGCGTGCCCCTGCCCGCTCAGCCGAAGGCGGCGTCGAGGATGTCCGCCCCCCGGTTGAGCTGCTCGTCGGAGATCACCAGCGGGGGCAGGAAGCGCAGCACGTTGCCGTACGTGCCGCAGGTCAGGGTGAGCAGGCCGGCGGCGTGACAGGCCGCCGAGATCGCCGCCGTGGCCACCGGGTCGGGGGTGAGGGTGCCCGGCAGCACCAGCTCCACGGCGAGCATCGCGCCCCGGCCGCGTACCTCGGCGACCCGGGGGTCCCGCTCGGCGATGGCCCGCAGCCGGGGGACCAGCACCGACTCGATCCGTCGGGCCGCACCGGCCAGGTCCAGCTCGTGCATGGTCTCGATGGTGGCCAGCGCGGCGGCGCAGGCGATCGGGTTGCCGCCGTACGTGCCGCCGAGCCCACCGACGTGCACCGCGTCCATCAGCTCGGCCCGACCGGTCACCGCGGCCAGCGGCAGACCACCGGCGATGCCCTTGGCCAGGGTCACCAGGTCGGGTTCGACGCCCTCGTGCTGACAGGCGAACCAGTCACCGGTACGGCAGAAACCGGTCTGGATCTCGTCGGCGACGAAGACCACCCCGGCCGCCGTCGCCCACGCGCGCAGCGCGGGCAGGAAACCCGGCGCGGGTACGACGAAGCCACCCTCGCCCTGAATGGGCTCGATGAGCAGCGCGGCGACGTTCTCCGCGCCAACCTGCTTCTCGATCATCTCGATCGCCCGACCCGCCGCCTCCGCGCCGGAGAGCCCGCCGTCACGCAGCGGGTACGACATCGGCACCCGGTAGATCTCCCCGGCGAACGGCCCGAACCGGTGCTTGTACGGCATGTTCTTCGCGGTCAACGCCATGGTCAGGTTGGTCCGGCCGTGGTACGCGTGGTCGAACACCACGACCGCCGGCCGCCCGGTGGCGTGCCGGGCGACCTTGACGGCGTTCTCCACCGCCTCCGCGCCGGAGTTGAACAACGCCGAGCGCTTCGCGAACCCGCCGGGCGTCACCGCGTTGAGCTGCTCGCAGACCGCCACGTACGACTCGTACGGCGCGACCATGAAGCAGGTGTGGGTGAACCGCTCCACCTGCGCCCGGACCGCCTCGACCACCCTCGGGGCCGAGTTGCCCACGCTGGTCACGGCGATGCCGGCGGCGAAGTCGATCCACTCCCGGCCGTCCACGTCGGTGATCGTGCCGCCGGACGCGCTGTCCACGTAGGACGGGATCACACTGCCGACCCCCCGGGCCACGGCATTGCCGCGCCGCCTGTGCAGCTCCTCGGACGTTGGCGCGGCACCGCTCTCCGTTCGCGGCTGCGGGGCTCGCAGACCCGGCTCACTCCTCGCGCTCACCGCGCCGCCTTTCGTTCGCGGCTGCGGGGCTCGCAGACCCGGCTCACTCCTCGCGCTCACTGCGCCGCCTTTCGTTCGCGGCTGCGGGGCTCGCAGACCCGGCTCACTCCTCGCGCTCACCGGTCAGCCCTCGATGTTGTGCATGACGTGCTTGATCCGGGTGTAGTCCTCCAGGCTGTAGACCGAGAGGTCCTTGCCGTGACCGGAGTGCTTGAAGCCGCCGTGCGGCATCTCGGAGACGAACGGGATGTGCGTGTTGACCCAGACGCAGCCGAAGTCGAGTCGACGGGTCATCCGCATGGCCCGACCGTGGTCGCGCGTCCAGACCGACGCGGACAGGCCGTAGTCGACGCCGTTGGCCCAGCGCACCGCCTCGTCCTCGTCGGAGAAGCGCTGCACGGTGATGACCGGCCCGAACACCTCGTCCTGGATGATCTCGTCGGCCTGACGCAGCCCGGAGACCACCGTCGGAGCGTAGAAGTAGCCGCGTGCGCCCTGCCGGGACCCACCGGTCTGGATCGCCGCGTGGTCCGGCAGGCGGTCCACGAAGCCGCTGACCTGGGTGAGCTGGTTGGCGTTGTTCAGGGGGCCGTAGAGCACGTCGGCGTCGTCCGGTGCCCCGGTCTTCGTGGTGCGGGCCTGCTCGGTGAGCGCCGCCACGAAGTCGTCGTGGACGCCGGGGCCGGCCAGCACCCGGGTGGCCGCAGTGCAGTCCTGCCCGGCGTTGAAGTAGCCGCCCATCGCGATCGCCTCGGCGGCCGCCGCCACGTCCGCGTCGTCGAAGACCACCACCGGGGCCTTGCCGCCCAACTCCAGGTGGGTGCGCTTCAGGTCGGGGGCCGCCGCGGCGGCCACCTCCATGCCCGCGCGGGTCGAGCCGGTGATCGACACCAGCTGCGGGGTGGGGTGTGACACGAGGGTACGACCGGTGTCCCGATCGCCGCAGACCACGTTGAACACTCCCGGTGGGAAGAACTCGGCGGCGATCTCGGCCAGCAGCAGCGTCGACACCGGGGTGGTGTCCGACGGCTTGAGCACCACGGTGTTGCCGGCGGCGAGCGCGGGGGCGATCTTCCAGACCGCCATCATCAGCGGGTAGTTCCAGGGGGTGACCTGGGCGCAGACGCCGATCGGCTCACGCCGCACGTAGGAGGTGTGCCCGGCCAGGTACTCCCCGGCCGACCGCCCCTCCAACATCCGGGCGGCACCGGCGAAGAACCGGAACTGGTCCACCGCTGGGGGAAGCTCCTCCTCGGCGGTGAGCTGGCGGGGCTTGCCGGTGTTGCGTACCTCGGCGTCGACCAGCTCGGCGGCGCGCGCCTCCACGGCGTCGGCGAGCTTGAGCAGTGCCCGCTGCCGCTCGGCCGGGGTGACCTCCCGCCAGCTCTCGAAGGCGGTGGCGGCGGCGTTCAACGCCGCGTCCACGTCGGCGGCGCCGGAGACCGGGGCCTGGGCGAACACCTCACCCGTGCAGGGGTCGACCAGATCGGCGTAGCCGCCGTCGGACGGGTCGACATAGGAGCCGTTGACGAAGTTGCGCAGCTGCTGGTGGTCACTCATGAGGGATCACTCCGAGGGGGCCGGGGGCGCGGTTCTGCGGCGGTTATCGCAATCTCTCTGCCATCTTGGCTACTGAATTCGCGGCAGACAAGGGTTGTCGCGACTGTTTCCGTCGACCAGATGCTCGGCTGCTCTGCTCGCCACGGAGCCCGCGCCCTTCTTCGTCGCGTCCCGTCCCGGCGGCTCGGCGAGCGCGCGGGCGAGGTCGCTGCCCTGATCAGCGCCGAGAACGGCAAGGCGCTCGCGTGGGCCCGCGCCGAGGTCGGGCGTGCGGTGTCGAAGGGCGGTCGGCTCGTCCTTATGAACAGCCTCAGCTGGGGTCGGCCGGCCAGGTGCCGTCGTCGCGCACCCGGGCGGGTGCGCGGCCGAGCAGCAGGGTGGTCAGGGCGGCGTCGATGGTGTCGCCGAGGAACCAGTCGCCGGCCTGGTCGAGCGCGAAGACCCGGCCGCGTTCGTCCACCGCCAGGATGCTGTCCTGCTGCTCGGTGCCGATCGGGAAGAGGCGTACGCCCAGCACCGCGCCGAAGTCCGCGAGGGTGTCGGCGGTGTGCGCGATGGCGTGCGGGCGGATGTCGAAACGGGAGATCCACACCTGCTCGCCCCGGCCGCGTCGCGCACCGACCAGGCTGGGGAACGCGGTGAGCGCCTCCACCGCGGCGGGGAAGACCTCGTGCCGATGGTTGCGCCCCGGCACCGACGTGACATCCCGGACGGCGGCGGCGGCCATGATCTGATCCCCTATGTGCGGCTCCCAACCGGCCGCGACCAGCGCGTTCGCGACCTCCGCCGGGAACCGCCCAGGATCGGGGTCGGGTGCCTCCGGCGCGTTCCACGTCTCGGTCCAGGCGCGAGTCGACTCCGGCAGGACGTTCGCCCGGACGAGGAAGGAGATGCACGAGTCACAAGGCCGTTCGGCGGGCCCGCCGGCGGGGTCGCCCGGCTCACGGACCCGGAAGATCTCGAAGCGGGCCCCCTCCAGCAGCGCCGCCGCCTCGGCCCGCCCCATCGGCGCGATGCCCTCGGCGGCGCGGCGGTGGTCGTACTCGTGCAGGACGTCGGAGACCACGATCAGCTCGGCGTGCGCCGCCCCGCCGCGAACCAACTCACCGGGCGGCAGCTGGGCGAGATAGTCGCGGACCAGCGGGTGGTGGTTGAGTGGCACGTCGGCCTTCGTGCCCTGGGCCGTCCAGATCCGTCCGTCGATGGTCAGGTGCGCGGCGGTGTTCGGGGTGGCACCCCGATGGATCTCCCGGACCAGCAGGCTCGACGGGTCGAGGGTGCGGGGGGCTGTCGGCCCGGAGGGCCGGCTACGCCGGTAGAGCTCCGCCACCACAGTGCTCGGCACCCGGGGCCAGGTGGTGACAGTGCCGGTCTGCTTGTCGATGACTGTCGTCGGCAGGTCACCCGGCACCGTACGCACCTCGGTGGGCACGACGGACGTGACGACCCACCCCAGGTCGAACTCGTCGACCATCGCTGTGCACTCGTGGCCGAGACGCTGCGAGTCACGGCGGGCCCAGGTGGCGGCGAGCTGCTCGGCCTGTCGACGGTCGATCACGCTATGAAACTACCGGACTACGCGGATCGATGGCGGCCGGTATTGTTTCGCTCTACCGACGGTGACGGGAGGGCGGCGGTGGACGAACAGGCGGACCGGAGCGTCAATCGCGAGCTACGGGCCCGATTCGACGACGTCTATGGGCAATACCAGCAGCTCAGATCCAGTTTGGACACTCTCCAAACGCGACTCGCGGCGCTGCGGGTGACCCGCCGATCGGCCGACGGGCAGGTGACGGCGACCGTTGGCGCGCAGGGCCAGCTGATCGAGGTCGAGCTGACGCCGGCCATCTACCGGGACCGCGACGCCGACGCGCTCGGCCGAAAGGTCACCGAGACGATTCGGGCCGCCGCGACCGCCGCCGCCGACGCCACCCGCGACCTCGTCGCCGAGAGCATGCCGGGCGACTCCGGGGCGACGGACTTCCTCAAGACCGGCGACTACGCGACGCTGCTCGGTCGGGCCGACGCCGTCCTCGGCACAGGTGAGGCGAAGCCATGACCGACGGGCAGCTCTGGCTTGATCCGTCCCGAGCCCGCCGGGGCGGTGCCGATCTGGCGCTCGCCGGCGAGGCCGTGACGGCCCGCCGTGCGGCCGAGGGGGGCGCGATCGAGGCCGCCAGCGGTGCCCGGCCCTGGGGCCGCGACGACATCGGCGCCGCCTTCGAGCGCAACTACCGCGGGTTCGAGCAGACCGTGCTGCGGGCCTGGGCCGGCGTCGGGCACCGGCTCACCGAGCTGGGCGGCGACGTGGTCGAGGCCGTCGACGCGAGCGTGCAGACCGACGGGGCCAACGCCGCCCGGGTCGGTCGGACCGCCGACCGGCGCTGACGGCCGACGATCGAGATGAGCGTGCTGCCGAGCCCCATTCCGCACCCCCTGGACCTCGCCCCGTGGGACGTGCCCGGCTGGATCTACGAGGCTCTCGACTGGGTGGTCGGCGTGCAGTGGCCGGAGGGCAACGAGCGGGCCGTCTGGGACGTCGCCGACCAGTGGTACGCGGTCGCCTCCGTGCTGGCCGGGCCGCACGCCGACGCCGCCACGGCCGCTGTGGAGGTGCACAACGGGTACGGCGGTGTCGGAGCTGTCGACGCGGCGTTCGAGGCGGCCTGGCGGGGGATAGCCGAGGGCGCCGACGCCCCGCTGCCTGTGCTGCTCGCGGTCACGGCCGACCTGGGCCGACTGGTCGAGGAGTGCGGTTGCGACATCGAGGGCGCCAAGCTGGAAGTCTGGATCGAGCTGGGCATCCTGGTCATCGAGTTGCTCACCGTCGCGGTGGCGGCGGTGCTGACCGCCGGGGCGGCAACCCCGGCCGCCGGGGCGGCGATCACCGCAACCCGGCTGCTGGTTCAACAGATCTTCAAGCGGCTGATGGGCCAGCTGGCCAGCAAGTCCCTCAAGCACGGGCTCAAGGAGGCCGGCGAGCGGGCCGCCAAGGAGGTCGCCCGAGGTGGCGCACGCGGGCTCGCCAAGCGGGCCGCCCGGGGTGGGCTGGAGGAGGCCACCGAGGAGGCCGGGGTCACCCTGGCCACCCAGACGTACCAGAACTCCACCGGGCGGGCACACGGCCTGGACCTGACCGATCTCGGCGCGTCGGCGGTGGGCGGGTTGGCCGGCGGGGCGGTGGCACCGCTGGCCGGCCTGGGCCGGCACGCCACCGGGCGGGCGGCGAAGGTCGGCGAGCACCTGGGGCGGGAGATGACCGGGGAGGTGCTCGCCGACAGCGCGGCGAGCCTGGCCACCGGTCAGGGCCTGACCTCGATGGAGGACGTGGCGCGCGCCGCCGCGTCCGGAGCCACGGGTTCGGCGACCGCGCAGACCGACCACGCGCTACGCGCCCGGCTCGACGCGCAGGCCAACGCCCTCGCCGGAGCATCGTTCACGGGCCCGTCCCTTCCGCCCGTGTCGCCTGTCGCGGGGAGCGCTGCCTCCTCGGGGGTGTCCGCCTCCTCGGCGGCCGCGTCTGCTGCGGCCGCGTCTGCCGCGGTCCCGTCTGCGGCGGGGGCGGCTGGGGCGGCCGGTGGTGTGGCTTCGGGTGGTCTGGTCACGGCTGCGGGCATTCCGGTGCAGGCCACGGAGGCCGTCGCCGCGTCGAACCAGTTGGCTGCGCCGACGTCACCGGTTGTCGAGCAGTCGCGGGGCACCGGGCCGGCGACTCCGGTCGCGCCCGACGTGCACACCTCCTCGCCGACGTCGGTTGCTGCGGTGCCCGACATGGACTCAGCGGTGGGCGCTTCCGAGACCACACCGTCGACGGGCGGGCAGTTCTGGGACAGAGCGGCCGTACCGCACCCGGTCACGGCCGACCCCACGCTCCCGACGACCACCGACCCGGCCACGTCGGCGCCGGCTGCTGAACCGGGCCGGCCTGTGGTGGGTGCCGACCCGAGGCTGTCGTCGGCGTCCGCGCCCGTGGTCGGTCCCCTCGAATCCGGCAGCGGGCCGGCTGCCACCGGTGCACCGCCGACCCACTCCGGCAGTTCCCCGCACGTCACCACCTCCGGACCGACCGCCTGGTCTCCGGCGACCGGCCCCTCCGCGCCGACGACCGCCCCCGGCCCGGCGGCACCGATGACCTTCGGCGTCCCGACGACCACCAACGGGCCGCTGCCGGTCGCCTCCACCCCACCGGCGGTGGGTCGGTTCACCGTGCCGGCACGTGTCCCGACCCGGCAGACGCCCGCACCCGTGCGCGCCCCCGACCATCCCGCCCGGGGAAGGGCGTCGATCCCCGTCGACGTCGCCGCGTTCGGTGCCCCGTCGGTGCGCGAGCCCGAGACCAACGACGCGTACGCGGCGCAGTGGGCCGCAGCGGCGGAAGCCGCCGAGCGGCGGCGCTACCAGGACCACTACGAATCGCTGCGGATCGGGTTGGAGAACAACCGCCGCCAGGCCGAGGCCGCCCGACTGCGCACCCGTGCCGTGGAGCACGATCGCCGAGCCGTCGAGTACGCCACCTACGCCCGCCAACTGCACCAGGCCGGCAACCGGCAGTGGGCCGACGGCTGGCAGCGCGCCGCGAACGAGGAAGCTCGCGCGTACTCCCAATGGCGTGACCTGGCAGACGCGGTGCTGGCCGGCACCACGGCCCCGCCCGTCGTGGACATCAGCGCCACCTTTGAGCACGCCAACCGGGACGTGGGCGCGCTCGCGCTCGGCGCGGTGGAGACCACCGGCCCGTCCAGGCTCACCGGCGACGACGATCCGCCGCCGATCGACGACTCCCGGCCGTACGGGCAGCCCGGAGGACTCCGGCCACCGCTCGCCCTGCACCAGGTCGACGTCGAACGACAGATGCCCCGCGGACCCGACGGCACCGTCATCCGCACCGCCGACCCCCGACACGGGGGCTGGTTCGGGCTGCTCAACGACGGCGGTCCCGCGGCCGACGCCACCCGGGGCATCAACTGCCTGGACTGCACACTGTCGCTGTTCGAGACGTGGGTGCACGGGCGTCCCCGCGTGTCGGCACCGCGAACCTTCGACGGCTACCTCGACGGCGACATCCGGCGCCCCATCCGTGGCGAGGCGGGCGGCCCCGGCCGGGTGGAGGACGTGACCGGCGGGCGCTTCCAGAAACTCCTCGCCCCCGCGCCCGGCCAACAAACGGACTCCGCGCAGGCGCGGCAGGCCGCCGACCGGGGCTACCGCAACCTGCACGACCAACTGCTGCTGGGCGGGCACGGCAGCTACTCGTTCCTGGTCACCGAGTGGGCGCACGGCGGCTCACACGCCTGGGTGGCGCTCAACCAGAACGGCACAGTGCTCTACGTGGACCCGCAGAACGGCGTGGTCCGGGACCGGCCGCTCTACCCCGACGTGGTCGGCATCGACGCGCTGGTGCTCAGCGGAGACGGCCGACCGATGCCGCTCGGCGGACTGCCCCGGGGCCGGTTCAGCGAACGGCCCGACCTGCCGGATCACCCTCCGACGCGCGACGACGGCGGCCACGGCGACCCGTACATCAACCGGATGTACCTGCTCCTCGACGGCCCGGGCTCGGCCCCGCCGTCGTCGCCCGACGCTGACGTTCCAGCGAGCGCCACACCGGATGGCGGCAGTGCCCGCGCCGTTCTGTCGGCCAACAGCCTGGACGACGTCTTCGTGGCGGGGGTGACTCCCGTTGAGTTCGCGACGGCGGTCGACAGCCCCACCCTTCGTCGGCTGGTTCCGGGCCTGGACGAAGCGTCGGCACGGGATCTCGTGCGACTGTTCTCCGACGACCGGGTCCGGGACATGCTCGACGCCGCCCGACGAGAGCCGCCCCCGAACGAGCCCGACCTGGCCGAGCAGTTGGTGCGGCAGTTGGTGCAGCAGCCGGACCTGGCGCGCATGATCCAGTCCACGCCTGAACTCGCGGCGTCGCTGACGTCCCGTCCGCTGACCCTGTATCACCTGGCCAGCCATCAGCAGGCAATCGACGTCCTCGCCGAGGTACTGAACGACGTCGCCCAACAGGAGGCGACGCGACAGGATCCGGACCGCCGGGAAGTGCCCCCACCAGAGCCGACACCCCTCACCAGCGAGCAGTTGACGATCAGCGCAAGCATCCAGGTGCGTCGAGGGCCGGTGGCGCAGGCAGGGTTTGACGAGGCCAGACGTAACGACGCTGGCTACCGGAAGCGCTACCTCGACGGTCTCTATTCGGCGGCGGTAGAAGCGCAGGTCGATCTGAATCAGCTTGCGGTATCCCTAGCCCAGGTCGATGGTCTCCGTGTCGGTGAGCCCGGCTGGCGTCCTCAGCCCAAGGATCGTCGTCGAGCTGAGGACAAGGTGGCCAAACACCAGGGCGATGCGTCCAAGCTGCTGGACCTGGCCGCCGCGAAGGTCGAGTTCCGCAACCTCGACGACCTCTACGCAGCCCTCGGGCGGATACGTAGCCACCCTGACGTCATGATCGTGAGTTGCCAGGACCGGTTCGTGTCTCCCGAGGACAGCGGCTACCGCGATGTGCAGCTCGTACTGCGGACCCGGAACGGGCACCTCGCGGAGTTTCGCCTGCACCTGGCGGCACTCGACGAGATCGCGGTCTGGGAACATGCGCTGTATGAGGTGCGCCGCGATGTGGACGCCTTGGCCCGGATCGCAGGTCGAGCGTTGACGAGGCGCGAGGGAGCGATTGCCGACGGGATCCTCCGTCGCGAACAACAGCTGTTTTGGCAAGCGCTGCAGTCGACTTACGAGGGGAACGCTTGATGGCCCAAATGCCAGGTCTGGTGCTCCCGTCCTACTACCTGTACTACCAGTCGCCGGTGAAAATCGTGGAGACGCCCGACGGCGGCGCCAGGGTTTGGCGTGTCGCGATCGATACTGGCGCTTGGCAGGAGAAGAACGACTTGTTCAGCGAAATCGTCTTCGATGTCGGAGGTGACATATTCCGGCGCACCGCAGAGGACTTCGTGCAGGAGGTCGAGGCGTTCCGGGCGCACTATCTCAAGGGTGAAGGGCCGATCTTCGCGCTCTACGAGACGGTGCGTTCGATCGAGCTTCTGGCGGACGCTGAGGCGCGTCACGAGACGCCGAAGGAGCAGGCGCTCATTCGTGGGATTCGGCAGCGGACGTTTGTCATGTTCGAGGAGCAGCTTCGCGCGGCCGGTGATCCTGGCGCAGACCCCGACATCGGGAGAGCGAAGTAGGCGTGGGCTTGCCTGAGCGTCGGAGCGATCGGCGGGGCCTTGGCGGGGCCGCATAAGATCGACACATGGCGAAATCTGGTACGCAGGGCGTCAGGTCCACTCTCTGGGCCTGGCCGGTCGGCCTCCTGATCGGTCTGGCGATCGGCATTCCCGTGTTCGGTGCGAAGGGTGGCGTTGCCTTCGGTATCGCCTTCTGCACTGCCGTCGCCCTCGGCCTGGGTGCGATCAGGGGCCGGGCCGACGGTGGTCCTGCCCGGGGTGGCCAGGATGGCGGGGCCGCCGGGGATGGCCTCGGTGCCTCGGGTCGCGGGTGATCGGCTCCGGTTCATTGATGTCGGGGCATCCGGGGCGGTGGGACCGCCCGACTTCCGTGAAGTCGAGTGGATCACGGACGCGCGCCGCGCGCGCTGATTGGCTGGTCAGCCCGGCCGTCGGGAGGGGCGGTAAACCGTAACGCCGCACACATGCGGGGCGCTCTATGACCGGTGGGACAGGTGGGCCGGTAGTAGCCTGGCCGGCGGACCCCACCCGGGGAGAACGGCGAGGTAATCATGACAGTGCGTCGACGCGCGGCACGGCTCGCGGCGGTCTGCGGTCTTGCGGGCGGCCTGGTGATGCTCGGTGCGTCACCGGCGCTGGCCGATCAGGACTCGGTCCGGGTGGGCGCGGCCAGCAGCTTCGCCGCCGGTGGTTCCGCGCAGGGGGTGAACGTCGCGGTGCGCAAGCGCACCGACGGCTGCGTTCTGCTGCGTACCGCGCTGGGTTTCAGTCTGACGGGTCTCCAGCCGAACCAGGTGTCGGTCGAGGTCAACGCGGGCGGACGCTGGTTCCCGGTGGCCGTCACCGGCGGCACCGGCACCGTGTCGACCGCGCAGACGTCACCCGCGAAGCCGACGCTGTGCAAGGGCAAGGGCATCACGGTGCGCTACCGGGTGGCGTTCGCGGCGGGCTCGCCGGGCGGCCGTCTCGTGGTCACGGGCGCGGGCATCAGCGCCTCCGGCCAGACGCTGGGTCATGCCACCGACGCGGCGCGGCTGACCGGAGCGCGGGTCACTCCGTCGCCGACTCCGTCGCGGTCGAAGACGCCGTCGCCGACTCCGAGCCCGACCGAGGCCGCGACAGTCGACGAGGCGGTGAACCCGGCGGCGCAGACCGGCGTCTCCGCGGCGCCGAACACCACGGCGGCCGCCGCCGAGTCGTCCGGAGGAGGATCGCCGATCATGTACTTCGGCATCGTGCTGGTGGCGGTCGGACTGCTGCTCATCGTGCTGCTGTTCCGTCGCTCCCGGCAGGACCGCAAGCCCTCCGACGAGGCGCCCGAGACCCTGCCGGGCAACCCCGGCGGCACCACCTACCGGGCCGGGGGTGGGTTGCCGGCCGCGCCCGGTCGCCCCGGTCAGGTGTACGGCCAGCAGCCGCCGCCCGCCACCTGGGGTGGCGCGGTGCCGGCACCGCGTCCCGCCACCGGCGGTGTGTACGGTGCCCGCCCGGACACCCCCGCCCCGGAGGCCACCCAGCCGATGCCGGGCCGGCCCGACGGTCGCCCGAAGCCCGGTGACCCGCCCGCCGACGGTGACGGTCACACCGTGTTCATTCCCCGCCTCCCCGGCTGAGCGGAGGACGGCCCGGCCCTCCGTTAGGCTCAGGATCGGTGTCTAACCTGCGGCCAAGGAGTGGAACACGTGTCTGATCTGTCCCAGATTGTGAAGGCCTACGACGTCCGCGGGACGGTGCCGGACCAGTGGGACGAACGGGCCGCCGAGGCACTGGGCGCCGCCTTCACCCAACTGCTCAACTCCACCGACGAGCCGGGCGACGCCGTCGTCGTCGGGCACGACATGCGGGCCACCTCGCCCGGCCTGGCCGGCGCGTTCGCCGCCGGCGTACGCGCCGAGGGCCGCTCGGTGATCGAGATCGGCCTCGCCTCCACCGACCTGCTCTACTACGCGTCCGGCTCGCTCGACCTGCCCGGCGCGATGTTCACCGCCAGCCACAATCCCGCGCAGTACAACGGCATCAAGATGTGCCGCTCCGGCGCGCGCCCGATCGGCCAGGAGAGCGGTCTGACCGAGATCCGGGAGCGGGCCCAGGCCCTCCTGGACTCGGGCGACAGCCGTCCCGCCGGAGAGCCGACCCGGCCCGCCGAGCGGCGCGACCTGCTCCCCGATTACGCCGGCTACCTGCGCAAGCTGGTCGACCTCTCCGGCATCCGGCCGTTGAAGGTGGTCGTCGACGCCGGCAACGGCATGGGTGGCTTCACCGTTCCGACGGTGCTGGGCGACGCGGCCCTGTCGCCGCTGCCGCTGGAGATCGTTCCGCTCTACTTCGAGTTGGACGGCAGCTTCCCCAACCACGAGGCCAACCCACTCGACCCGGCGAACCTGGTCGACCTCCAGCGCGCCGTGGTCGAGCACGGGGCGGACATCGGGTTGGCCTTCGACGGTGACGCCGACCGGTGCTTCGTGGTGGACGAGCGCGGCGAACCGGTCTCACCGTCGGCGATCACCGCCCTCGTCGCCGCACGTGAGCTGGCCAAGCACCCGGGTTCCACGGTGATCCACGGCCTGATCACCTCCAGCGCCGTCGCGGAGATCATCCGGGAGCACGGTGGAAAGCCGGTCGTCGCCCGGGTGGGACACTCCTTCATCAAGGCGGAGATGGCCCGCACCAACGCCGTCTTCGGCGGGGAGCACTCCGCGCACTACTACTTCCGGGACTTCTGGTTCGCCGACACCGGGATGCTCGCGGCGATGCACACGTTGGCCGCGCTGGGTGAGCAGTCGCTGCCGCTGTCCGTGCTGGCCGGTGAGTACGAGCGCTACATCGCCTCCGGCGAGATCAACTCGACGGTGACCGACCAGGCGGCGGCGGTGGCCGAGGTGCGGGCCGCGTACCCCGATGCTGTCGCTGACGAGATGGACGGACTCACCCTGCGTTTCCCCGACGGCGCCTGGTTCAACCTGCGCGCCTCCAACACCGAGCCGCTGCTGCGGCTCAACGTCGAGGCGCCCACCCGGGATCGGATGGTCTCGCTCCGGGACGACGTGCTCGGCCGCGTTCGCCGATAAGATCACCTGCGCCGGTCGGCACCGCCGTCGGTCAAGCCGTACACGTGGAAGGAGCCGTGCCATGGCCCTGGATCCGCAGTTGCTGGAGATCCTTGCCTGTCCGGACACGCACCACGCCCCGCTCACCTATGACGCCGAGGCGCAGACGTTGACCTGCACGGAGTGCGGCCGGATCTTCGAGGTCCGCGACGACGTGCCGGTGCTGCTGCTCGACGAGGCGCGCGGCGGCCCCGGGCAGTCCTCATGATCGACGGTACGGCCGGGGTCAGCGGGCGTCGTGACGCCGACGAGGCCCTGCTCGACAACCCGCAGGCGTTGGCCGAGGCCGACCCGGGCGGCATGCTCCGGCACACGGCGTCGGCCGGTGCGCAGGTTCGCGAGAGCGCCGCGCTGGCGGCCGAGGCGAACCTCGCGGTGCTCGCCGACGACGGGCGGCCCCGGGCCGTCGTGATCGCCGGCATCGGCACCGCCGGGCGTACCGGGGACGTGCTGGCCACTGTCGCCGGGCCCCGCTGCCCGGTCCCGATCATCGGGCACCGATCCGCCGGCGTGCCCGGTTGGGTGGGCGCGGCCGACGTGGTGATCGCGGTGAGCGCGTCCGGACGTAGCCCGGAGGCACTCGGCGCCGCCGAGGCGGCCCACCGCCGTGGTGCCCGGCTCGTCGCCGTGGGTGCCCCGGACTCGCGGTTGCAGTCGATCGCCGAGCAGGCCCGGGCGCCGTTCATCCCGGTGCCCCGGCGTGCCCCGGCCCGGGCCAGTCTCTGGGCGCTCACGGTGCCGGTCCTGCTGGCCGCCCGTTCCCTCGGGCTCGTGAAGGTCAACGAGGCGGACCTGGCCGAGACCGCGGCCCGGCTCGACGCGGACGCCGACCGCTGCCGATCGGCGGCCGAGTCCTTCGTCAACCCGGCGAAGTCACTGGCGCTGGGCCTGGCCGGCTCGATCCCCATCGTCTGGGGTTCGTCCCCGCTGGCCACGGTGGCGGCCCGCCGGTTCGGCGACACCCTGTCGGCGAACGCCCGCTACCCGGTGGTCACCGGAGCGCTGGGTGAGGCCGGGCGGGGTCGGGTCGGGCTGCTCGACGGCGTGTTCGGTGGCCTGGCCGAGGGGGAGCGGGACATCTTCGCCGACCCGGCCGAGGACGACGGCGAGGGCACCCGGCTGCGGCTGGTGCTGCTGCGCGACGGCGGTCTCAACGCCGAGGACGACACCGACGAGCCGCTCGCCGTCGAGGAGCGCCGTGCGGACGCGGTGCAGACCCTCGCGGAGCGCCGTGGCGTGCGGTGCGACGTGGTGACCGCCGAGGGCGGCTCCGCTCTGGAGCGGCTGGCGTCGCTGATCGCCGTTCCGGACTTCGCCTCGATCTACCTTGCTCTGGCACACGGGTTGGACCCGATGGCCGTTCCGGCCATCACCGAGATGAAGGAACTGTCGAACCAGTGAACGAACGTAGGGGGCGGCGCGTCATGCGCAAACCGGTCGGCTTCGCGGGGCGAAGCGGAGCGGTGGCATGAGCGCCAACGGTGGGACGAAGGCGATCATCGCCGCCCTCCTGGCCAACATCGGCATCGCCGTCACCAAGTTCGTCGCGTTCCTGCTCTCCGGCTCGTCGTCGATGTTGGCCGAGGCGGTCCACTCGGTCGCCGACTCCGGTAACCAGGGCCTGCTGCTGCTCGGCGGCAAGCGGGCCAAGCGCGCGGCCACCCCGGAACACCCGTTCGGGTACGGCCGGGAGCGCTACATCTACGCGTTCATCGTGTCCATCGTGCTGTTCAGCATCGGTGGCCTGTTCGCGCTGTACGAGGCGTACCACAAGTGGGATCACGCGGAGGGCATCACGTCCTGGCACTGGCTGCCGGTCGTGGTCCTGGTGGTGGCGATCGTCCTGGAGTCGTTCTCGTTCCGGACCGCCATCAAGGAGTCCAACCACAGTCGGGGCACGCAGTCCTGGGTGCGTTTCATCCGTCGGGCCAAGGCCCCGGAGCTGCCGGTGGTGCTCCTGGAGGACTTCGGCGCGCTGATCGGTCTGGTGTTCGCGCTCTTCGGTGTCAGCATGACGCTGATCACCGGCAACGGCCGGTGGGACGCCGCCGGCACCGCGATGATCGGCATCCTGCTGGTGGTCATCGCCATCGTGCTGGCCATCGAGACGAAGAGCCTGCTGCTCGGTGAGGGTGCCGAGGCGTCCGAGTTGGCCGCCATCGAGCGGGCCGTCACCGACGGCCCCGAGGTGGAGCGGATCATCCACATGAAGACGCTCTACCTGGGCCCGGAAGAGCTGATGGTGGCCGCCAAGATCGGTGTTCCGGAGTGGGAGAGCGCCCACGACCTGGCCCGTGGCATCAACGCCGTCGAGGCCCGGATCCGCGCCGCGGTGCCGATCGCCCGGGTGATCTATCTGGAGCCGGACGTCTACAGCACCGCTGCCGCCGAGGCCGGCACCGGTGCCGCGGCCGACACCGCGGTGCCGCAGCCGCAGGACACGTCGGGCGACCCGGCCGGGCGGCCCGGGGGCTGACGGGTGGAGCCACTGTACGGTCCGATCCGGGACTACGCCTGGGGCTCGCGCTCAGCCATCGCCCTCCTGCAGGGGCGAGCGGTGCCGAGCGCGGGCCCGGAGGCGGAGCTGTGGTTGGGGGCCCACCCGGGCGCCCCGGCCCACGTGGATCGTGCCGGTCTGCGGGTCAGCCTCTGTGACCTGGTGCGGGACGAACCAGGGCAGTGGCTCGGTCAGCGGGTGTCCGAGCGGTTCGGCAACCGGCTGCCGTTCCTGCTCAAGGTGCTCGCGGCCGACGCTCCGCTGAGCCTGCAGGCCCACCCGGACGCCGAGCAGGCGCAGGCCGGCTACGCCGCGGAGGCGGGACGCACCGACGGGCATCGGAACTACTCCGACCCGCACCACAAGCCGGAGTTGCTGGTCGCGCTCACCCCGTTCGAGGCGCTGTGCGGTTTCCGGGATCCGGCGGAGTCGGCCGAGGCGCTCGCGGCGTTCGGCGTACCGGCGTTGGCGCCTGTGGTCGCCGCGTTGCGGTCCGGGCCGGCGGGGTTGCGGACGGCGGTGCGGACGCTGCTCGGCTGGCCGGTCGCCAGGCGTCACGACCTGCTGGCCGCTGTCGTGGCGGCGCCGGTCGACGGCCCGGACGCGGAGCTGACCCGTCGACTGGCCACGGCGTACCCGGGGGATCCGGGTGCGCTGGTCGCGCTGCTGTTGCACCACCTGCGGTTGGAGGCGGGGGAGGCGATCTGGATGCCCGCCGGCAACCTGCACGCCTACCTGAGCGGCTGCGGCGTGGAGATCATGGCGGCCAGCGACAACGTGCTGCGCGGCGGTCTGACCCCGAAGCGGGTGGACGTCGACGAGTTGTTGCGGGTGCTGCGCTTCGAGGTGCTCGCCGATCCGGTCCGGGCCGCGGAGCCGGTCGGCCCGGGGGTGGACTGGTGGCCGGTGCCGGTGGACGATTTCGCGCTGCACCGGGTCCGGGTCGACGCGGCGGTGCCGTCGGTGACCCTGTCGCTGCCCGGCCCCCGGGTGGTGCTCTGCGCTGGGGGTTCGATCACCGTGGACGACGGTGCCGGCACGTTGACGCTGGCCTCCGGCGAGGCGGCCATCGGTACGGCGTTGGAAGCGCCGCTGCGGATCGACGGCGCCGGTGTGGCGTTCGTGGCGACGTCCGGGCTGCGCTGACCCTGACCCGGGCCAACGACACAAGTCCGACTTTCCCGGAATAGCTTGACGTTGCCCTGCCTCAGTGTGACTCTATGAGTACGCAGCGTTATCGCGACGACGGTCCGAGAACGTGCGGGGGAACCAAACCGGGGGGATGCACGGGGCGGGCGGGACGTGGGCGGGAAGGTCCGTTCATCACCGACCGCCCCGTGCGCTGTCCGCCGACCGTGCCCGATGCCCGTCGCCGACACGCGTAAGGTGGAAGGTCGGCGCAGACATCGTTCGACAGGAGCTTTCATGACCAGCACCCTCCCGGCGTCCGCCAGCGGCACGCCGTCCGAGGCCCGGCCGAGCACGCTCGCCGACGGCGACTTCAAGGTGGCGGATCTGTCGCTCGCCGAGTTCGGGCGTAAGGAGATCCAGCTCGCCGAGCACGAGATGCCCGGCCTGATGGCGATCCGTCGCGAGTTCGCCGAGGCGCAGCCGCTCGCCGGCGCGCGGATCACCGGCTCTCTGCACATGACCATCCAGACCGCCGTCCTGATCGAGACGTTGGTCGCGCTCGGCGCGCAGGTGCGCTGGGCGTCCTGCAACATCTTCTCCACCCAGGACCACGCCGCCGCGGCGATCGTCGTCGGCCCGGACG
The DNA here is from genome assembly GCF_040704315.1 of Micromonospora sp. NPDC047644. Taxonomy (NCBI): domain Bacteria; kingdom Bacillati; phylum Actinomycetota; class Actinomycetes; order Micromonosporales; family Micromonosporaceae; genus Micromonospora; species Micromonospora sp. NPDC047644. The sequence continues at coordinate 148,201 of NZ_JBEYSY010000011.1, forward strand.
GCACCCCCGAGGCTCCGGCCGGGGTTCCGGTGTACGCCTGGAAGGGCGAGACCCTTCCGGAGTACTGGTGGTGCACCGAGCAGGTGCTCGCCTGGCCGGACGGGCAGGGCCCCAACATGATCCTCGACGACGGCGGCGACGCCACCCTGCTGGTGCACAAGGGCGCCGAGTTCGAGAAGGCCGGGGTGGTTCCGCCGGTCGAGTCGGCCGACTCCGAGGAGTACGCGGTCATCCTCGAGCTGCTGCACCGCTCGCTCGGCGAGGACGGCCAGCGGTGGACCCGGATCGCCGGCGGCATCAAGGGCGTGACCGAGGAGACCACCACCGGCGTGCACCGGCTCTACGAGATGCACCGGGCCGGCACCCTGCTCTTCCCGGCCATCAACGTCAACGACTCGGTGACCAAGAGCAAGTTCGACAACAAGTACGGCTGCCGGCACTCGCTCATCGACGGCATCAACCGCGCCACCGACGTGCTGATCGGCGGCAAGATGGCGGTCGTCCTGGGCTACGGCGACGTGGGCAAGGGCTGCGCCGAGTCGCTGCGCGGCCAGGGTGCCCGGGTCGTGGTGACCGAGGTGGACCCGATCTGCGCGTTGCAGGCCGCCATGGACGGCTACCAGGTCGCCACCCTGGACGACGTTGTCGAGCAGGCCGACATCTTCATCACCGCCACCGGCTGCTTCGACGTCATCACCAACGAGCACATGGCCCGGATGAAGCACCAGGCCATCGTCGGCAACATCGGCCACTTCGACAACGAGATCGACATGGCCGGGCTGGCCAAGCGGTCCGACGTCGAGCGGATCAACATCAAGCCGCAGGTCGACCTGTGGCGCTTCACCGACGGGCACGCCATCATCGTGCTCTCCGAGGGTCGCCTGCTGAACCTGGGCAACGCGACCGGGCACCCGAGCTTCGTCATGTCGAACTCGTTCGCCAACCAGACGATCGCCCAGATCGAGCTCTTCACCAAGACCGAGGAGTACCCGATCGGCGTCTACGTGCTGCCCAAGCACCTGGACGAGAAGGTGGCCCGACTGCACCTCGGCGCACTCGGCGCCAAGCTGAGCACGCTGACCAAGGAGCAGGCCGCCTACCTCGGCGTCTCCACGGAGGGTCCGTTCAAGCCGGATCACTACCGCTACTGATCGACATCTCCGAACCGGGCCGGCTGTTCACAGCCGGCCCGGTTCGTCGTCCCCGCCCTGCCCCGCCCTGCCCCGCCCCGCCCTGCCCCGCCCCGCCCTGCCCCGCCCTGCGCTCCCGCGATCTTGCACTTTCGGTTGGAGATTCACGGCTTTAGGTGCGATATGTCGCCGCAGAAAGTGCAAGATCGCGGGGCGCGGGGTGCGGGGTGCGGGGTGCGGGGTGCGGGGCGCGGGGCGCGGGGCCGGGGTGGGGGTTGGTTAGGGGCGGCGGGTGGGGCGGAACCAGGTCCAGATGCACCAGGCCAGCCAGCCGAGCGAGACGATGGTGGCCAGTGCCCGTAGGCGTAGTGCGCTGAGCAGCAGCACCACGGCCAGAACCGTCAACCACGGCAGGAATCCCCTCACGGCGCGATCTTCGCACAGTGGAGTTCGCCGGAGACAGAGTGAGCTTGTCGTGAACGACTTGACGACGGCTCTGACCAGGAGGAAGGTGAGCCTGCCCTAAGCCAGCCAAGGCGTGCCTAACCTACTCGGAGCCCGGATGTTCGCCACCTACCTGATCGGTCTGCGGGAAGGGCTGGAAGCCACCCTGGTGGTCAGCATCCTGGTCGCCTTCCTGGTGAAATCGCAGCGGCGAGACCGGCTGCCGCAGGTGTGGGCGGGCGTCGGCCTGGCCGTGGCGCTCTCGGTGCTCTTCGGTTGGCTGATCGAGTACACGTCGACCTCGCTGCTGTCCCGATCCGAGGATCGGGAGTTGTTCGAGGCGATCACCTCGGTGGCCGCCGTCGTCTTCGTGACCTGGATGATCTTCTGGATGCGCCGGGCTGCCCGGACCATCGCCGGCGAGCTGCGGGGCAAGCTCACCGAGGCGCTGGCGGTCGGGTCTCTCGCCGTCGCCGGGATGGCGTTCCTCGCGGTGATCCGCGAGGGTCTGGAGACGGCGCTGATCTTCTACTCGGCCGCCCAGGGCGCGGCCGGCGACAGTGGCCCGCTGCTCGCGTTGACCGGCGGCATCGTCACCGCCGTGGTCCTCGGCGTGCTGCTCTACGCCAGCGCCCTGCGGATCAACCTCAGCAAGTTCTTCACCTGGACCGGCGCGCTGCTGATCCTGGTCGCCGCCGGCATCCTCAAGTACGGCGTGCACGACTTCCAGGAGGCCGGCGTCCTGCCCGGCCTGAACGACCTGGCCTTCGACATCACCAGCGTGCTCGACCCGAGCACCTGGTACGCGGCCCTGCTCGCCGGCATGTTCAACGTGACCCCCGCGCCCACGGTGCTGGAGACGATCGCCTGGGTCGCGTACGCCGTACCGGTGCTCCTGCTCTTCCTGCGACCGGCCCGGCGTCAGCCGGCACCCACCGCGACCACCACCACCGTCACCGAGCGCGGGGCCGACGCCGGCGCCGAGGTCGAGGCGGCGTCCACGCCGCAGCGTGCCTGACCCACGAGGAGAGACAGCTCAGATGCGTACCACCCAGTTCTTCGCGCTGGCCGCCGCCGGCGTGCTGGCCACGGCCGGTCTGGCCGCCTGCTCCGACTCCGACAAGGTCGACTCGGCCGGGTCCGGCGGACCGATCGTGGTCAAGGCCAGCGACACCGCCTGTGAGGTCGGCTCGACCGACCTGGGCGCCGGCACCGCCACCTTCAAGATCACCAATTCGGGCGCGAAGGTGACCGAGTTCTACGTGTACGCCGACGGCGACCGGGTGATGGGCGAGGTGGAGAACATCGCGCCGGGGCTGAGCCGCGAGCTGCACGTGGAGCTGCCGGCCGGCACGTACCAGACGGCCTGCAAGCCGGGGATGAGCGGCAAGGGCATCCGGGGCGCGCTCAAGGTCAGCGGGTCGGCGCAGCCGCTCACCGCCGACGCCGCGCTGGGTGACGCCACGGACAACTACCAGCGGTACGTGAAGAGCCAGACCAGCGCGCTGTTGGACAAGACCGAGGAGTTCGTCGGCGCGGTCAAGGCCGGTGACGTGGCGAGGTCCAAGGCGCTCTACCCGGTCGCCCGCACCTACTGGGAGCGGATCGAGCCGGTGGCGGAGATCTTCGGCGACCTCGACCCCAAGATCGACGGCCGCGAGGAGGTCCTCGAGGAGGGGATGGAGTTCACCGGCTTCCACCGGATCGAGAAGGACCTCTGGCAGTCCGGCGACATCAGCAAGGACGGCCCGATCGCCGACCGCCTGCTGGTGGACGTCAAGGAGATCGTGGCCAAGGCGAACGCCGAGAAGCTCTCCCCGCTCCAGCTCGCCAACGGTGCCAAGGAGCTGCTCGACGAGGTGGCCAGCGGCAAGATCACCGGCGAGGAGGACCGCTACTCGCACACCGACCTGTGGGACTTCGCCGCCAACCTCGAAGGTTCCAAGGCCGCCGTGTCCGCCCTGCGGCCCGCGTTGCAGCAGCGCTCGCCGGAGCTGGTCACTCAGCTGGACGCCGAGTTCACGAACGTCGAGGGTCTGCTCGGCAAGCACCGCGACGGCGACGGGTGGAAGCTGCACACCGCGCTGAGCAAGGCCGAGCTCAAGGAACTCTCCGACGGGATCAACGCGCTCGCCGAGCCGATCAGCAAGGTCGCCGCGGCCGTCGCGAAGTGACCGGACCTCAGGGGGACGGATGAGCGGGAGCAGGTTGACCCGGCGGCGGGCGATCACGCTCGCCGGCGCCGGGGTGGCCGGGGTCGCCGGTGCGGCGGTCGGCGTGGGGGCGATGGTGAACGGTTCCCACGGCCCGGCCGCGGCGAGCGACCACCCGGCCGGGGCGGTGCCGTTCCACGGAGAGCACCAGGCCGGCATCGTCACCCCGGCACAGGACCGGCTGCACTTCGTGGCCTTCGACGTGATCACCAAGGACCGGGCCCGGCTCGTCGAACTGCTCGAAGAGTGGACGGCCGCCGCCGCCCGGATGACCGCGGGGCGCGACGCCGGGGTGCTGGGTGCGGTCGGCGGGATGCCGGAGGCCCCACCGGACGACACCGGTGAAGCGCTCGGTCTGCCTCCCTCCCAGCTCACCCTCACCATCGGTTTCGGGCCGACGCTGTTCCGCGATGCCGACGGACGGGACCGCTTCGGCCTCGCCGAGCGTCGTCCTGCCGCCCTCGCCGAGCTGCCGAAATTTCCCGGCGACGCGGTGCAGCCGCAGCTTTCCGGCGGCGACCTCTGCGTCCAGGCCTGCTCCAACGACCCGCAGGTGGCGGTGCACGCGATCCGCAACCTGGCCCGGCTGGGCATGGGTGTGGTGAGCGTCCGCTGGTCGCAGCTCGGCTTCGGCCGCACCTCGTCGACGACGCGGGAGCAGGCCACCGCGCGCAATCTCTTCGGGTTCAAGGACGGCACGGCCAATCTCAAGGCCGAGGACACCGACCTGCTGCGCGACCAGTTGTGGGTGCAGCCGGGCGATGGGCCGGACTGGATGGCCGGCGGCTCGTACCTGGTGACCCGCAAGATCCGGATGCTGGTGGAGACCTGGGACCGGACCTCCCTCGCCGAGCAGGAGGAGATCGTCGGCCGGGCCAAGGGCAGCGGCGCGCCGTTGGGTCGCGGCGACGAGTTCGACGAGCCCGACTTCGCCGCCCGTGGCGCGGACGGGAAGCCGGTGATCGCCGAGCACGCCCATGTCACGCTGGCCCACCCGAGCCGCAACGGCGGGGCCCAACTGCTCCGCCGGGGTTACAACTTCGTCGACGGCTCGGACGGCCTCGGCCGGCTCGACGCGGGCCTCTTCTTCATCGCCTACCAGCGTGATCCACGCCGTCAGTTCGTGCCGATCCAGACGCAGTTGGCCCGGCACGACGTGATGAACGAGTACCTGCGACACGTCTCCAGCGGGGTGTTCGCCTGCCCGCCCGGGGTGCGCGACGGCGGGGAACACTGGGGGAGTGGGCTGTTCGGCTGACCGCCGTCCGGATGGCGACAGCCGGATCGCTCCGGCTTGCGGTGGCGCCGGGCGGCGCCGAAGGGGGATCATGGTGGCAGCCTGGCCCTGCGGCCATCCGTGCGCCCAGGCTCCGCAGCACGTGGCGCCGCCGCCGCGGGCCGTGGCCACCCGGTTCGACGGCGGCGCGGAGCGTTGCCGGCGACGCCGGTCCCACCGAATTGAATGAGGATGCAATATTAATCCCATGAGAGCCCGCGTACTGGTGGTCGACGATGACCCCGCGCTCGCCGAGATGCTCGGCATCGTGCTGCGCAGTGAGGGTTTCCTGCCTTCCTTTGTGGCGGACGGCGAGCGGGCGTTGGCCGCTTTTCGCGACAGTCGTCCCGATATAGTGCTGCTTGACCTGATGCTTCCCGGAATGAGCGGGATCGACGTCGCCAGGTCGATCCGGGCGGAGTCGGGCGTGCCCATCGTCATGCTGACCGCCAAGAGCGACACCGTCGACGTCGTGCTCGGCCTGGAATCCGGCGCCGACGACTACGTGGTCAAGCCGTTCAAGCCCAAGGAGCTGGTGGCCCGGATGCGGGCCCGACTGCGCCGAGGCGAGGACGTGGCCCCGGAGATGCTGACCATCGGGCCGCCGGACAACCAGATCACCATCGACGTGCCCGCGCACACGGTGAGTCGCAACGACGAGGAGGTGAAGCTGACGCCGCTGGAGTTCGACCTGCTGGTCGCGCTCGCCCGCAAGCCACGTCAGGTCTTCACCCGCGAGGTGCTGCTCGAACAGGTCTGGGGCTACCGCCACGCGGCCGACACCCGTCTGGTCAACGTGCACGTCCAGCGGTTGCGGGCCAAGATCGAACCAGACCCGGAGCGACCGGAAATCATCCTCACCGTGCGGGGCGTGGGTTACAAGGCGGGGACCGGATAGCCTGGTCGCACTGTGTCGACCTCGCCGCCCCCACCCTCCCCGAGTACGGCTGCCCGCCGGCCCAGCGCCGGCGGGGAGTTCTGGCGTGCGGTGAGTGGGCGGGTCGCTCGCGCGGTGGGTCGGGCACATCAGACCTGGCGGCGCTCGCTCCAGGTTCGGGTCGTGACCATCACGCTGGTCGCGTCCAGTCTGCTGGTCGGCGGGTTCGCGGTCCTGATCGCTGACAAGATCACCACGATCCTGCTCGACAGCGCGCGCAGCGACGTCCGGCAGCGGGTGACGAGCGGCGCCAGCTACGCGGCCAAGCAGGTCTCCTTCTACGGGCAGCCGCAGGAGGCCCAGCTCCAGGAGACCATCGACGGCACTGTCAACTACCTGGCCGGCGGCGACCCCCAGCAGACCAGCGGGGTGGTGGTGGCGATCACCGCCGACGACTACCCCAACGACATCCAGACGCGCACCTCCCCGTCGGCGAACGTCCAGTCGCTGATCAGCCCCGAGCTGCGGGCCGCGATCGCAGACGGCAAGGTGGCCAGTCAGATCCGCACCGGGCGACTCACCGGCGAGACCACCAAATACCTGGTGTACGGCTCGCCGGTGCCCACCCGCTTCGGCCAGATCGAGCTCTACTACCTGGTCCCGCTGGGCCGGCAGGACGTCACCGCCGCCGACGCCCGCGCCACGGTGGTGGCCACCGGGGTCGCGCTGGTGATCCTGCTCGGGTTGCTCGCGGCGCTTGTCACCCGGCTGGTGGTCAACCCGGTCCGGGTCGCCGCGCGAACCGCCCAGCGGCTCTCCGCCGGCCTTCTCGACCAGCGGATGGTGGTCAACGGCGAGGACGACCTGGCCCTGCTCGCCGCGTCGTTCAACCAGATGGCCACCAACCTGCAACGGCAGATCCTGCGCCTGGAAGAGATGTCCCGGTTGCAGCGCCGCTTCACCTCGGACGTCTCCCACGAGCTGCGTACCCCGTTGACCACGGTGCGGATGGCCGCCGACCTCATCTTCGCTGAGCGCGACGAGTTCGATCCGGCGGTCGCCCGCAGCGCCGAGCTGCTCCAGGCCGAGTTGGACCGCTTCGAGGAGCTGCTCACCGACCTGCTGGAGATCAGTCGGTTCGACGCGGGCTTCGCCATGCTGGATTCCGAGCCGACCGATCTGGTGCCGGTGGTGCACCGGGTGGTCGACCGGCTGTCGGGCCTGGCCGAGCGGGTGGGCGTACCGATCGAACTCGACCTGCCGGGCACCCCGGTCATCGCCGAGGTCGACCCGCGCCGGGTCGAGCGGGTGTTGCGCAACCTGGTCGGCAACGCCGTCGAGCACGGCGAGGCCCGCCCGGTGCTGATCACGCTCGGCATCGACGAGACCGCCGTGGCGATCACGGTCCGCGACCACGGTGTGGGGCTGAAGGTGGGCGAGGAGAAGCTGGTGTTCAACCGGTTCTGGCGGGCCGACCCGTCGCGGGCCCGGCAGACCGGGGGCACCGGGCTGGGCCTGTCGATCAGCCTGGAGGACGCACGGCTGCACGGCGGCTGGCTGGAGGCGTGGGGTGCTCCCGGGCAGGGCGCGCAGTTCCGACTCACCCTGCCGGCCCGCGCGGGCGATCGGCTGACCACCTCACCGCTGCGGCTGGTGCCGGCCGACGCCGCCCTGCCGTTCGGCGGACCCCGCGACGGTGGGCCACTGGCCATCGGTCCCGGCACCGGCGGGGCACTGGCGATCGGCCCGGCTCCGGCCGGGGACGGGCAGCGGACGGAGGTGCGCTCGTGAGACGGCCGACTCTGCTCGGAACTTTCGGCGTGATGGTGCTGCTGGGCGCCGGCTGTGGCATTCCGGCGGCATCCGACGTGCGGGTGGACGGCAAGGGCAGCGCCGCGACCGAGGCCGGTGTGATCAGCCGGGGCAGTGAGCCACCGACGCGGACGGCCAGCGGCAGCGTCAACGAGACGTTCGTCCGCAACTTCCTGTCCGCCGCCGCCGGCGAGCCGGATCGGGCGTACGAGCGGGTCAAGGCGTTCGTCGCCCCGGAGGACAAGACTCGCCTACAGGACAAGAAGGGCAGCGAGGTCGCGCTGAACGTGGTCCGGCTGCGCGAGGCGGTCTACACCCTCAACAGCGACTCGACCACGACCGTCAAGATCGCCGTGCAGCAGCTCGGGGTGCTGCGGACCAACGGCATCCTGGCTCCACCGGTGGCGACCGAGACGGAGTACGAGTTCGGCCTGCGCAGCGCGTCCTTCAACGGCGGTGTGAACGACGACCGGGCCGGCCTCTACGTCATCAACCCGCCCAACGTGCTGCTGCTCAGCGACACCGCCCTGCGGGAGTACTACCAGGACGAGACGATCTACTTCTGGAGTTCGGACCGCAGCCGCCTGGTGCCTGACCAGCGCTACCGACCGCAGGCGGTGCCGGTCGAGCGGCAGGTCAACGAGGTGGTGAAGTGGCTGGTCGGTGGCCCCTCCGACTGGTTGCGCCCGGGAGTCGTCGGGCTACCGGACCGCACCGAGCTGATCAACAATGCCACCGGCGGCAACGGTCGGTGGGAGGTCAACCTGGACATGTCCGGGGACGACCAGAGCGGGATCGATCAGTTGATCACGCAGATCGCCTGGTCGCTGGGGGACCTCACCGGTCAGCTCGAGGTGAAGATCCGCAACAACGCGCAGCCCGTGGTGGACCTGGGCGAGCGCCGAGACGCCCGGGTGCTCTACCCGTACGCCGCCAGCCCGCAGCGGTTCGGCGTCTACGACGGCGCGATCCACCCACTCGACTTCGACGGCGAGCCCAGCGGCACGGTGCCGTTGACGCCCGAGGCCAACCGTAACGTCGTCTCCGCCAGCCTCGGGCTGGCCAAGGACCGCCGGATCCTCGCCGCGATGGTGGTCGCCGGCAGCGGCAAGAACCGGTACCGACTCGCCGTGGGCACGGGTGCCGACCCGGTCTCCGTGGTCAGCCGCAGCGGCGCCGAATTCTCCTCGATCGGGCGGCCGGTCTGGCTGCGTACTGTCGACAACCGTCCCAGCCGCGGTCTGGTGGTTGCCGACGGGCAGCTCTACCGGTTCGACGAGGCGGCCCGGATGTATCCGGTGCCGCTCAACCTGCCCTCCGCCGCGGTCACCGCGGTGGCCGCCGCGTTGGACGGCCAGCGGGTGGCGCTGATCGCCGGCGGCCGCCTCTACGTCGCCGCGGTCAACCTCGACGGCGGCGGAGCCTCCGTCGGCCCGCCCCGAGAGTTGGTCACCTCGCTGACCAACCCGACGGCGGTCGACTGGGGCAGGGAGGACCAGTTGGTGGTGGCGGGGTCGGTCGGCCAGCCGGCGATCTACGAGATCAGTGTCGACGGCGCCCTGGAGACGCCGCTACGGACCGACCTCGGCGCCAAGGTCAGCCACCTGACCGCGTACCCGACCAACCGCAGTGTGCGGACGCCCAGCGGGGCGTACATGTACGAGGCGAACGGGGTGGCCTACCGCAGCAGCCCGTTCGAACGGATCGAGCCCGGCCGGGTACGCGACATCGCCCCGGTGCCGGCCGGTGTCCGGCCGAGCAACCCGTCGGCGCCCTTCTTCCTCTACTGACACGGTGAGCGGGCTCTGGGCGGACCTCGCCGACCTGGTGCTGCCCGCCGACTGCGCCGGTTGTCGGGAGCGCCGACCCGGCCTGCGGCACGGGGTCTGCCCAGCCTGTGTCGTGGCGCTGGACGCCCTGCGGCCACGAACGGTCCGCCCCACCCCCGCACCGCCGGGCCTGCCGTCCTGCGTCGCTCTCGGCCCGTACGCGGGACCGCTGCGCGAGGCCCTGCTGGCGTACAAGGAACATGGCCGACACGGGCTTGCCCGCCCGCTCGGCGCGCTGCTCGCCGAGGTCGTCGCGGCGGCCGTCGGTGGGGCCCGTCCGGTGGCGTTGGTTCCGGTCCCGGACACCGCGGCGGCGGCCCGGTCCCGCTACGGAGACCACCTCGACCGGCTGGCCCGGCACTGCGCGGCCCGGCTCAACCGCAGCGGTTGGGCGGCGCGGGTGCACCGTCCGCTGCGGGCGTCGCCCCGGCCCGACTCGGTCACCCTGGACAGCGCCGGGCGCGCGGCGGCGGCCGAGGCGGCCTTCCAGCCCCGCCCGACGGGGCCGGTCCGGGGTCGTGCCGGGGCTGCGGCACCGGTCGTGGTGCTGCTCGACGACATCGTCACCACCGGCGTGACCCTCGCCGCCGCGACCCGGGTGCTGACCGCGACCGGATGGGCACCGGGTGTCGCGGCGGTGCTCGCGGCGACCGAGAAAAGACACCAGTCGTAACCCATTGTGTTTCCGTTTCACCCGTTGGTGTACGAGCTGCGAAAAATCCTGGGTCGTCTCGGCAACATGGGGTGACTGCCGGGCAAACAGGAGTTAGCGTTTCGCTGTCGGGGGTAGGAGGTCGTTCCCACCACCCTCGGCGGTGAGAGGAGGCGTAGCCGTACCAACCGGTCGACGCCAGCGGGTCTCCCCACGGCGCGCGGCCGGGCAACCGGATCGAAGACCGTCCGAACAAGGGAGGTCACGTGGACATCGTGGTCAAGGGCCGGAACGTCGAAGTGCCGGACCATTACCGGGTACACGTAGCCGAGAAACTCGCGAAGATCGAACGCTACGACCACAAACTTATTCGCGTTGATGTCGAGCTGTTTCACGAGCGCAATCCGCGCCAAGCCGACCACTGCCAGCGGGTGGAGATCACCTGCGTTTCCCGGGGCCCGGTGATTCGGGCCGAAGCCTGCACCAACGACTTCTACAGCGCGCTCGACGCGGCCATCGCGAAGCTCGACACCCGGCTGCGCCGCGCGGCCGACCGTCGCCGCGTACACCGGGGGCGGCACGCGCCGATCTCCGTCGCCGAGGCGACAGCGGGCCTGCCGGTCGCGGACCTGGTGCCCAACGCGCTGAGCGCGCCGAGCGACGGCGCCCGCGCCGGCACCGCCGTCGCCGAGCGGGTCGAAGAGGAGCAGGACGACCAGCCGTGGCACATCGCCCGGGAGAAGGTCCACCCGGCTGAGCCGATGACCATCGACGACGCATTGTTCGAGATGGAACTGGTCGGCCACGACTTCTACCTTTTCCAGGACAAGGAGTCCGGCCGCCCCAGCGTCGTCTACCGACGCCACGCGTACGACTACGGCATCATCTCCCTCGCCACCTGACCGGCAGCTCGTGGGGTTGTGGTGGGACTCCCCATCACAACCCCACGGTACCGGTCAGCGAAGGTCGGCGGGCAGCAACCCGAAGGTCAGGTCGTCCAGGCGGGCACCGGCCAGTCCGGGCAGTCGGCCGCGCTGCACTGCCTCGCGCCGAAAACCGACCCGCTCCAGCACCCGGTGCGACGCGGTGTTGTCCGGCACCGTGCCGGCCGACAGCCGGGCGATACCGGCCGAGCCGAACGCCCAGCCCGCGAGCAACCGGACTGCCCGGGTCGCGTACCCCCGGCCGCGCCAGTCCGGCAGCAACGCGTAGCCGACCGACGCCTCGCCGGCGGCCACGTCGGTGTACGACAAGCCGCAACTGCCCACGGGCTCGCCGCTGGCCACGTCAGTGATCATCAGCCTGGCGATCTCGCCGGTCAGCCAGCCGCTCTGCGCGAGACGACAGCGCCGCTCGATCGCCTCGCGGGTCGGCGGCACCGGCGGCGCCTGGTTCGCCACCACCTCGGGTCGGCTGTGCAACCGGTACATCAGCGCCGCGTCGTCCGGCGCGAGCGGGCGCAGCGCCACCACCTGGTCGGTGAGCACCCCGCCGGGCAGGTCGGGCAGCAGCCGGGCGGCCGGGCCGGGCGGATCACCGGCGAGGCGTACCCAGGCCAGCAGATCGTGCCGGCCCGCGTCGCGGGAGGCACCGGCCGACCGGCGCAGACCCTCGTACCGGAAGCCGGCGGCCAGCGCGACCCGTTGGCTCGGACCGTTCTCCGGTTCGGTGAGCAGTTCCAGCCGGGCCGCCCCTTCGGCGAACGCGTGCTCGCTCAGCACGCGGGTCGCGGCGGTGGCCAGCCCCCGACCGCGGGCCGCCGGCCGCATCCAGTAGCCGATCTCCAGCTGACCCCGGGCGGGCACCGGATTGTTCAGCCCCACCGCGCCGAGCAGCCGATCGGTCGTGGGGTCCGCGACGGCGTACGCCGTGCCGCCGCCGGTCCAGGCCGCCGGGGCGCCGACGTCGATCCACCAGCGGGCGTCGGCCTCGGTGTACGGCGTCGGGAGGTTCGACACGAACCGCTGGGTCAGCGCATCCGCGCAGCCGTCGACGACGTCGGCGCTGTCCTGCGGGCGGAAGGGACGCAGCCGCACACCGTGCGCCTCGACCACCGGCCGCATGGTCATCCCAGATCCTTCGCGAGCAGCGCCCCGATCCACACGTCCACCCGCTCGCCCCGGTGCTGCACGCCACCCCGGGCGGTCCCCTCGATCACGAAGCCCGCCTTCTCCGCTGCTCGCCGGGAGGCGGTGTTGCCCACGTTCGCCTTCCACTCGATCCGCGCCAGGCCCAACGTGCTGAAGCCCCAGGCGCTGAGCGCGACCAGCGCGGCGGGCAGGTAGCCCCGGCCCCGGACCGCCGGCGCGATCATGAAGCCGGTGTCGGCCACCAGCGGGTCGGTGGGGGACAGCCGCAGGTCGAGCGTCCCCACGTACCGGTCGTCGGCGTCGGCGATCATGAAGCAGGCGGCGTCCCCCCGAGCCCAGGAGTCGCGGCCGTACGCCTGGTAGCCCTCCGCGTCGGCGCGGTCGTACGGGTCCGGCACGGTCGTCCAGCGGATGGTCTCCGGGTCCCGGCAGGTCTGCACCACCGCGTCCAGGTCCTTCTCCTCCATGGGCCGCAGCCGCAGTTCGCCGGCCCCGGTCTCGGCGAACAGAACGGGCTGCGGGCGGCCGAAGACGGCGGCCCGCCGGGCGGCGAGGGTGCCCGGTCCGGCCGGACCGGTCGACCCGGCGGCCGGCACCTCGCCGGGCAGCAGCGAGCCGATCCAGCCGTCCGCGCTGCCGTCCGCGCTGCCGGCCAGCGCCGGGTCGGCCAGCCGCAACCGGCCGTCGATCCGGAAGCCCGCCCGGAGGGCCACCAGCCGGGAGGCGTGGTTGCCCACCTCGGCCTGCCAGATGAGCCGGCGAAGCCCGAGGGTGTCGAAGGACCAGCGGGCCACCGCCCGGGTGGCCCGGACCGTCACGCCTCGACCACGCGCCCACGGCGCCGTCCAATAGCCGATCTCACCGGTACCGTTCCCGTCGATCGAGACGAGCCCGTTGGAGCCCAGCAGCTCCCCGGTGTCTGGGTCGCACACCGCGAACGGTGCTCCGGTGCCCTCGGCCCAGGCCTTCCGGCTCATCTCGGTGACAAATCCGTGAGCGTGTTCCGGCCGGTACGGGCGCGGTACGGTGGTCCAACGCTGAATGTCCGGGTCCTGGCAGGCCCGGTGCACGGCCTCGGCATCCGTCTCCCGCCAGGGCCGCAGCAGCACGCCGTCCTCGATGATCTCCACGAGCTCCACCCGTGCATCCTGCCGTAGCGTTCGCCGACGGCGTAACCGGATAACGTTTGGGGCGTGTGCAGGACGCGAGTTATGTCGGGTTCGGCGGGGTCGAGCACCGCCACCAGTGACCATCGCGCCGATGGAGCGCCTACGATGGGTCGAGACTGTCTAGGGGAGCGTTGATCCGTGTCGATTCTGGAAAAGGTCCTTAACGCGGGCGAGGGCCGCATGGTGCGCCGCCTCAAGGCGATCGCCAATGCCGTCAGCTCGATCGAGGACGACTACATCAACCTCACCGACGAGGAACTGGCCGGCATGACCGAACAGTTCCGAGAGCGGCTCGAGGAGGGTGAGACCCTCGACGACCTGCTGCCGGAGGCGTTCGCGGTGGCCCGAGAGGCGGCTGCGAGGGTGCTCGGCCAGCGCCCGTACGACGTCCAGGTGATGGGCGGCGCGGCGCTGCACTTCGGCAACATCGCCGAGATGAAGACCGGTGAGGGTAAGACGCTGACCTCGGTCATGGCCGTCTACCTCAACGCGCTTTCCGGCAAGGGCGTCCACGTGATCACGGTCAACGACTACCTCGCCCAGCGTGACGCGGCGTGGATGGGCCGGGTGCACGAGTTCCTCGGGCTGACTGTCGGCGTGGTGCTGCCCAACCGGCCGGCGAGTGAGCACAAGGCCGCCTACGAGTGCGACATCACCTACGGCACCAACAACGAGTTCGGCTTCGACTACCTGCGCGACAACATGGCCTGGTCGAAGGAAGAGTTGGTGCAGCGCGGGCACAACTTCGCGGTGGTCGACGAGGTCGACTCCATCCTGATCGACGAGGCCCGCACCCCGCTGATCATCTCCGGCCCGGCCGAGCACTCCGCCCGCTGGTACGGCGAGTTCGCCGGCGTGGTGGCCCGACTCCAGCCCGGCACCGACGGCGAGGGCGACTACGAGGTCGACCACTCCAAGCGCACCATCGCGGTGACCGAACGAGGTGTCGCCAAGGTCGAGGACCGGCTCGGCATCGACAACCTGTACGAGTCGGTGAACACCCCGCTGGTCGGCTACCTCAACAACGCCATCAAGGCCAAGGAGCTCTACAAGCGCGACAAGGACTACATCGTCAGCGACGGTGAGGTCCTGATCGTCGATGAGTTCACCGGTCGCATCCTGCACGGCCGTCGCTACAACGAGGGCATGCACCAGGCGATCGAGGCCAAGGAGGGGGTGGAGATCAAGCAGGAGAACCAGACCCTGGCCACCATCACCCTCCAGAACTACTTCCGCCTCTACGAGAAGCTGTCCGGGATGACCGGTACGGCGCAGACCGAGGCGAGCGAGTTCAACAAGGTCTACAAGGTCGGCGTCGTGACCATCCCGACCCACCGCCCGATGGTTCGCGAGGACCGTCCGGACGTGATCTACAAGACCGAGAAGGCCAAGTTCAACGCCGTCATCGAGGACATCGCCGAGCGGCACCAGCTGGGTCAGCCGGTGCTGGTGGGCACCGTCTCGGTGGAAAACTCCGAGATCCTCTCCCAGCTGCTGCGCCGTCGTGGCATCCCGCACAACGTGTTGAACGCCAAGTTCCACGCCCGGGAGGCCGAGATCGTCGCCCAGGCCGGGCGTAAGGGCGCGGTCACCGTCGCCACCAACATGGCCGGCCGCGGCACCGACATCCTGCTCGGTGGCAACGCCGAGTTCCTCGCCGCGAGCGAGCTGCGCCAGCGCGGCCTCGACCCGCTGGAAAACGAGGAAGAGTACGCCAAGGCGATGGAGGAGGTCCTTCCGACCTGGAAGCAGGCCTGCGACACCGAGGCGGAAGAGGTCTCGGCCGCCGGTGGCCTCTACGTGCTGGGCACCGAGCGGCACGAGTCCCGGCGGATCGACAACCAGCTGCGTGGTCGTGCCGGCCGGCAGGGCGACCCGGGCGAGTCCCGCTTCTACCTGTCCCTTCAGGACGAGCTGATGCGGCGCTTCCGGGCCGGAGCGGTCGAGGCGGTGATGGAGCGCTTCAACATCCCGGAGGACGTGCCCATCGAGTCGAAGATGGTCACCCGGCAGATCAAGAGCGCCCAGGCCCAGATCGAGGGTCAGAACGCCGAGATCCGCAAGAACGTGCTCAAGTACGACGAGGTGCTCAACAAGCAGCGCCAGGTCGTCTACGCCGAGCGGCTCCGGGTGCTCAACGGTGAAGACCTCTCCGACCAGGTCCGCAACATGATCGACGAGACCGTCGAGGCGTACGTGCGGGGCGCCACCTCTGACGGCTACGGCGAAGACTGGGACCTTGAGCAGCTCTGGTCCAGCCTCAAGCAGCTCTACCCGGTCGGCGTGACGATCGAGGAGTTGGAAGAGGAAGCCGGTGGCTCCCGGGCCGGCATGGACGCCGACTTCCTGGTCGCCCGCCTCAAGGACGACGCCAACGCCGCGTACGACCGGCGTGAGGAGCAGCTCGGCACCGAGGGTGTGCGCCAGCTCGAGCGGATGGTGCTGCTCCAGGTCATCGACCGCAAGTGGCGCGAGCACCTCTACGAGATGGACTACCTCCAGGAGGGCATCAACCTCCGGGCGTACGCCCAGCGCGACCCGGTGGTGGAATACCAGCGCGAGGGCTTCGACATGTTCGCCAGCATGATGGACGGCATCAAGGAGGAGACCGTCGGTTTCCTCTACAACATCGACGTCCAGGTGACCGAACCGGAGCCGGAGGAGGGGGCCGACGAGGTCACCCTGCTCGACAAGCCGGTGGAGATCCGGGCCAAGGGCCTCAACCAGGCGCCGCGGCGGCAGGGCCTGCAATACTCCGCGCCCACCATCGACGGTGAGGCCAGCCCGGGCGCGGTCGCCGTGGAGCAGGCCGAGCAGCAGGCACCGGCGCTCGGTGTGGGCCGACCGGCTCCGGGTGCTCCGGCGGCACCGGGGCGGAGCGCGCCGTCCGCGCCGCAGCGGCCGGCATCCGGGCTGCGTGGCCCGGCTGTTCCGTCGGCTGCTGCCCGTCGGCCGGCACCGAACCAGGCGGAGGCCAGCAACGGCCCGTCCCGCAACGCGCCGTGCCCGTGTGGCTCGGGCCGCAAGTACAAGCGCTGCCACGGCGCGCCCAACGGCGGCAACTGACCAACAGCAGCTGCACCGACAGCGTCTGACCGACGGGTCCCGGCCGACCAGGCCGGGGCCCGTCGGTGTCTTGTGAGCCTCGCCACCGACCGGGGCAGGTTGGGTCAGAGCACGTGCAGGGCGACGCAGAGCCAGCGGCCCCGCCGATGTTCGAGGCGCAGGGCCATCGCCCAGCTGCGGCCGGCCGCGCCGGTGAGGACGGCTGCCGCCTCCACTGCGGCCTCCCGCGGCTCGCAGACCCGCAGGCGTAGCAGTCGGACCAGCGGTCGGCCGCTCCGGCGGCGCGATGTCCCGGCCCGGCCGGACGCGCGGGCGAGCTCGGTCAGCAGGTCGCCCGCCCGGGCCGGGTCGAGCAGCGCTCGCACCTGGGTCGGCGAACGGTAGCCGTTGACCACCTCCAGGCAGGTGCCGACGAAGCGGTGCGCGGCCCGGGTGGTTTCCGGTGCGGTCGACGGCGGCAACGACGCGATCGGGTGGGTGGTGGACCGGTCGGGCACCGGGCGCAGGGCTGCTCGCCGCTCCGCCGGCCGGACCGGGCTGGGCCGGCTGGAGGCGAAGAGGTCGAGGGCGAGCTGACCATCGGTCGGCCCCGGCCAGTACGACCCGTCGCTCTCGTCCAGGTAGGGCGGGTCGAAGGGCGGAACGGGGCGTAGCCGCACTGGTGGTCGGGAAGGACCGGGTCGCGCTCCGCTCATCTTGGCCCCTTTTGATCTTGCGTTTGCCTACGTTTGCCTCCGACAAGCTTGATTCTGAGCGGCGGAGTGGCCCCGGTCAATGGCTCCACGCTGACTTCGGCCCAACAAAGGGCATGATCCACTCGGGTTCCGTGACAACGCGGTGTCCGAGCGGCCCCAACGCCCCGACTTCCGCGAAACCGAGTCGATCATGCCCGCAGCGGGCGCAGCGGGCGCAGCGGGCGCAGCGGGCGCAGCGGGCTCCAGCGGGGCTCGGCGCGCGGGATGGACGGGTGGGCCAGGGGCTCTGCTACTCGGGGTCGCGGTCGACGAGTGGGTTGCTCTGCACCCAGTCTGCCGTCTCGTCGTATTTGCGGGCTATGTACTCCTCCAGCCGAGCGCGCTCGACGCGCCACTGGCCTCGCCCGCCGATCTTGATCGCCGGCAGTTCACCGCTGCGCACCATGTGGTAGACCTGCGAATCCGACACGTTGAGCTCGGCGGCCACGTCGGAGAGCAGCAGGAACCTGGGCTCCACAGAGACTCCCGGGGTTGATGTCGTTTGGCTCAGTTTGCCACCGACAGACCCCGCCGCCCAGCGCCGCACCGGTTCGGTGGCGGATCAACCCGCGCGGGACACACCGGTTGGAAACTTCCTCCGGCCGGAGGCGGGGTGTATGACGGTCACGGCGTGCGGCATGATCTGCGCCCGTGCCGGCGGCCGCCGGTGGAGGACGATGCGGGGAGACGACCGGTGACCGACGAGCTTGTCCGGGTGTACGTGCCGGCGACCGTACCGATGCTGGCCCGCCTTCGCGAGGAGGGGCTGGCCGCCGACGAGGCGCACGCCGTGACTCCGGCGCTTCGCGAGTGGTACGCCGAGGGCGACGAGGAGGAGTTGGAGTACGTCGCCTTCACCCGTGCGGCCCAGGATGCCCTGCACCTGCTTCGGGCTGATCCGACCGCTCCCCGCCGTCGGGTCGTCGTCTCGGTCGACCTGCCGTCGGCTGCGGTCGGGCGCGGCGACGGTGAGCTGGGCTCCAGCTCGGTGACGTTGACCGACGCCGTGCCGGTGCGTGCCGTCGCGGCCATCCACGTGGACGGCGCGGACGCGGCCGAGGAGGTCGGTGCGGCTGCCGACGTGGTGGCCGAGGCGGCGGCTGGTGACCCGGACGCCCAGTTCACCGTCGACAGCGCCGAAGATCACGAGCTGGAGTGGTACGACGTGACCGAGCTGGACCAGCTTCTCCGCGCCACCGACTGACCGGGTACCCCAGCCCAGACGGCCCGAGCTGCCCCCCGGCCCTCGATCATGCAGTTGTGGTGGTGGACACAAGCCGCAAAAGCGGGTGAACCGCCCACCACAACTCCATGATCGACCGGGGAGGAGGGCTGCGACCGGGGAAGAAACGGCCTAGGCAGTGTCTTCAAAGGATCTTGGTGTCGGATGATGTAGCGCGTGGGTCGTCGCTACGAGTTGTCTGACGTCGAGTGGGAAACGCTGTCGAGGTATCTGCCGTCGGCGGTGACTGGTGGTCGGCCGCGTGCCGATGACCGGCGGGTCCTCAACGGGATCGTGTGGAAGATCCGGGCCGGGGCGGCGTGGCGGGACGTGCCTTCCCGCTACGGTTCGTGGCAGTCGATCTATACCCGTTTCCGCAGGTGGGCCCTTGATGGCACGTTCGAGCGGATGCTCGCCGGGGTCCAGGCCGACGCGGACGCCGCCGGGGACATCGACTGGCTGGTCTCGGTCGACTCGACGATCGTGCGGGCCCACCAGCATGCCGCTGGCGCTAAAGGGGGCGCCGAGAAACGGACGAACCACAAGATCACGCCCTCGGTCGAAGTCGAGGTGGACTGACCACCAAGATTCACCTCGCCTGCGACGGCCTGGGTCGGACACTGGCGTTCGTGCTCACCGGCGGCAACGTCAACGACTGCACCCGCTTCACCCACGTCATGGCCGCCATCCGGGTCGAGCGGTCGGGACCCGGCCGACCTCGGGTCCGCCCAGACCATGTCATCGCCGACAAGGGCTACAGCTCGAAGGCCATCCGCGATTGCCTGCGCCGACGCGGCATCGGACACACGATCCCTGAGCGCGCCGACCAGCAGGCCAACCGCCACCGACGCGGTAGCCGTGGCGGCAGGCCACCGGTGTTCGACAAGCAGCTCTACAAACAGCGCAACGTCGTCGAACGGTGCTTCAACCGGCTCAAGCAGTGCCGCAGCGTCGCGACCCGCTACGACAAGACCGCAACGTCGTTCCAGGCCACCGTCACCATCGCCGCGCTACTTCAATGGTTGTGAACCTTTGAAGACACGGCCTAGCGCGCCGGGTCTGCCTTTGCCGGGTCGGCGTCGGCGTCGGGCGTTTCCGGTGCGTCGAAGGTCTCGGCTGGGTCGGCGTCGAACGCCGTGGCGTAGCCCGGCTTGTCGTCCGCCGGGTCGGCCTGGTCCGCGACGCGGTTCGGGGCGGGCTCGTCGTCGTCGCTGTGGGCGGGGCCGAGCGTGCGGCCGAACGCGATGAGCGCGGTCAGCGCCCCCACGAAGAGCACCCAGATGCCGTTGTCGACCCGCGAGGTGCCCAGCGAGGTCTGGGCTACCGCGTCCGCCTCACTGAGCGCGCTGGCGAGGTCGAGCAGCGACCGGCCGCCGACCCTGATGATCACCTCGGCCAGCAGCAGGAGGAGCCCCGGGCCGGCGCCGGCCAACAGGTAGGCCGGCCAGCGCAGCGTCGGTGCCTCGGGGTCGCGGCGGACGGCTCGACGCCGCGCCCAGGTCAGGTAGCCGAAGGCCAGGAGCCCGGCGAGCAGCCCGGCGACGAGCGATTCGGTACGGGACACCCACTTGGCTGCGTTGATCAGCGACTCCTGGCTGTCGCCGGAGCTGAAGAGGTCGAACAGCGGGTCCCGGGCGCGGCTGAACGCGACCACGAAGATCAGCGTGCCCAGCGCGGCGGTGACCACGGCACCGATCGCCGGGGCGTTCCGCGCGCCGGCCAGCGCGCCGCCGATGATCGCCGCGGCCGCCGTGGTGCCCGCGATCACGTTGGTGGTGGACGTGTCGAAGTAGGTCAGGTTGATGGCCACCGCGGCGGCGAGCCCGACCAGCATGCCGCCGCCGATCGCACCGGCGAAGCGCAGGGTGGCCCAGTCGCCGTACCGGCGGGCCAGCAGGTTGCCGGCGGCCAGCGCGACGGCCGCCCCGGCCACCAGCGCGGCCGAGATCACGCCGGGCAGGGCGAACGCGGAGAGACTGATCGCGGTGACTCCGGCCGCCGCCGAGGTGATGGCCTCCCGGGTGGACCAGAGCATGGCGGCCAGCCAGCCGAGCGCCAGCAGCGCGAGCACTGCGGCGCCGGGGGCGGGCAGCGGCCGACTGCCCGCGCTGGCCGCGTCGACCGCCGGCTCGTCCGACTCGGCGGCCGGGACGCGGCCGGGCTGCTTGGTCATCGTCTCCCCTTCGAGGCGGCAGGTCACCGGCCATTCAGGGTACGCGGGCCCGCTGGGCTGCCTGTCGCCCCGGGACGGTGGGACGGATCGAGGCCGGTCGGTAAGGAGAGGAGGGGTGGGGCGGTCCTTGGCTCAGGGCGGTGGCGGAAGTGGGTCGCGTGGCCCGCCGTGGGAGAATCAGGGGAGGTCCCGCCGCTGCTCGGCCCTCCCGTGCGGCGTCCGGTGTCCGGCCATCCGGTCGGTGCCTGCGGGTCCGGTTTCGCCACTGCTGTCGAGATCGCCAGGAGCCTTGATGGATGCCGTGTTCTCCGTTCCCGAGCCGCGCAACGAGCCGGTTCGTAACTACGAGCCGGGCAGCCCCGACCGGGACCGGCTCCAACGGCGGCTGACCGAGCTCGCTGCCGAGCGCATCGACCTGCCGATGACCATCGGCGGTGAGCAGCGGATGGCCGGCGGTGACCCGATCAACGTGGTGCAGCCGCACAAGCACGCCCACGTGCTGGGGGTGACCGGGCACGCCACCCACGACGACGCGCGCGCCGCGACCAGGGCGGCCAAGGACGCCGCGCCGATGTGGCGGGCGCTGCCCTTCGAGGAGCGCGCCGCGATCTTCCTGCGCGCCGCCGAGCTGCTGGCCGGCCCCTGGCGGGAC
Source organism: Micromonospora sp. NPDC047644 (assembly GCF_040704315.1). NCBI lineage: Bacteria > Bacillati > Actinomycetota > Actinomycetes > Micromonosporales > Micromonosporaceae > Micromonospora > Micromonospora sp. NPDC047644. The sequence goes on from NZ_JBEYSY010000011.1 coordinate 169,540, forward strand.
ACGCTCAACGCCGCCACCATGCTCGGTCAGTCGAAGACCGCGATCCAGGCGGAGATCGACGCGGCGTGCGAGTTCATCGACTTCCTGCGGTTCAACGTGCACTTCGCGCGTCGCCTGATCGAGGAGCAGCCGGCATCGTCGCCCGGCGTCTGGAACCGCTTCGACCACCGCCCGCTGGAGGGCTTCGTCTACGCGGTGACCCCGTTCAACTTCACCGCCATCGCCGGCAACCTGCCGTCGGCGCCGGCCCTGCTGGGCAACACCGTGGTCTGGAAGCCGGGCCCGACCCAGCAGTTCGCCGCGCACTTCACGATGCGGCTGTTCGAGGCCGCCGGCCTGCCGCCCGGCGTGATCAACATGGTCACCGGCCGGGGCGAGGAGGTCTCGGACGTCGTGCTCGCCGACCCGGATCTGGCGGGCATCCACTTCACCGGTTCGACGAAGGTCTTCCAGCAGCTGTGGCGGACCGTGGGCGACAACATCTCGCGTTACCGGGGCTACCCACGCCTGGTCGGCGAGACCGGCGGCAAGGACTTCGTCGTCGCGCACACCAGCGCCGACGTGGACGCGCTGCACACCGCGCTGATCCGTGGCGCGTACGAGTACCAGGGTCAGAAGTGCTCGGCGGCCTCGCGGGCGTACGTGCCGCGCTCGATCTGGGAGGGTGGGCTGCGGGACCGGCTGGCCGCCACCGCCGACTCGCTGACCTACGGTGACGTGGCCGACTTCGGCAACTTCGGCGGCGCGGTCATCGACGACAAGGCGTTTGCCCGGCACACCGCCGCGCTGGAGCTGATCGCCGGTGACGACAGCTGCCGGGTGCTGGCCGGTGGCACGGCCGACGACTCGGTCGGCTACTTCGTGCGACCGACGCTCTTCGAGTGCGGCGACGCCGCTCACGAGACCTTCACCACGGAGTACTTCGGCCCGATCCTGGGCGTGCACGTGTTCGACGACGCCCGCTTCGACGAGGTCGTCGCGCAGGCGGAGTCGATCGCCCCGTACGCGCTGACCGGATCGGTGTTCGCCACCGACCGCCGGGTCGTCGAGTCGGTCGGTGAGCGGATGCGGTACGCGGCCGGCAACTTCTACATCAACGACAAGCCGACCGGCGCGGTGGTCGGGCAGCAGCCCTTCGGTGGCGCCCGCGCCAGCGGCACCAACGACAAGGCCGGCTCCTGGCTGAACCTGGTCCGCTGGGTCTCCCCGCGGACGATCAAGGAGACCTTCGTGCCGCCGACCGACCACACGTACCCCCACATGGGCTGACCGGCGACGACCGCCGGCGGCGCGTGGGCGCCGCCGGCGGGATGGCCGGAATGTGGCAATCCATCGATAGTCCTCAACGGACAGTCTGCCGCCGACAGTGCACTTAGGAAGTCCTGTCGGGTGGCAAACCGGCAAATCCTGGACGCCGGGTGCGCAAAGTGGCAGCGTAGTGGCCATGGCGGATTCCGGAGTCAACCCTACGGCGGCGGCCCTGCTCGGCCTCCTCCACGAGGGCCCGATGACAGGCGGTCAGTTGATGGCCGCCGCTGAGCGCCGATTGGCGCCGTACTGGTCGATGACCCGCAGTCAGGTGTACCGCGAGTTGCCGGTGCTGGCTGAGCGGGGTTTCGTGCGGCTCGGCAAGCCGGGCCCGCGGATGAGCCAGCCCTACGCACTCACCGCCAGCGGAAAACGGACGTTTTCCCGCTGGCTCGCGGAGAACCCGGGGCGGGACACCATCCGCAACCCGATAGCGCTCCGGATGGCGTTCGGCAACCTGCACTCCGCCAGCCAGCTCAAGGGCCTGTACGCCTCGGCCAACGAATACCACACCGAGGCCCTCGCCCAGGTCCGGGAGCAGGTGAAGAACGCCAAACGGGACGGCGAGACGTACGACGCCAGCGCGCTGGAGTTCGCCGTCGCCTACCACCGCGCGGCCCTGTCGTGGTTGAAGTCCGCCCCCGTCGGGTGACGAACAGCGGGTTCACGCCCAGGCGACGAGCTGCACCCCCTGCGGCACAGTACCCTTGTCTGTCGTGACCGCTGCCGATTACGCCGAACAGCTCAAGGAACTCGACGCGACCCTGCGAAACATCGAGGCCGTCCTCAACCTCGACCGGCTCCACGAGGACAAGGCTCGCTTGGAGCAGGAGGCCTCCGCCCCCGATCTGTGGGACGACCAGGCCAAGGCCCAGCAGGTGACCTCGCAGCTGTCGTACGTCAACGGCGAGATCAGCAAGTTGGGCAGCCTGCGCTCCGGCCTCGACGACGCCCAGGTGCTGCTGGAACTGGCCGAGGCCGAGGCCGACCCGGGTGTGCTGACCGAGGTCGAGTCGGAGATCACCGGGCTGACCAAGGCCATCCAGGAGATGGAGGTCCGCACCCTGCTCTCCGGCGAGTACGACTCCCGGGAGGCGCTGGTCGCCATCCGGGCCGGCGCGGGCGGTGTGGACGCCGCGGACTTCGCCGAGATGCTGCTGCGGATGTACCTGCGCTGGGCGGAGCGGCACGGCTACCCCACCGAGGTCTACGAGACGTCGTACGCCGAGGAGGCGGGCCTGAAGTCGGCCACCTTCGCGGTCAAGGTGCCGTACGCGTACGGCACGCTCAGCGTCGAGTCGGGCACGCACCGTCTGGTCCGGATCAGCCCGTTCGACAACCAGGGGCGTCGGCAGACCAGCTTCGCGGGCGTCGAGGTTCTGCCGGTCACCGAGCAGACCGACCACATCGACATCCCCGAGAACGAGGTTCGGGTCGATGTCTACCGTTCCTCCGGGCCGGGTGGGCAGAGCGTCAACACCACCGACTCGGCGGTGCGCCTGACGCACATCCCGACCGGCATCGTGGTGACCTGCCAGAACGAGAAGTCCCAGTTGCAGAACAAGGCCTCCGCCCTGCGGGTGCTCCAGGCCCGGCTCCTGGAGCGCAAGCGCCAGGAGGAGGAAGAGAAGATGGCCGGCCTGAAGAGCGGCGGCACGAGCTCGTGGGGCGACCAGATGCGCTCCTACGTCCTGCACCCGTATCAGATGGTGAAGGATCTCCGAACCGAGCAGGAGACCGGCAATCCGAGCGGGGTCTTCGACGGCGACCTCGACGATTTCATCGAGGCCGGCATCCGTTGGCGTAAGCAGCGTCAACTTGCCGACGACGCTGCGTGACGGCTCGCGGGCGGAGCGCGTCATCGATCTCCAGGTAGAGGCCTGATTCGACGACGCGCGCTGGATCTGTGGGGCGTGGGGCTTGGCTCAGTTGTTACACCGCGTAGACTCACCACCCGTGATTCAGCTTGAGCAAGTGACGAAGACGTACCCGAAGGCGTCCCGGCCTTCGCTCGACAACGTGTCCGTCTCGATCGAGAAGGGCGAGTTCGTCTTCTTCATCGGTCCATCCGGCTCCGGCAAGTCCACGATCATCAAGATGCTGCTGCACGAGGTGGCCCCCAACAAGGGGCGCGTCGTCGTCAACGGCAAGGACGTCACGTCGATGCGCTCCTGGAAGCGACCCCACTTCCGGCGCTCGATCGGCTGCGTCTTCCAGGACTTCCGGTTGCTGCCCAACCGCACCGCCTACGAGAACGTGGCGTTCGCTCTCGAGGTGATCGGCAAGACGAAGGCGGTCGCCCGCCGGGTCGTGCCGGAGGTGCTGGAGCTGGTCGGGCTCGGTGGCAAGGAGCACCGCTACCCGCACGAGCTCTCCGGTGGTGAGCAGCAGCGGGTCGCCGTCGCCCGGGCGTTCGTGAACCGTCCGCTGATCCTGCTGGCGGACGAGCCCACCGGAAACCTGGACCCGGACACCTCGATCGAGATCATGCGCCTGCTGGACCGGATCAACCGCACCGGCACGACCGTCGTGATGGTCACCCACGACTCCAACATCGTGAACCAGATGCGCCGCCGCGTCGTTGAGATTGAGAGCGGTCGCATCGTGCGTGACCAGGCCCGCGGCGTCTACGGGTGAGCCGGCGCTCCACCCCTGCGCAGCCTGACGACGAACACCTCATGCCGGAGACCCGGAGGAAATCCCGATGCGCGTGAAATACGTCCTGTCCGAGGTACTGGTCGGACTGTGGCGCAACGTGACCATGTCCATCGCGATGATCATCACGATGGCGGTCTCGCTGACCATGCTCGGCGCCAGCGGTCTCATGTACCGCCAGGTCGACGACATGAAGGACCTCTACTACAAGAACATCGAAGTCTCGATCTTCTTGACCCAGGAGGTGACCGAGCAGGAGCGCACCGAACTCCAGACCAAGCTCGACAGTGACCCCCTGGTCAAGGACGTCCTCTACGTCAACAAGGACGAGGCGTACAAGCGCTTCAAGGAGATGTACCAGGACGCGCCGGACCTGGTGAACGCGGTCAAGCCGGACCAGTTGCCCGAGGCGTTCCGGCTCAAGCTGAACAACCCGGAGCAGTACAAGAACGTCTACGACCAGTACAAGGACACCGCGGGTGTCGAGGAGATCATCGACCAGAGTCGACTGCTCGACAAGATCTTCAACATCCTCACCTCGATCCAGAACATCGCGCTGGCTGCCGCCGTCGTGATGGCGATCGCCGCCCTGCTGCTGGTCGCGAACACCATTCAGGTGGCCGCGTACAGCAAGCGGCGTGAGGTGGCGGTCATGAAGCTGGTCGGCGCGTCCAACTGGTTCATCCAGGCGCCGTTCGTGCTGGAGGCGGTGGTGGCCGGCCTGATCGGCTCACTGCTCGGTCTGGTGGCCCTGGTCGCGGCGAAGTATCTGCTCTTCGACGGGTCGTTGAGCGCGTTGCAGGGTCTGCTCTCGCCGATCACCTGGGGCGACATCCTGTTCATCTTCCCGCTGATGGCCGGCGTCGGTGGTCTGGTCAGCGCGGGTACCGCCTGGATCACCCTGCGGTTCTACCTGCGGGTCTAGGCACCGTACGGGTCGTCCCGTGGTCTCCCAAGGACCCTCCCGCAGCCGGAAATAAACGGCGCGGGAGGGTCCTTGTGATTGAGGCTCATTCGGGCGGTCCTCACGATGGCACGACCTGCCTGACGGCCAGAGCCCGAATAAGCCTCATTCGGGTAGCATGATCGGTTGTCCGGCCGGGCTGAGCCCGGCCGCGGACGCCAGGAGAGGGGGTGGCACCGATGCCACGGGAAAAGGGGCGCAAGGTGGTCGCCTCCAACAAGAAGGCGCGTCACGACTACGCCATCCTCGACACGTACGAGGCGGGCATGGCGCTGACCGGCACCGAGGTCAAGTCTCTGCGGGCTGGTCGGGCGTCACTCGTGGACGCGTTCGCGCAGGAACGTGACGGCGAGTTGTACCTGCACGCGATGCACATCCCGGAGTACACCCAGGGCACCTGGACCAACCATGAGCCCCGGCGTACCCGCAAGCTGCTGCTCAACCGGGTCGAGATCGACAAGCTCGTCGGCAAGACCCGCGAGGGTGGCTTCACCATCGTCCCGTTGCAGGTCTACTTCTCCGACGGCTGGGCGAAGGTCGAGATCGCCCTGGCCAAGGGTAAGAAGTCGTACGACAAGCGTCAGGACCTCGCCAAGCGGGACGCGGACCGGGAGATCGCCCGGGTGTCCGGTCGACGCGGCAAGGGCATGGACGACTAGTTCGTCCCGTTTGTCCGGGTCGGCTCGTCGGCCCGGGGCTCGGGATGAAAGCCGTTGCGGCAGGCGTTAGTCTTGTCAGTGCCACCACATCGGTGGCCTGTCGAGGGGGTGACTGGTTTCGACTTCGTACGCAGCGACAGGGGAAGCGAGCCGAGGAAGCCGACGTCGTCTCGAGAATCGGTCGTCGGAAACTTATAAGCGCCAAGCACCAACGCGCTGACTTCGCTCTCGCCGCCTGAGGCGAGTAGTTGAGTCTGTCGGCCTGGGAACGCCTTCGTCCCAGTAGCCGGCATCAGCTAGGAGGCTGGCCAATCGGACCCGGTCGCGGGGTCCGTGCGGCGAGATTAATCAGCGACTGGGCCCGTCACACCAACTTGCTCGCGTGAGCGGTGGGGCCGAGTAGAGGCATAGCGAGCTGCGCTCGGAGAAGCCCTGACAAACCGGCGAAGGACCCGGGTTCGATTCCCGGCACCTCCACCACCTCGAACGAAGCGCCCCGGCCCAACAGCCGGGGCGCTTTCGTGTGGAGCGGGTCTTACGCTGCCCCCTGTGACCAACCAGGAGTTGCGCCTGTCGGTCGGCGCGTCGCCCGGCCAGCGCGTCGTGGCGGTGGTGTTCGGTGTCCTGCTGGCGGCGGTGGGCGCGGCGTTCGTGGCACTGCCCCTCGTCGCCGATGGGCTGCTGCGCCGGCTGACCGGCCCGGGTGACCCCTTCGCCTCCTATGAGGAGGCTCGCGACCTTCCTCCGGGGTTGCTGCCGCCCGCGCTGCGCGACTCCGCCGACCCGAACCAGTCCGGTCCGAGCCCGCTCATCGGCCTCTGCGGCCTGCCCTTCGTCCTGCTCGGCCTCTATCTGGTGCTGCGGGTGCTCCGTACGGCCGCCTGGTTGGACGGCAGCCGTGCTCGGGTACGCGGCGCGCTGCGCACCCGCACCGTCGACCTCGCCACCGCGCGGATCGAGTCCGGCGCGGTGTCGTACCGCGAGGCGGACGACGACGGCCCGACCTCCGGGCGGCAGGTGCGGGCCGTCCTCGCGACCGACCGGGGGAGCGCACGCGGGGTCACCATCCCCCTGCGCGGCATGGGCCTGCCCGTCTTGCCGCCGTCCGAGCTGCGGGCGCTTGCCGACGCCATCACGACACATCGGCCAGGCGACGAGTGGGCCGGCGAGGCGCACGCCGTGGCCGACCACCTGCGCCGGCTGGCAGAGCGCCCGTCGGCCGACTGAGGCGCTCGTACGCCCCGGCAGGCCGGTGTGGGGGCTGGAGACCACTACAGCGGGGCTGGTGGGGTCAGCGGGGTCAACGGGGCAGATGAGACGAGCCGGGGCCCTGGACAGGGCGGGCCGGGCAGCCTCACCATCGCGGTATGGGGTAGCAGAGCCGCCGTGCGGGAGGTGCCAATGGTCACCGGTCCGGTCCAGCAGCCGTCAGTCGTCGCCCACGCGCGCGTCGCACATCCGGCGGGGCTTCCCGCCGATCCTCATGCCCTCGGTCTGCCCGGCATGCCGCGCCCGGCCGGCCTCGCCGGTGACGTGCATGCCCTCGGCCGGGCCGTCGCCGTCGCGAGCACCGAGCCGCGCTGGCGCGAGGAAATTCTCCTTCGGCTGCGTCCGGTGCGCCACGGCTTCGCCGAGCACGTCCGGGTCACCGAAGGTCCCACCGGCCTCTACCGGGAGTTGCTCAGCCAGTCGCCCCGGCTGGACCACGGGGTGCGGCTGCTGACCCGGGAGCACGTGGCGATCGTCGCCGCGATCCTGGCTGTTCAGCAGATCGCCGAGCGGCCCGAGACGCGCCCCGATGAGCTGCGGCACCGGGCCGGGCACCTGCTGCGGCGGTTGGCCCGGCACCGGCGGCGCGGCGCCGACCTGCTCTGGGAGGCGTACCAGACGGATCTGGGTGGCGAGACCTGACTCAGGTCGGGAACCGGCCGGTCGGCGGGGGCGTCGAACCGTTCATGAATCGGCTCGCCCTGCTGCTCGTACCCCCGCTGTTGCTTCTGGTGGGTTGTGCCGCGACCGACGCCGGTCCGGTCGGCGGCCCGCCCGGCCGCACGGACGCGGCGGAGGCGTTCGACCGGCGGGCCGCTCAGGTCGCCGAGGCGTGGCGGCCCGGCGTCGAGTGGCGCACGGGTTACGTGCCGTTGGAGGGGCCGACCCTGCTCACCGGTGACCCGGGCTTCACCCCCGAGACCGAGGCGGCGTTCCGGGCCGGGTGGTACCGCGAGCAGGTCGGCATACCGCCCACCCGGGTCGGCGGCGAGATCCGGTTTCCGGACGGACGGTTGACGCTGCCGTTGGTCAGTGCCGCCGAGGCGTACCGGCAGCTCGACCAGGGTGATCCGCTGCCCTGCCCGGGGCGGCCGAAGCGGCCCGGACGGCCCACCCCCGGCGGCCCCACGGTCGAACCGGGGCCCGACGGGTGGGTCACGAGCAGCACGCAGACCGCCTGCCTCCCGCTCACCGTCACCGCTGTCACGTTGGGCGCCGTGCCGGTGCGGACGAGTCGTGGAGTGGCGCAGGTCCCGGCCTGGCTGTTCACCATCAAGGAGCTGACCACGCCGGTGGTCCGGCTCGCCGTCGCGCCGACGGCGGTCACCCCGGTGCCCGAGCCGACCACGCCGGCCCCGCCGCTGCCGGACGGGTTGGTGGCGGCCCAGAACCTGGGCGCCGTCGACGGCGCCCGGTTGACAGTGCGCCTCGGCGTCGGCGCGTGCGACACCGGGATCACGCCGTTGGTGTGGGAACGGCCGGACGTCGTGGTGGTCGGTGGCGGCGTCACCCGGGCCACCGGCGAATGCATCGACCTGCTGAAGGTGGAGCCGGTGACCGTGACCCTGGCGACACCGCTGGGCAGCCGACCGGTGCTGGACGTCTCCACCGGTGCCCCGCTGTCGATCGGACCGCGCTGACCCGGCTCATCGGACCGCGCTGACCCGGCTCAGAGGATGCTGGGCACTTCGGTGCTGATCGGTACCGGCACCACGGTGGGCCGGTCGGCGCGCAGCCCGGCGGCGAGCGCCGCGCCGAGTTGGTCGGGGGTCTGGGCCACCTGCGTGGCACAGCCGTAGCCGGCCGCGATCGCGACGACGTCCAACCCCGGCAGGTCCAGGCCGGGCACCCCGGGAGTGTGCTTCAGCTCGGCGAACGCCTTGAGGATCGCGTACTGCTGGTTGACCGGGACGACGACCACCACCGGCAGTGCCAGGCGCGCGGCCGTCCAGAGTGCCTGCACCGAATAGTGAAGCGATCCGTCGCCGATCACCGCCACCACCGGGCGACCGCGCCCGGTGTCCCGCTCGGCCAGGGCGATGCCGACGGCCGCCGGCAGGCCGTAGCCGAGGCCGCCGCTGGCCATCGTGAAGTACGACGCCGGGCGGGTGATCCGCAGCTGACGACGCAGCGCGGACAGATTGGATGGTGACTCCTGGACCAGCACGCCGTCGGGCGGCCAGTGTGCGGCCAGTGCGGCGAACAGGGCGTCGGCGCTGAGCGGGGTGGTGATCTCCGGCGGCGCGAGCGCGTCCCGCCGCCTCGGTGCCGGCCGGTCGCTCGGCGGCACCCCTTCGAGCAGCGCCGCCAGGGCCAGTCCCGGGTCACTGAGCAGGCTGTCACCGACCGGGGCCCGCGCGGCCTCGTCGGCGTCGTCGGTGACGTGCAGCAGGCGGGCCCCCTCGGGCAGGTGCCCGCCCGGCACGTACGGGTAGTAGCGGAACACCTGGGCGCCGACGACCAGCACCGTGTCGTGCCCGTGCAGCGCCTCGGCGAGCGGACCGATCGCGTACGGCAGCACGCCGCGAAAGTGCGGGTGGTCCTCGGGGAACACCGCCCGTTCGGTGGCGGGCGCCGACCAGACCGGCGCGGCGAGCCGCTCGGCCAGCGCGACCGCCGTCGACCAGCTCGCGGAGCGGTCCACCCCCGGCCCGTACACGAGCACCGGGTTGCGGCTCTCGGCCAGCACCCGGACGAACTCCTCCAACCGCTGCGGGTCCGGCGCGAAGCGGGTGGCCACCGTTCGCGGCGCGGGCGGCGGGTCGGCCGGCTGGGCCCAGTCGTCCATCGGCAGGGAGAGGAAGACCGGCCCGGCCGGTGGCTGCACCGCCGTCGCGTACGCCCGCAGCACCGCCGCGGGGATGTCCTGCGCCCGGGCCGGCTCGTAGGACCACTTCACGTAGGGCTGCGGCAGTTCGGTGGGCCGGCGGCTGGCCAGCCGGGGTTCCAGGAGCAGCATCTCCCGGGTCTGCTGGCCGGCGGTGACGATCAGCGGGGTCTTGTTGTGCCAGGCGGTGACCAGGTTGCCCATGCCGTTGCCGGTGCCCGGCGCGGTGTGCAGGTTGACGTGGGCGGGCATCCCGGTGGCCTGGGCGTAGCCGTCGGCCATCGCGACGGCCGTCGCCTCGTGCAGCGCGTGGACGTAGTGGAAGTCGGCGGGGAAGTCCTGCAGGAACGGCTCCTCGGTGGAGCCGGGGTTGCCGAAGACAGTGGTCATACCGAGGGTGCGGAGCACGTCGTACGTCGCGTCCCGGACAGTAGCCATCGCACCCGCCTCCGTCTCGCGGGCAGGGGCAACCGCGCTCGCCCTCCCGATCAGCCGAATCTATCGGGATGTGACGGACCTTTCGGGCGTTTCTCGGCCGTCGGTGGCCCCGATTGGTCGATCACCGGGACGTCCGCCACCGGGTGCGTCTCAACTGTCCGATCACCCGCCGGTCAGACCTTAGCCAGCACCCAGCACGCAGGCTATGGTGCCAGGCATGGCGTTGACAGCGCGGCTGAACCCGATGCGGCGGGCGGATCCGGTCGATGACCGGCGCCCGGCGCGGGCTCACGGTTGACGGGTGTGTGGCATGCAGGGAGAGGGCCAGGCGATCGGCGGACGAGCGATGGAGTCGATGACCGGGCGGCTGCTGGTCGCGACTCCGGCGCTCAAGGACCCGAACTTCGACCGTACGGTGGTGCTGCTGGTCGCCCACGAGCCGGGCGGCGCGCTCGGCGTGGTGCTGAACCGGGCCACCGAGGTGCCGGTCGCCGAGGTGCTCGGTGACTGGAGCGACCTGGCCCGCCACCCGGCCGTGCTGTTCGAGGGTGGCCCGGTGCAGCCCGACTCGGCCATCTGCCTCGCCCGGATGCGGCACCCGATGCGCCGGGTGAAGGGCTTCCACCAGGTTTCCGGAGCGGTCGGCACGATCGACCTCTCGGTCGACCCGGAGCGGCTGCGGGAGAGCATCGGCGGCATCCGGGTCTTCGCCGGCTACTCCGGCTGGGGCAGCGGCCAGTTGGAGCAGGAGATCGCCGACGGGTCCTGGTTCGTGCTGGACGGGCTGCCCGGGGACGCCTTCGTCGACCGGCCCGACGACCTGTGGCCGATGGTGCTGCGCCGGCAGGGCGGGATGATGGCCGCGGTCGCGCACTTTCCGCCGGACGTGGCGCTCAACTGACCCGGCCGGGCGGGGGACCCCGCGAGATGACCATGCGGGCCGGTCTGTGTATAGTTTCCCAGTGCCCGGGCGACCGGGACGACAGCAAGGGGCCGTGGCGCAGCTGGTAGCGCACCACACTGGCAGTGTGGGGGTCAGGGGTTCGAGTCCCCTCGGCTCCACCCTTGAGAACGCCCTGGTCGGGATAATCCGACCAGGGCGTTCTGCTGTTGCTGGCGATTCTGCCGCAGCGTGGCTACCGCACGATCGGTGACCACTCCCGCTGGCTGACGATCGTCACGCCGGGGGTCCGGTAGTAGGGATCTTCGGCGACGACAGCGGCGAAGGCTTCGGCGTCCGGGACGTCGAAGATCAGCAGTGCTCCGGAGTCGTCGGCGAACGGACCGGCCATGACCAACTGGCCCCCCTGGTGCAGGGCTTGGAGACGCTCCCGGTGCGCCGGTCGGGCGGCGAGCCGGTCGGGTTCGTCGCCGAAGGACAGCTCCAAGATGAACACCGGTTCCTCCTCGTCGGGGTGATCTTCCGAATCACCCTAGTCGATCCGCCGGGCCGCTCCAGCACGCAGAACGCCCCGACCGGATGACCCGGTCAGGGCGTTGGCGACTGGATGTCCGCTAAGGGCGCAATCAGCCTTGGCGGCTCTTCCACTGCGGGTTGGCGCGGTTCACCACGACCACCCGGCCGCGACGGCGGACCACCACCGAACCCGGCTTCTGCGTGAGCGCACGCAACGAGCTACGTACCTTCATGTCTGCCTCCTCGGTGCTAGCGGTTCCGAGTATCGAAACGCCGCACCCACCCGGGGGATTCCCGCCCCCTACGCTGATGGTTGGCGATGTGCGAGGAGGTACGGAAGTGTGGCCCGGGGCTTTTGTGACTGTCGTCTACGCGTTCCTCGGATGGCTCGTGGCGTACACCGCCCGGGTCGCGCTGCGACCGACGGTGAACAGAAACCGCAGCCCCGGCGTACGGACGCCGGCCACGATGCGGTCGGCCGAGCACTGGGACGCCGCGCACCAACGGGTCGCCCGCCCCCTGCGCCGCACCGGCATCCTGCTGGCGATCGCCTCTCCGCTGCCGATTCTGCTCGGGGCCGCCTACGGTGATCCGCCGGTGATCGCGGCCGTACTGGTGCTCGCCCTGCTCGTCGTGCCCTACCTGCTCTACCTGGCCTACCGCGCCGATCGCGCCGCGGCGGCCGTCGACGGGAAACGGTGACCAGAGCCGCCGTCGAACCTTTGCCGCCTGCCGGCCGTACCAGTGGGCGGAGGTCATCCTCGTGCCCGTACGCAGGCTCGTCGCCACGGTGCTGGTCGCTGCTCCGACGTGGTGTTTCGCGGTGCCGAGGCCACCGGTGCCACGGCCACCCCCACCCCGGCGAAGGCCGCCGCGACGAAGAGCGCGCCGCGTACCGCCGCGAGTGGTCCGGTCGCCACCGAGGCGGCGGTGGCGGCGCGCAGCACCGGTGGGCCGGCAGTGCGAGGTGCGTAACCACCGGGCCGGGCGGTGCCGGATCTGGTGAACCGACCCGCCCGGAACCCGACGGTGTTCAGCCCAGGTGGCGCTCGATCTCGGCCAGCTCGTCGGCCGTGAAGTCGAGGTTGTCCAGGGCGGCGATGTTCGTCTCCAACTGCTCGACGCTGCTCGCCCCGATGATCAGGCTGGTCATCCGCGGGTCACGCAGCGCCCAGGCCAGCGCGAGCTGCGCGAGGGACTGGCCGCGCCCGTCAGCGACCGCGCCGAGCCCACGGATGGTGGCCATCTTCTCGTCGCTGAGGTCGCTCTCGTTGAGGAAGACGCTGGTGCGAACCCGCGAGTCGGCCGGGATGCCGCCCAGGTAGCGGTCGGTCAGCAGCCCCTGCGCCAACGGGCTGTACGCGATGCAGCCCGCACCGACCTGCTCCAGCGTGTCGAGCAGGCCGTCGGACTCGGCCCAGCGGTTGAGCATCGAGTACGACGGCTGGTTGATCAGCAGTGGCGTACCCAGCTCACGCAGGATCGCGGCGGCGCGCGTGGTCTGCTCCGAGTTGTAGTTCGAGATGCCGACGTAGAGCGCCTTGCCGGAGCGGACGATGGCGTCGAGCGCCCCCATCGTCTCCTCCAGCGGGGTGTCCGGGTCGAACCGGTGCGAGTAGAAGATGTCGACGTAGTCCAGCCCCATCCGGCCCAGCGACTGGTCCAGCGACGAGATCAGGTTCTTGCGCGAGCCCCACTCGCCGTACGGGCCGGGCCACATCAGGTACCCGGCCTTGCTGGAGATGACCAACTCGTCCCGGTACGGCTTCAGGTCGGTGGCGAGCATCCGGCCGAAGTTCTCCTCTGCCGAACCGGGCGGCGGGCCGTAGTTGTTGGCCAGGTCGAAGTGGGTGACACCCAGGTCGAAGGCGCGGCGGACGATGTCGCGCTGCCGTTCGAACGGGCGGTCCGGACCGAAGTTGTGCCACAGCCCGAGCGAGACGGCAGGCAATCGCAGGCCACTGCGTCCGCTGCGCCGGTAGGTCATGGTGTCGTAGCGGTCATCCGCGGCGAGGTAAGTCACGATCATGAGCCTAGCTCCGGCCCGCCCTGGCGTGGATCGGGCGTGGAAACCAGGACATCGGGGTAGTTTCGACGCCATGCGTTTCATTGCGCTCGACACCCCCAAACCGCTGTCCAAGATCGGGTTGGGCACCTGGCAGTTCGGCTCCCGGGAGTGGGGGTACGGCCCGGACTTCGAGCGGCAGGCGGCGCAGATCGTCCGGCGAGCCGTCGAGCTGGGCGTGACGGTCTTCGACACCGCGGAGATCTACGGCTTCGGGCGCAGCGAACGCATCCTCGGCGCGGCCCTCGGCGCCGACCGGCCGAAAGTCGTCGTCGCCAGCAAGATCCTGCCGGTGCTGCCGGTGGCCGCTGTGGTGCAGCAGCGGGCGGTCGCCTCGGCGGCCCGGCTCGGCGTCACCAGCATCGACCTCTACCAGCTGCACCAACACAACCCGCTGGTCGCCGACCACACCACGATGCGCGGCATGCGGACCCTGCAGGACATCGGGCTGATCGGCGAGGTCGGCGTGAGCAACTACGGGCTGCGTCGCTGGCAGATCGCCGAAGCGGCGCTCGGCCGGCGGGTGCTCAGCAACCAGGTCCGCTACAGCATGCTGGACCGCGCGCCCGAGCAGGACCTGCTGCCGTACGCGCGGCAGGCCGGCCGGGTGGTCATCGCGTACAGCCCGCTGGCGCAGGGCTTCCTCTCCGGCCGCTACGACGCCAAGAACCCGCCGAGCGGTGCGGTCCGGCGTGCCAACCCGTACTTCCTGCCGGAAAACCTGGAGCGCGGCGCGGCCCTGATCGACACCCTGCGCCAGGTCGCCGACGCCCACGACGCCACCCCCAGCCAGATCGCGCTGGCCTACCTGCTGCGCCACCCGAACGTGCTGGCCATCCCCGGAGCTTCCGGGGTCGAGCAGATGGAACGCAACGCCGCCGCCGCGGACATCGACCTCGCCGACGACGAGCACACGGCGCTGGCCGAGGCGGCGAAACGCTTCCGCCCGATCACCGGGCTCGCCGCGATGCCGGCGATGCTGCGTGCCCGGTTCGGCAACCCAACCGGAAAGTGAGCACAGTGGACGACATCACCGCGCTGATCCTGGACGACCACGCCGCCTTCCGGCGTGGTTTCGCCCGCCTCGACGACGCCCGCGACGAGCAGGAGATGCTCGCCATCTGGGACGCTCTCGCCCTGCACCTGGACATCCACGCCGAGGCGGAAGAGGCGATCCTCTACCCGCACCTGGTCAAGCACGGCGACGACGGCGAGGACGAGACCGCCGACGCGATCGGCGACCACAACAAGATCCGCGACGCCATCGCCGAGGCGAAACTGCACCCGGTCGGCTCGGACCAGTGGTGGGAGGCGGTCGGCACCGCCCGCCGGGAGAACAGCGAACACCTGGCCGAGGAAGAGGACGAGGCGCTGCCCGACTTCCGCCGGCACGCCAGCACCGAACTCCGCGCCGAGCTGGGCCAACGTTGGCTGACCTTCTACGGCGAGCACAAAAACGGCCGCAACCTGCCGTTCCGCGACAAGGACCCGCAGCAGTACGTCGCCGACCACCGCTGACATCTCCCCGACGCGGGGGAGTCGGCGGGACCCGTCCGGGCCGCAGAATGACGAGGTGACCCTCCGAGCGGCGCTGGCCCCGCTGGTCGCCGGCACCACCTGGCGACGCGGCGTGTTCCTGCTGCTCGGCGGCGTGCTGGCACTGCCGTACGGGCTGCTCGCGGTGACCTTCGCGCAGCTGCTCGCCGACTCGGCGATCCCCCGTCCCATGGTCTACGTCCTACTGGTCGTCGCCGTACTGATCGCCCTCGTCCCGTTGCTGCTGGACGGCAGTCGGGCCTTGGAGATCGCCGCCGTCCGGGCCCTGCTCGGCGTCGACCTGCCCGACCCCGCACCCGGGCACCACGGCGACCGGGAGACCCGGCTGCGCAGCGCGCTCTGGATCGCCACCCACCTCATCGTCGGCGCGCTGGTGATGATCGGGTTGTTCAGCGCACTGCCGATGGCACTGGCGTTCATCGCCCAACAGTTCGGCATCGGCACCGAGCTGATCAGCCGGGAACAGTTCGGGCCCCTGGACGGAGAGGACAGTGGCTGGCTGACGGTGACCGGGGTGCTCCTGCTGGTCGTCCTCGGCTATGCCGTCGCCGGGCTCGGCGCGCTCGCCGGAATCATGGCACCGGTGCTGCTCGGCCCGGCCCAGGCGGAGCGGATCGCCGCCCTCGAAGCGCGGGCCGCCCGGCTCGCCGAACGCAACCGGCTGGCCCGGGAGCTGCACGACTCCGTCGGTCACGCGCTGACCGTTGCCACCCTCCAGGCCGGGGCCGCCCGCGAGGTCATCGACACCGACCCGGAGTTCGTCCGGCGGGCGCTCACCGCCATCGAGGACGTCGGGCGGACCGCGATGGACGACCTCGACCACGCGCTCGGGCTGCTCCGGGAGAACGGACGTGACCGGCCCGTGGTGGCGCCGCAGCGTACCCTCGCCGACCTGGACCGGCTGGTCACCGACGCGCGCGCGGCCGGCCTGGCCGTGCACGCGCAACGCGCCGGCGACCCGACCCGGGTGCCCGCTGTGGTCTCCCGGGAGGGCTACCGGATCGTCCAGGAGGGACTGACCAACGCCGCCCGGCACGGCCGCGGGCCGGTGACGGTACGCGTGGACCTGCGCGGCGACGCGCTGGAGCTGGAGCTGACCAACGCGGTGCGCCACCCCGACCAGGGCCGGCCGGGGCGGGGCGGTCGCGGCCTGGACGGCATGCGGGAGCGGGTGCTGCTGCTCGGCGGCCGGCTGACCGTGGGCCCGGACGGCGACCAGTGGCTGATCCGGGCCCGCCTGCCCTACGAGGAGACGACATGACCACCGGAGTGCTGATCGTCGACGACGACGAGCTGATCCGGGTGGGGCTGCGCGCCATCATCGACGCCCAACCCGACCTGCGCGTGCTCGCCGAAGCCGCCGACGGGGCCGAGGTGCCGCCGCTGGTCGCCCGGCACCGGCCCGACGTGGTGCTGATGGACGTACGGATGCCCGGCATCGACGGCATCCAGGCCACCCGACACCTGATGGCCACCTCCGCCGACCCGCCCCGGGTGCTGGTGGTCACCACCTTCGCCAACGACGAGTACGTCTACGAGGCGCTGCGCGCCGGCGCCTCGGGGTTCCTGCTCAAACGGGCCCGGCCCGCCGAGGTGGTGGAGGCGGTCCGGGTGGTCGCGGCCGGCGAGTCACTGCTCTTCCCGGCCGCGATCCGCCAGCTGGTCGGGGCGTACGGGCCGGCCGGCGGCGACCGGTTGAGCACCGCCCGGCTCACCGAACGGGAGGCCGAGGTGCTGCGGTTGATGACCACCGGCCGGTCCAACCCGGAGATCGCCGCGCACCTGGTGGTCGGGGTGGAGACGGTCAAGACGCACGTCGGCAACGTGCTGGCCAAGCTGGGCGTCCGCGACCGTACGCAGGCGGTCATCGCCGCCTACGAGTCCGGCTTCGTCACCCCGTCCGGCTGAACGGTCCCTCCACCGGGGGAGCGGGTTCACCACCGGCCGGGAGGGAATCCGGCGGCTGTCGGTCGAGGCTGAGAGCATGACGACGATCGATTACTCGCCACCCCGTTCCGACTCCCGCTGGCCGGACCCGCTCGCCCCACTGGCCGCCGGTTGGCTCGGCCTGTGGGGCGTGCTCGCCCTGCTCAGCACCCTCACCGGCACCGGCTACCCGTTCGGTCCGAACGACCCCAACGGCGGCGACGTCAGCCTGCTCCGCCTGGTGCCGGTGGAGGTGGCCACCCCGCTCTTCGCCGGTGTGCTGCTCACCGCCGCGGTGGCCGCCCTGGCCATGAGCCGCCCGGCGGCGCGATCACCCGGCCCGCTGCGGGCGCTGCTCGCCGGCTACGGCTGGGCGGTCGCGTTCGCCCTTGTCCTGGTCGTGCCGGACGTCCGAGTGCTGATCGTCCTCGGCTACCTGCCGATACTCCTCGTCGGCGCGCCGTTCGGCTGGCCGCCCATCGACTACTCCGATGTCTTCAACTGGGCGCTGTTCGCCCGGTTCGCGGCGTTGGCCGGCGGGCTGCTGCTGGTCGGGGCGGTACTCGCCTGGCAGCGCCGTACCGCCGGGGCCTGCGTCGGCTGCGGCCGCGCCGCCACCGGCCAGCGGTGGACCACCCCGGCCGCCGCCACCCGCTGGGGTCGGTGGGCCGCCGGCATCGCCGCGGTGATCCCCCTGACGTACGCGGTGACCCGGTTCGCCTGGGCGGCCGGCATCCCGCTCGGCATCTCCCGGGAGTTCCTGACCGAGATGCAGGACACCGGGCTGGTCTGGGCCGGGCTCGGGCTGGGCGCCTTCGCCACCGTCGGCGCGATCCTCACCCTCGGACTGGTGCAGCGCTGGGGCGAGCGGTTTCCGCGCTGGATGCTCGGCCTGGCCGGCCATCGGGTGCCGGTGAAGCTGGCCGTGGTGCCGGCCACCCTGGTCGCCATCTCCGTGACCGCGGCCTCGCTGGGACTGCTCAGCAATCCCGAGTTCTGGCGGCTGACCGGCGGATTCAGCATGACCGGGGCGCCGATGCTGCTCTGGCCGCTGTGGGGCGTGGCCCTCGGCGTCGCCACGTACGCGTACCACCTGCGCCGTCGCGGTGCCTGCCGGCGCTGCGACCGGGGCTGAGGGTGGAAGCCGGGGGTGCCCCCTGATGCCCGGGGCGCCCCCGCGAATGTGAGCTAGCGTGGGTCGGGTGACTGCGCCTACCCCGGTAATCCCGGTTCCACCGGCCGACCTGCCCGGCACGCTCGGCGCGCTACGGGCGGCCGGTCACCAGTACCGCACCGTCAAGCAGGAACTCCGCGACAACCTCCTCGCCCGGATGCGCTCCGGCGAGACCCGTTTCCCCGGCATCGTCGGCTACGACGACACAGTGCTGCCCGAGGTCGAGCGGGCCCTGCTCGCCGGGCACGACATGGTGCTGCTCGGCGAGCGCGGCCAGGGCAAGACCCGGCTGATCCGCTCACTGGGCGCGTTGCTCGACGAGTGGACCCCCGTTCTGCCCGGCTCGGTGCTCAACGAGCACCCGATGCACCCGCTCACCCCGGCGTCGGTCGCCCAGGTCGCCGAGGCCGGTGACGACCTGCCGCTCGGTTGGCTGCACCGTTCGATGCGGTACGGCGAGAAGTTGGCCACCCCGGACACCAGCGTCGGGGACCTGATCGGCGACGTCGACCCGATCCGCATCGCCCAGGGTCGTACCCTCGGCGACCCGGAGACCATCCACTTCGGGTTGGTGCCGCGCACCAACCGGGGCATCTTCGCCGTCAACGAGCTGCCCGACCTGGCCGAGCGGATCCAGGTGGCGCTGCTCAACGTGCTGGAGGAGCGGGACATCCAGGTTCGCGGCTACCAGCTGCGCCTGCCGCTGGACCTGCTCCTGGTGGCGAGCGCCAACCCGGAGGACTACACCAACCGGGGCCGGATCATCACTCCCCTCAAGGACCGGTTCGGCGCGGAGATCCGCACCCACTACCCGGTCGAGTTGGAGTTGGAGCTGGCGCTGATCCGCCAGGAGGCCGACCTGGTCGCCGAGGTGCCGGAACACGTGCTGGAGGTGCTGGCCCGCTTCGCCCGCGCCGTCCGGGAGTCGCCGTCGGTGGACCCGCGCTCCGGTGTCTCCGCCCGCTTCGCCATCGCCGCCGCCGAGACGGTCGCCGGTGCCGCGCTGCGTCGCGCCGGTCTGCTCGCCGCCTCCGAAACCCCGGACGGACGCCCCGAGGCCGCCGTCGCCCGCGTCGGTGACGCGGTGTCGGTGACGAGCACCCTGCGCGGCAAGGTCGAGTTCGAGAGCGGCGAGGAGGGCCGGGAGACCGAGATCCTCGCTCACCTGCTGCGTACGGCGACCGCCGAGACGTTCCGGGCCCGCCTCGCCGGGCTGGACCTGTCCGGGTTCACCGCCCTGGTCGAGGACGGCGCCGCGATCGAGACCGGCGAGTTGGTCAGCGCCGCCGAGCTGCTGCGTCAGGTCGGCACCGTACCCGGGTTGGCGAAGGTCCTGGACCGGCTCGACCTGGGCGACGCGCCCACCTCGGAGGAGGCCGCTGCCGCCGTCGAGTTCGTGCTGGAAGGGCTGCACCTGACCCGCCGGCTCGGCAAGGACGTCACGGACTCGGGGCGCACCGTCTACGGCGGCCGGGGCTGACCGTGGCCGGCAACCGGTTCCGTTACGGGCAGTGGAACGGCGGGCCCGACCCGCTCGCACCCCCGTACGACGTGCGCGAGGCGGTGGACGCGGTCGGTGCCGAGGTGCTGGCCGGTGGCAGCCTGCGGGAAGCGCTGCGTGATCTGCTGCGCCGTGGCCCGCAGGGACGGGGTGGCCTGGACGACCTGGCCGCCCGGGCTCGACGGCTGCGCCGGGAGGCGCTGCGCAGGGGCGACCTGGACGGGGCGGTGACCCGGGCCCAGGCCCTGCTCGACCAGGCACTCGCCGCGGAGCGGGACGAGCTGCGGGGCCGCGACGACGACGCCGCGCGGTTCGCCGAGGCGGTGCTGGACAATCTGCCGCGCTCGACGGCGCGGGCGGTGGAGGAGCTGTCCGGCTACCAGTGGGCCAGCGACGATGCCCGCCGCGCGTACCAGCAGATCCTCGACCAACTCCGCGACGACGTGCTCGGCCAGCGCTTCGCCGGGATGCGCGACGCGGTGCGCGCCTCCGCCGACCCGGCCGCCCAGCAGCGGCTCGCCGAGATGATGGGCGATCTGAACGACCTGCTGGCCCGGCACGGTCGCGCGGAGGACACCACCGACGCGTTCGCCGAGTTCATGCGCCGACACGGCGACTTCTTCCCGGAGAAGCCGGCGAACGTCGACGAGTTGATCGACGTCCTGGCCCGACGTGCGGCCGCCGGTCAGCGGCTGATGAACTCGCTCTCCGAGCGGCAGCGCGCCGAGCTGGCCGGCCTCATGCAGCAGTCGCTCGGCGACCGCCTCGCGGGGGAGTTGTCCGCGCTCGACGCGAACCTGCGCGCGCTGCGACCCGATCTGCGCTGGGGGCGGGGCGAGCGGGTCCGCGGCGACCAGCCGCTGGACTACGCCGACGCGGCCGGCGCGCTGGGTGAGATCGGCGACCTGGACGACCTGTTGGACCAGCTCGACCAGGAACACCCGGGGGCGACCCTCGACGACGTGGACGTCGACGCGGTGGCGCGCACGCTGGGCCGGGACGCCGCCGACGACGTTCGCCGGCTGCGTGACCTGGAGCGGGAGTTGCGTCGCCAGGGTTGGGTCAGCCGGGACGCGGAGGGGCTCACGCTGAGCCCGAAGGCGCTGCGCCGGCTCGGCGGGACCGCGCTGCGGCAGGTCTTCGCGGAGCTGACCGCCGGGCCGCGTGGCCAGCACGACCTGCGCTCGGCCGGTGCGGCGGGCGAGGTCAGCGGCGCGTCCAGGCCCTGGCAGTACGGCGACGAGCAACCGTTGGACGTGGTCCGCACGTTGACCCGGGCAGTCAGTCGGGCCGGGCCGACGGTCCCGGTGCAGCTCGCGGTGGACGACTTCGAGGTGGTGGAGACCGAGAGACGGGCCTCGGCCGCTGTGGTGCTCTGCGTCGACCTGTCGTACTCGATGATCTCTCAGGGTCGTTGGGGGCCGATGAAGCAGACGGCGCTGGCGTTGGCGCACCTGATGGAGACGCGCTTCCCCCAGGATGCGCTGCAGATCGTGGGCTTCGGCCGGGAGGCGATGACGCTCACCCAGCAGGAGTTGGCGGCCGTGGAGCCGGACATGGAGCAGGGCACCAACCTCCAGCACGCGCTGCGGTTGGCGGGCCGGCACCTGCGCCGGCACCCGGACGCCGAGCCGGTCGTGCTGGTGGTCACCGACGGCGAGCCGACGGCGCACCTTGACCCGGACGACGGGGAGGCGCTCTTCCACTGGCCGCCGCTGCCGGAGACGATCGAGGCGACGGTCCGTGAGGTGGACCGGCTGAGCCGTTACGGTGCCACGCTCAACCTGTTCATGCTCGGTGACGACCCGGGCCTGCGACGCTTCGTCGACGCGGTGGCCCGCCGCAGTCGGGGTCGCATGTTCACGCCGGACACCGACGACCTGGGCGAGTACGTGGTCAGCGACTACCTCCGCTCCCGCCAATCCCGCCGCTAACTTCCGCCGCGGCGGGTTGACTGGGGGGATGGAGAGCGGGGGATTGCGGCGGGCCTACGGTGCCCTGTTCGCGGAGGTCGACGCCGGCGGGTTCGGTCCGGCCCCGGAGGGGCAGCTCACTGCCGAACAGATCGTCGCGCATCTGGTCGCCAACGACGAGCTGATGATCCACGCCACGGAGGCGTTGCTGGCCGGGTCGCCGTTCGCGTACTACGAGTTGGAGGAGGACGTGCACCGCCCGCAGCTCGACGCGCTCGCCGCCGAGCAGGGTGGCCTGCGTGGCCTGACCGCCCTGTTGCACGGCACCAGCGACCGGCTGTGCGGGCTGGTCGACCAGCTCGGCCTGGCCGCGGAGACCCCCGTCGAGACGCACCTCCGCGAGGGCTTCGACCTCGTGGTCGACGAGCCACTGCCCTGGTCCCGCACCCTGGACCTGCACACCCGGGTGCACCTGCCGAAGCACCAGTCCCAACTGCACCTGCTCCGCTCCTGAGCGGCGGCGGTCCGGGCGGCGGCTGATTACTGTGACCCGGCGCGGGGCGCCGTGGTCTGTTGAGCGTGATGTCTGTGAGTCATCTTGATGACCCACAGACATCACGCTCTCAAGTAGTGCTGCCCGGCCCCGCCCCTGGTGCCCCGTGCCCCTGCTCCACGCGATCTTGCACTTCCTGTCCCCGCAATTGGTGCATACCGCCCAGACGAACGACCGAAAGTGCAAGATCGCGGGCGTGGGGCGGGGGCGTGGGGCGGGGGTGGAAGGTGCGGCGGTAGGTGGACGGGGCCACGCCGATGCGTTGGTGCAGTTGTTGACGTAGGGCGGCGGTGGTGCCGAAACCGCAGCGGTGGGCGATCTGGTCGACGGTGAGGTCGGTCGTCTCCAGCAGCAGTCGCGCGTGGTCGGTGCGCTGGTGCAGCAGCCACTGCGCCGGGCTCAGGCCGGTCTCCGACCGGAAGCGTCGGGTGAAGGTGCGCACGCTCATCCGTGCCTGCTCGGCCAGGTCGCGTAGCGCGATCGGTTCGTGCAGCCGCTGCCGCGCCCACTCCCGGGTGCCCGCCGTGCTGGTGTCGGTCGCCTTGGGTACCGGCTGCTCGATGTACTGCGCCTGACCGCCGTCGCGCCACGGCGGCATGACGCAGCGGCGGGCCGCCCGGTTGGCCACCTCGCTGCCGTGGTCGAGGCGGATGACGTGCAGGCAGAGGTCGATGCCGGCGGCGACTCCGGCCGAGGTGAGCACCCGGTCGTCGGCGATGAAGAGCACGCCCGGGTCGAGGTCCACCCGGTCGTGCAGGCGGCGGAACTGCTCGGCGTACGCCCAGTGGGTGGTCGCCCGCCGCCCGTCGAGGAGTCCGGCGGCGGCGAGCACGAACGCTCCGGTGCAGATCGACATGATCCGGGCACCCCGGTCGTACGCCGCGCGCAGCGCCTCGGTCACCTCCGGCTGCACGGTGCCCGAGGACAGGACGGTGCCGTCGTGAATGCCGGGGACGATCACCGTGTCGACGGTGTCGAGCAACTCCAGCCCGTGGTCGGGGAGCACCTGGAAGCCGGCCGTGCTGCGTACGGGCTGCCCATCAGGGGTGCACACCCGGACGTCGTAGAAGGGTGTCCCGTCGGCGGCCCGGGCCGTGCTGAAGACCTGGGACGGGGTGCCGAGGTCCAGGCCGACCACCTGGTGCAGGGCGAGCACGGCGATCCGGTGCGGGCGAACGGTCATGGCCCGATTATTGCGCATGATGGCTTTCCGGCCACTCGTCGAGGTGGGTGGACCGGCTCAGACTTGTCCGGTGACCAAGAACCGCCGTCTGCATCCCGCCTGGCTGGTCGCCGCCGTCGCCTTCGTGGCGCTGGTCGGCGCTGCCGGCTTCCGCGCCACCCCGTCGGTGCTGCTGCACCCACTGCACGAGGAGTTCGGCTGGCCGCTGGCCACGATCTCCGCGGCCGTCTCGGTCAACCTGCTGCTCTACGGGCTCACCGCGCCGTTCGCGGCCGCCCTGATGGACCGGTTCGGCATCCGCCGGGTGGTCTCGGTGGCGTTGCTGCTGGTCGCCGCGGGCAGCGGTCTGACGGTCTTCATGACCGCCAGTTGGCAGCTTCTGCTCTGCTGGGGCGTGCTCGTCGGGCTGGGCACCGGCTCGATGGCGCTGGCGTTCGTGGCCACCGTCACCGGCCGTTGGTTCGTGCACCGGCGGGGCCTGGTCACCGGAGTGCTGACCGCCGGCGGGGCGGCCGGGCAACTGGTGTTCCTGCCACTGGTCGCCATCCTGGTACGCGATCACGGCTGGCGTACCGCCGCACTCGTGGTGGCCGTGGCGGCGCTGGCGGTCGTACCCCTGGTGGTGTGGCTTTTGCGCGAGCACCCGGCGGATCTCGGTCTGCCCGCCTACGGGGCGACCGAGGTCGTCGCGGCGCCGCCGGCGACCGGCGGCGCGGCGACCCGGGCGCTCGGCGCGCTGGCCACCGCGGCCCGGACCCGACCGTTCTGGCTGCTGGCCGCAGGCTTCGCGATCTGCGGGGCGACCACCAACGGCCTGGTCGGTACCCACTTCGTGCCGGCCGCGCACGACCACGGCATGGCCCAGACCACGGCGGCCGGGTTGCTCGCCCTGGTGGGGCTCTTCGACATCGTCGGCACCATCGCCTCCGGCTGGCTCACCGACCGGGTGGACAGCCGGTTGCTGCTCGGCCTGTACTACGCGCTGCGCGGGTTGTCCCTGCTGGTGCTGCCGAGCCTCTTCTCCGGCACGGCCGAGCCGAGCATGTTGGTGTTCATCGTCTTCTACGGCCTGGACTGGGTGGCCACGGTGCCGCCGACGGTGGCGCTGTGCCGGGAGTACTTCGGTGGCGCGGGCGCTGTGGTGTTCGGCTGGGTGTTCGCCGCGCACCAACTGGGCGCGGCGGCCGCCGCCACCGGCGCGGGGCTGGTCCGGGACCGGCTGGGCGACTACGCGATGGCCTGGTACGTGGCGGGCGCGCTGTCGATCGGGGCCGCCGGGCTGTCGTTGCTGTTGCGCCGCCGACCGGGCCGAGCGGTGCCGGAGGCCGTGCTGCTGGCCGCGACCGCGCCCAGGGCGTGGAGCTTCCGGGGTTGACCCGCGCTGAACCTGACGGCCGCACGGGACGTGCGACGCGTCGGCCGGTCAGCTCAGGGTCCACTGCTGGGCCGGCCGGCCGTCGCACTGTCGCTGCCGGATGTCGTCGCCCGCCTCCACGGCGTCGTCGTCGGCCTGGGCGCACCTGTTGCTGTGCGCGGCGATGAGCAGGACCGCGCTGGTGCCGGTCCCGCCGAACCGCCACTGCTGGTTGGCCCCACCGTGGCAGGGGAACTGCAGCAACCGCGCGCCGTCGTCCTGACTGCCACCCTCGACGTCGAGGCACTGCCCGTACGCGGCGTTGGTCAACGTCAGCACACCCGTGCCGGCCGGGCTGATGACCCACTGCTGCTCCGGGGTGCCGGTGCACACGGCCAACTCGGCCTTGGCCTCCTTGCCGTCACCGTCGAGCCCCAGGCAGAGGCCCGAGGCGGCGCGCAGCACCCGGGGCCCGGTGGGCGGTGCGGCCGGCGTGCTGGCCGACGGGGTGGGTGACGGCTCGGCCGGCGCGGTCGGGCTCGGCTCGCCGGCCGGCTCGCTGGGCTGCGCCGCGCTGGACGGCGTACCGACCGATGCCGGCACGGAAGGCTCGTCGTCACCGTCGAGCAGCCCGGTGGCGAAGACGACCCCCAGGAGTACGCCGACGGCCCCGACCGCCGCCGCGACGCGCAGCAGCGGATCGGCCAGCGGGCCGGAGCGCGGTGCCCGGTGCCCGCCGTAGACGGTGCCGGCGGGGTCGGGGCGTTCCTCGGGCGCGGACATACGCGCCATCCTCACCCACGACGTCGCGCCGGAGCCAGCCCGGCGGTGCGGGGGGCGGCGAGGCTCAGCGGGTGGGCTGCTCGTCGGTGACGTCGGCCACCGTGGCGTCGAGGGCGGCGATCGCGGTGTCGGCGTCGATCGCGATGGCGAGACCCCGCTCGCCGGCACCCAGGGTGATCTCCCGGCCGCGCAGTCGCTCGTCGGCGACCACCGGCCAGGCGGTGCTCGCGCCGAACGGGGTGATGGTGCCGCGTTCGTAGCCGGTGGCGGCCAGTGCGCCCGCCGCGTCCGGCATGGAGAGCCGGTGCACCCCGAGCAGGGCGCGAAGCTTGGGCCAGGAGATGACCCGGTCGCCGGGGGTGAGCACGAACAGGTGATCGTCTTCACCGCGCCGGACCACAATCGTCTTGACCACGTCGGGGACGCTCACGCCCCGGGCGGCGGCGGCCTCCGCGAGGCTGCCGACGGCACCGTGGCTGACCAGCCGATACGGCAGTTGGGCGGCGTCCAGGGCGGTGATCGCTGGCGATGGCATGCCCGCCACGGTAGCCGTCGGGCCCGCCACCGGACGGGAAACTGCCACCGCCGACATCCCACGGTTTCCACAAGGCGAGCGTAAGGTGATCACATGCGCGCTGAGCGTGTGGATCACCCCATTGACCATGATCAAGCGGTGGACACGCTGCGACGGTCGTACGCCGCGGTGCCCACGGGCGAGCCTGTCCGGCTGGCCAAACGCACCTCCAACCTGTTCCGCCCCCGGTCCGCTCCCCGGACTCCGGGGCTCGACGTGAGTGGCCTGAACGGTGTGCTGTCGGTCGACCCGACCGGTCGCACCGCCGACGTGCAGGGCATGTGCACCTACGAGGACCTGGTCGACGCGACGCTGCCGCACGGCCTGATGCCGCTGGTGGTGCCGCAGTTGCGCACCATCACGCTGGGCGGCGCGGTGACCGGCCTCGGCATCGAGTCGACCTCGTTCCGCAACGGCCTGCCGCACGAGTCCGTCCAGGAGCTGGACGTGCTCACCGGCTCCGGCGAGATCGTCACCGCCCGACCCGACGGCGAGCACGCCGACCTGTTCACCGCGTTCCCCAACTCGCTGGGCAGCCTCGGCTATGCCACCCGGCTGCGCATCGAGCTGCAACCGGTCGGCCGGTACGTGGCGTTGCGCAACGTCCGGTTCACCCAACTGGAGGCGCTGACCGACGCGATCGCGGAGGTGACCGCCACCCGGTCCTGGGCCGGCGAACCCGTGGACGCGATGGACGGGGTGATGTTCAGCCCCGGCGAGGCGTACCTGGTCTTCGCCACGTTCACCGACGGGGCCGACCCGCCCAGCGACTACACCGGTCAGGCGATCTACTACCGGTCGCTGCGCCAGCGCACCCGCGACGTGCTCACCGCGTACGACTATCTGTGGCGCTGGGACACCGACTGGTTCTGGTGCTCGTCGGCGTTCGGCGCGCAGCACCCGGTGGTGCGCAGGCTCTGGCCGGCGCGTTACCGGCGCAGCGACTTCTACCACCGACTGGTCCGGCTGGAGCACCGCCACCAGGTGGCGGCCCGGATCGACCGGCTGCGCGGGCAACCGGCCCGGGAGCGGGTCGTGCAGGACGTGGAGATCCCGCTGGACCGTACGGCCGACTTCCTGCGCTGGTTCGCAGGCAGGGTGGGGATGAACCCGGTGTGGCTGTGTCCGTTGCGACTGCGTGAGCCGGCGGGGCCCGGTTCGGCGCGGTCCTGGCCGCTGTATCCGCTGCGGCCGGGGCAGGACTACGTCAACATCGGGTTCTGGGGGAGCGTGCCGATCGCGCCGGGCGCCGCCGACGGCGACGTCAACCGCACGATCGAACGCAGGGTGTCGGAGTCGGGCGGGCACAAGTCGCTCTACTCCGATGCGTACTACGACCGGGACGCCTTCGATCGCCTCTACGGCGGCGACACGTGGCGCGCGGTGAAAGACCGCTACGACCCGGACCACCGGCTGACGGGACTGTACGAAAAGGCGGTAGCACGAGCATGAGCCTGACCGACAGAGATCAGGGGGCGGCGAGCGTCCCCGCCACCCCGCCGGCGGGGGGCCGGCACACGGGTCCGACCGTCGCGGATGTCGTCCGCGCGGTCACCACCGGGCCGTTGCCGGTGCGGATCACCGGGTACGACGGCAGCGCCGTCGGCCCGTCCGACGCCGGCATCACCCTGGCGATCCAAACCGAGCGTGGGCTGTCGTACCTGCTCACCGCGCCCGGCGACCTGGGCATGGCCCGGGCGTACGTCAGTGGCGACCTGGCGTTGCAGGGCGTGCACCCGGGTGACCCGTACGAGGCGTTGCGGGTGCTCAAGGACGAGCTGCGGTTACGCCCACCGTCGCTGGCGGAGGGGTTGGCGCTGGTCCGTGGGCTGGGCTGGGAGCGGCTGATGCCGCCGCCGGCGCCGCCGCAGGAGGCGCAGCCCCGCTGGAAGCGGGTGGTGAACGGGCTGCGGCACTCGCGGGTGCGGGACAGCACGGCCATTTCGCACCACTACGACGTCTCGAACGCCTTCTACGAGAAGGTTCTCGGCCCGTCGATGACGTACACCTGCGCGGTGTTCCGTTCTCCGGACGACACGTTGGAGCAGGCCCAGGCGGCGAAGTACGACCTGGTCGCCGGCAAGCTGGCGCTGAAGAAGGGGATGCGGCTGCTGGATGTCGGGTGCGGCTGGGGCGGCATGGTGCGGCACGCGGCCCGCGAGTACGGCGTCAAGGCGCTCGGGGTGACCCTGTCGAAGGCGCAGGCGCAGTGGGCGCAGGCCGCGATCGAGCGGGAGGGGTTGACCGAGCTGGCGGAGGTGCGATACCTCGACTACCGGGACGCGCCGGCCGAGCAGTTCGACGCCATCTCCTCGATCGGGTTGACCGAGCACATCGGGGTGCGTAACTACCCGACCTACTTCGGGGCGCTGCGCACCCGGCTGCGCCACGGCGGGCGGCTGCTCAACCACTGCATCACCCGCGCGGACAACCGCGCGCCGCACCGCTCGGGAGCGTTCATCGACCGGTACGTCTTCCCGGACGGTGAGCTGGCCGGTCCGGGTCGACTGGTCAGTGAGGTGCACGACGCCGGGTTCGAGGTGCACCACGAGGAGAACCTGCGCCAGCACTACGCGCTGACGCTGGCCGCCTGGTGTCGCAACCTGGTCGAGCACTGGGACTTCTGCGTCTCGGAGGTGGGCGCGGGCACCGCCCGGGTGTGGGGGCTCTACATGGCCGGGTCGCGGATGGCGTTCGAGCGCAACGGCATTCAGTTGCACCAGGTGCTGGCCACCCACAACGGCCCGAACGGCGTGAGTGGCTACCCGCTGCGACCGGACTGGTTGCCCTGATCACCCGCTGACCGTCGCCTGAAGCCGCGTCGAGAAAAAGTCGGCGCGGCTTCTCGCGAAGCAATTGACAAAGAAGTTTTGTACGTACAAACTGATTTTGCCATGAGAGACGTCCTGTACCTGGAGCAGATCGAGCAGGCCGAAGTCCTGCTCAAGCCGCATCGCGTCGAGGTGCTGCGGCAACTGGCCGAACCGCGCACCTGCACCGAGGTCGCGGCCCGACTCGACCAGACGCCACAGCGCGTCTACTACCACGTCAAGCAGCTCGTCGCGGCCGGCCTCGTCGAGCTGGTCAACGAACGCAAGGTCCGCGGCATCACCGAAGGCATCTACCAGGCCGCCGCCCGCTCCTACTGGCTCTCGCCGCGACTCGTCGGCCGGATCGGCCTGCGCCGGGCCCGCGACGAACTGAGCCTGGGCTACCTGCTCGACCTGATGGAGGAGGTCCAGGCCGACATCGCCGGCCTGGACCGGGCGGCACCCGAGCTGCCCTCGATCGGGGTCTCCGGCGAGATCCGGGTGCCGGCCGAGCAGCGTCAGCAGTTCCTGCACGACCTGCAAACCGCGCTTCAAGACCTGTTCACCCGCTACGGCGGCAGCGAAGGGGACGCCTTCAAGCTGGCCGTCGCCTGCTATCCGAAAGGAAACGACAATGAGTGAGCCGATGAAGGTCAAGGCCCGTCTCTCCGCGCCCGTCGGGCGCGTCCGGCAGGCCCTGACCGACCCGGCCGAGCTGCGTCTCTGGCTGGCCGAGCACGCCGAGGTCGAGCTGCCCCGGCGGTACGAGTTCTGGGGCCGTTACACGCCCGAAGGCGACGCCCCGCACCAGCGGCTGCTGCACGCCGACGACGACACGCTGCGCTTCGGCTGGCTGCTCGACGGCGTGGAGACCACCACCGAGTTCCAGTTGACCGCCGAGGGCACCGACAGCACGGTGCTCACCCTGATCCAGAGCCACTTCGACTTCGCTGAGGCGATGAGCGGCTCCACCATCCGGGGCGTGCTCCAGACGTACTGGGCGCTGTCCATCGCCAACCTGGCCGCCCACCTGGAGGGCAAGCCACTGCTGCCCCGCACCGACTTCACCTCCGCCGACCTGCGGGGCGAGCTGGTCATCGCCGCCCCGGCCGACAAGGTGTGGGAGTCGCTGACCGACTCCGAGCAGGCCAGCGCGTGGTTCGGCTACCCGATCGGCATCGAGCCCTGGGTCGGCGGCCGGTACGCCATGGGCGGCTTCGAGACCGGTTACGCGGCGAAGGTCGTCGACCTGGAGCCCGGTCGCCGGATGTCCGTCGACTGGGGACCGACCGGCGTGACGAGCTGGGAGCTGGCGGAGTCCGGCGGCCGGACCACGCTGACCTTCGTGCAGAGCGGCTTCGACGAGGCCAACCCGCCGTACGGGGCCTGGAGCGGGTCGGTTGCCGGGCTGTTCGAGCTGCGCCGCTTCCACGAGATGCCGAACTGGCAGCCGATCTGGCTCTCCGAGGAGATCCCCGGCCTGGAGCCCGCGCCGACCAACTGACAGCCGCGCAGTGATCGCGTCACCGTGATCGTCTCGCCTTGATCGTGCTCGATCATGGATGTAGTGGCCTTCCCGCCCCGGAAGCCACTACATCCTGGATCGAGCACGATCTTGCGCTGGTGGCTTCACGCGATGGCGGCAATGTCACCGTCGTCGAAATAGATCGCCTGGTGGAGCCGACCGCCGAGGGCGGCAGCGTATCGGGCCACCACTTCCTGGCCGGAGATTTTGCCCTGCTCAATCTGGGACACGCGGCCCTTGGTCACGCCCATCCGCTCAGCGATCTGCTGCTGGGTGAAGCCGCGGGAGCGTCGCACCTCCGCGAGGCGGTGCCCGACGACCTGCGCCAGCAGCTCTTCCTTGCCCGCCTCGACAGCCGCCTCACCGCCAGCCCGCTGCACGTACTCCGCTCGGATATCCGCCCATCGCACATGACCACTCACCGCTGTCCCCCTTCCTGCTGTGCGCGTTCCTTCAAGTAGATCTCATACCGCTGCTCGGCGAGCGGGATGGCCTGTCGATACCAGCTCGTCCATTGGCCCGATTTGTCGCCGGCAACCAGCAGAATGCTTGCGCGCCAGGGGTCGAAGACGAAAAGGATGCGGACGGTGCCAGGACGCAACTCCTTCAAGTTCGCTATCGCCGACCCGCTGATCGTGTCGACCAGCGGTCGTCCCAGCCCGGGGCCAGCTTCGGAGAGCGCGTCGATGGCCTGGACGACCCGGGCGAACGTCGGCTCGTCCAGGCCATCGATCCAGCTGCGAACCTCGTCGACGACGAAGACATCCCACTCTTCCTGACTCACTACCAGAGTATACCAATCGCTATACACGTGCGTTGGCCGGCGAAACTCCGGGATCTGGTGACTTTTCGCGGTTGGGTGGGTACTGGCTGGCGATGTTCTTCATCTTTGGTCTGCGTACCAAGGTCGACCGGTCCGGTGTCGTGCAGCAGGTCTGCCGCCACTGCGGCAACCAGGCCGCACAGGTGATCACCCGCCGTTCGACGAAATTCACCCTCTTCTTCATTCCGCTCATCCCGATTCGCACCCGGTACGCGCAGCAGTGCACGTTCTGCGGGGCGGAGTACGAGATTGCCAGGTCCGACGCCGAGCGCCTCCCGGTCGGCTGATCCGACGATGGAACGCTTCCTCTGCTGGTTGATCGGCCGACAGACGTCCTCGGTCGACGTGGCGGTGCACACCGTTGCCCGCCCGCCCTGCACCCCCGGTCGGCGCAGACGCCGCCGCGCACGCCGTCCGTTGGCCGGGACCGCGCTGCCCCGCTCACCCTGGAACCGATCTGCGGGCCGCTGACGGCAGGCCGGAGCCGCAGCGGGGTGAACGTTCGGCTGTGGCGGCGTTTCTGGGCGCTGGTTAGGCTTTCGGGGTTTGCCGTGGACCGGCGCCGCCGAGGGTGCACGTACGACGAAAGAGCCGGAGCGACCGTGTCCCGACAGGACGGAAGGCAGGCTGCGGGGGCGCTGAACCCCGCCGGTGCTTTCGTCGCGGCTGCTGTCATCCTGCTGGAGGCGGGCTGGCTGTTCGCCGCGTTGCCCGGTGCCGCGCTGGTCAGCGACATCGGCGCGATGCTTGTCGCCGGTTGGGCGACGGTCGCGTGCGTCGGGGTGGCCCGCCGGCATCCGCCGCCGCTGCGCCGGTTCTGGACGCTGCTCGCTCTCACCATGGGGCTGGCCGCGATGGGTCGGGCGATCTGGACGGTGCAGCGGCTCGTCGGCGATGACCTGCCGCACACGCCGGTGGTCGGGGTGGTCTTCACCGCCGGCATCCTCACCGGCACGGCCGCGCTGCTCAGCTCGCCGTCGGCACCGAAGAGCGCGGTGGGGCGAGCCCGGACGTTGCTGGACGGGGTGATCGTCGCCCTGGCCCTGGTGCCGATCGGGTGGGTGCTGGTCTTCCGGGGGGTCGCCGCCGCCGAGCTGGCCGATCCGGCGCGCACGCTGGGGCTGCTCTTCCCGATGTTCGACCTGATGCAGCTCACCATCCTGGTGGCGGTCTCCGGGCCGGCCCGGCCGATGTGGCGGCCGATGACGATCCTCGCGGCGAGCCTCACCCTGCGGGTCGTCGCCGACGTCGTCTACGTGTCGCTGGTCGCCCGTGCCGACTACACCGCCGGTCACCCGATCGACCTGTGCTGGCCGTTGAGCTACCTGCTGATCGGCCTGGCCACCCGGAACCCGCCGCCACCGGACTGCGACGGCACCGACGACACCGCCGAGTCACCGCTGCCGCCCTGGTGGCGGGTGGCGCTGCCGTACCTGCCGGTGGGTGGGGCGATCATCGCGGTGGTGCTGGCCCGGCGGCCCACCGGGCAGACCCCGCAGCTGGTGTTCGTGACCATGATGGTGTTGCTGGCCGCCCTCGCCGTCCGGCAGGGGCTGGCGGCCAACGAGAACCTGCGGTTGGTGGCCCGGCTGCGCCGGCTCGCGTACGGCGACCAGCTCACCGGGCTGCCCAACCGGCTGTTGTTCAACCGGCGGCTGCGTCTGGCCCTGCGCGACGGGCGGCCGGTGGCGGTGCTGCTGCTCGACCTGGACGGGTTCAAGCAGGTCAACGACCGGTTCGGGCACGCCACCGGTGACACCCTGCTGACCGGGCTGGCGGCCCGCATGCACACTGCCGTGAACGGTGACGGCACCATCGCCCGGCTCGGTGGTGACGAGTTCGCCGTGCTGGTCGACGGCGACCGGCCGGTGTCACCCGAACGGCTCGCCGAGCGGCTGCTGGACGCGTTGCGGCCCTCCGACGACGAGGAGGACGTCGGGGTGCACCCGTCGGCGAGCATCGGTATCGCCGAGTACGGCCCGCAGCACGCCTCCCACAGCGACCTGCTGCGCGACGCCGACATCGCCATGTACGCGGCCAAGGCGGCCGGGAAGTCCGCGTACCGCACGTGCACGGCGGCGTTGCGCGAGTCGGCCGTCTCCCGCGCCGAGTTGATCGCCGATCTGCGCCGTGCCGTCGACGAGGACCAGTTGCACCTGGAGTTCCAACCTATCGTCGACCTGGGCACCGGCGCGGTGCGCAGCGCTGAGGCGCTGGTGCGCTGGCGGCACCCCCGGCTGGGGATGTTGCCGCCGTCGAGGTTCCTGCCGTTGGCCGAGGAGACCGGGCTGATCCTGCCGATCGACCGGTGGGTGATCCACGAGGCGTGCCGGGCCGCCGCCACCTGGCGGGACCGGATGCCGGAGGCGACGGTCGCGGTGAACATCGCCGCCGCGCACCTGCGCCGGCCGGACCTGATCGCCACGGTCACCGCGGCGACCAGCGCCGCCGGGTTGGCGCCGCGGGCGTTGACCCTGGAGTTGACCGAGTCGGCGTTGATCGAGGGCACCGAGGCGGTGCTGGAGCGGCTGCACCAGCTGCGGGAGTTGGGCATCCGGATCGCCATCGACGACTTCGGCACCGGCTACTCGTCGTTGAGCTACCTGCACCGCATCCCGGCCACCGAGCTGAAGATCGACAGGTCGTTCGTGGCCCGGCTGGGCACCGACGACCGGGCGTACGCGACGGTGGAGATGGTCACCCGCCTGGCCGGCGCGTTCGACCTGGCGGTGGTCGCCGAGGGGGTGGAGACCGAGCGTCAGCACGAGGCGGTCACCGCGATCGGCTGCCCGCGAGGTCAGGGCTATCTGTACGGGCGGCCGGACGGCCCCGCCATGGTGGGCCAGAATCGGAGTTGACTCTCACGTAGCGGCAGGCAGGAGCCTGGTTCCCGGAAGGGAGGGGGACCATGGCGTACACGGTGGGTCAGGTGGCGAAGGTGGCCGGCGTGACGGTGCGGACGCTGCACCACTACGACGAGATCGGGTTGCTCTCGCCCAGCGGGCGCACTTCGGCGGGTTACCGCCGCTACGACGACGCGGACCTGCAACGGCTGCAACTCGTCCTGTACTACCGGGAGCTTGGTTTCCCGCTTGAGGAGATCACCGCGATCATCGACGACCCGGCGGCCGATCCGGCCGCGCACCTGCGCCGGCAGCACGAACTGCTGACGGTACGGCTCACCCGGTTGCAGGAGATGGTCGCGGCGATCGAGTTCGCGATGGAGGCGAGCAGGATGAACATTCAACTCACGCCGGAGGAGCGGTTCGAGGTCTTCGGGGACTTCGACCCGGAGCAGCGCCGGGCCGAGGCGGAGCAGCGCTGGGGTGACACCGACGTGTACCGGGAGTCGAACCGGCGGGTGTCCCGCTACACGAAGGACGACTGGCTGCGGAACAAGGCGGAGAACGAGGACTGGGGTCGGCGGATGGTCGCGGTGCTGACCTCGGGCGCTGCGGCGGACAGCCCGGAGGCGATGGACCTGGCCGAGGAGCACCGGCAGCTCATCAGCCGCTGGTTCTACGAGTGCTCGTACGAGATCCACACCGGGTTGGCCGACATGTACCTGGCCGACGAGCGGTTCACCGCGTTCTACGAGAACATCGCCCCGGGGCTGGCCGCGTATCTGCACGAGGCGATCCACGCCAACGCGATCAGCCGGGCGTGACGACGGGCGGTCCGGCTAGTCTGGCCGGACCGCACCGCCCCGGGGAGATGAC
This sequence comes from Micromonospora sp. NPDC047644, assembly GCF_040704315.1. Classification (NCBI taxonomy): domain Bacteria; kingdom Bacillati; phylum Actinomycetota; class Actinomycetes; order Micromonosporales; family Micromonosporaceae; genus Micromonospora; species Micromonospora sp. NPDC047644. The sequence continues at coordinate 204,537 of NZ_JBEYSY010000011.1, forward strand.
AGTGCCGAAACCGAAGCTGATCGCCGCTGTCGCCGTGCTCGTGGTGGCGGTCGGTGCCGGGGCGTGGGCGCTGGTCGCCGCCGGCGACGACGACCCGGGCCCGGGTCGTCCGGCGGTGTCGGCGAGCGCCGATCCGGTCGGTGTGCTGAAGGCCGCCGCCGCGAAGGCCGACGAGCAGCCGTACAAGCTGACGGTCGGCACCGGCGGTACGGATGGCGACGCCACTGTGCTGCTGTGGGACCCGACGGCGAAGCGTGGTCTGGAGACCACGTCGCTGAAGGTGCCCACCGGCGTGGTGAAGATCGAGCGGTTGACCACCGGGCCGGACGTGTACGTGCGGGTCACCGCCCCGGACCGCCGCGTCCCGGTCTGGGACGGCAAGACCTGGTGGCACGTCGGCAAGGCCGGTGCCCCGGCGGCCAAGCAGGGTCTGGACAACACCCGGTTGGCCAGCACGCTGGGCGCGCCGACGGGGGTCCGGCTGATTGCCGAGCGGGAGTACGCGGGCACGCTGGACCTGCGTCAGAGCGGCGCGGTGCTGGGCAGCGGCGTCGGCACCGTGCTGGGTGACCGGGCCGGGGCGGTCCCGTTCACCGCCGCCGTGGACGAGCAGGGTCGGCTGGTCCGTTACCGCATCGAGTTGGCCAGCGAGCAGTCGCAGACCGCCCAGCTCGACCTGACGTACTCGGACTTCGGGTTGAACGTGTCGGCGGACCCGCCGGCGGCCGACCTCGTCGGCGAGGACCCGCCGGCGAACATTCCCGGCGCCTGAGGGCGGCTCACTCCTCGACCGCCCCCTCGATGGGGGTGACCAGGAAGTCGTAGACGGTGCGGGCCATCCGCCGGACCGTCTCGTCGCCGGTGGCCATGGGGCCGGAGGTGAGGAACGCGACGGCGGTCTCGGTGCCGGGGATCAGGTAGTAGCCGACGTCGTGGGAGGCGTCCGGCAGGTCACCGGTCTTGTGGGCCACCGGCACGCCGGGGGGCAGCGCCGCCGGGATCTTCGTGTTCAGGGTCTGCTCCCGCATGAAACCGATCATCAGGTCGCGGGAGGCGGGGGTGAGGATCTCGCCGTCCCAGACCGCGCCGAGCAGTGACACCACGTCGTCCGGGCTGGTGTAGTTCTCCTCGCCGCGTTGCGCCGCCGCGCTGTCGAGCATCCGCCGGGCCAGGATGGTGGACCGCTGGTTCATCGAGTCGATCAGCGCGTTGACCGGGGCGAACCCACCCAGGTAGGTGATCAGCACGTTCGCGGCGACGTTGTCGCTGTACTTGATCAGGTACTGGGCGAGCCGGTGCACTGTGACCACCTGCGGGAACGTCTCGAACTGCAGTTGGCCGGTGCCGCCGACCACGTCCTGGGGGGTGACCAGCACACCGTCGTCGAGGGAAACCTGTCCACAGTCGACCCGGCGGAGCAGCTCGACGAGGATCCACAGCTTGATGACGCTTGCCGCCTTGGGGCGCAGCGAGCCGTTGACGGCGATCTGCTGGTCGCCGTAGCGGCCGGACAGGTCGCGCACCGTGACCCCGGCCGGGTTGAGGCTGGCGTCGGCGACCACCCGGGCGAGCTGGCCGCTGAGCGGGAACAGCCGGGCCCCGGCGACCGGGTCGGTGGGTGGCTGCGGGCTGGTCACCACCGTTCCGGTGAGCGTCGTCGGCGGGCGGTGCCGCTGGATCACCTCCAGCGTGCCCTCGCTGCGCCCGACCAGCGGCACCCGGTAGCGGTAGGCGGTGCCTCCGACGACGACAGTGCCGCTGGCCACCCCGGCGGTGACCCGCATGCCCGGGTCGGCGACCCGACCGGTGTCGCCGTCGCAGGCGCGGTAGCGCACCGTGTGCCCGAGCGAGTCCACGGCGAACACCCCGCCGGGAAACGACAGCCAGGACACCTCACTGGTCGGCGGGCGCTCCGGCGTCGGGTCCACCCCGGGCTCGTGGCTCTGGCCGTCGCCGGGCTGCACCCCGTACCCCGGCTCGGTCGTCCGCGCCGGGTCCGCGCCGGGCGCGCGACCCGGGCCGTCCGCGGTGGCCGGCCCGGTCGTCGCGAGCACCGCGAGCGCGACCGCCGCCGTCAACACCTTCAGAGGTACGCGGGCAGAGTTCCCCAGCAGGGAAGATGAGCGCCTCTTGTCGCTTTTTCTCACGTTTGCACGATATGGAGCGCCGGGGGCGGGTGGGACCGGCGGGACCGTCGTCACCCGTCCGGGCGGCAATGTCCCCCTCAGCGGTGGCCCGCAGGTATAACTGTGACCCGGCAGGTAATCACGCTTTGCTCTGCACCCGCCGATGCGCCGGTTACGGACCGTGCCTGGCGCACGGGCGGGTGCAGAGCAAAGGTCAGCCACTCGGCCAATCACCCCGGAGGACCCGTGCTGATCATCGCCGGCAGCCTGACTGTCGAACCGGCCACCCGCGAGGCGTACCTGTCCGACTGTGAGCAGGTCATCGCGCGGGCGCGCGCCACCGCCGGTTGCCTCGACTTCCTGCTGGCGGCCGACCCGTTGGAGCCCGGCCGGATCCACGTCTACGAACGCTGGGAGTCACCAGAGCAGTTGGCCGCGTTCCGGGGCTCCGGGCCGGACGACGCGCAGGAGGTCGCCATCCTCGACGCCGACGTGCGGCGCTACCTGATCGCCGGGGTCGAGGCGCCCTGACCCTGGTCACGCCGACGGTTCGGGGCCGGTGGGCAGGCCGGGCGCCATCCGGCGGATCGAGGTGAAGGTCGGCGTGAGGGCCTCGTACAGCTCGGCGAAGAGCGGCAGCAGCGCCGCGTAGGTGGCCGCGGCGGCCGGGTCGGGGCGGACCGTCTCCTCGATCCGCACCAGGTCGGCGGCGACGTCCATGCTGGGGATCAGCCCGAGCGCCTCCATGCCGAGCAGCGCCGCCCCGAAGCTCGACCCCTCGTGCGCGGCCGGGAAGCTCACCGGCAGGCCGAGGGCGTCGGCCAGCATCTGCCGCCACAGGCCGCTGCGGGCGAATCCGCCACCGGCCCGGACCTCCCGGACCTCGTTGCCGGCCGCGCGCACCGAGCTGAGCACCAGCGCGAGCTGTTGGCAGACGCCCTCCAACGCGGCCCGCACCAGGTGCTCACGGCGGTGGGCGTGGGTCAGCCCCACGTACGCGCCGCGCGGCAGGGCGCTCCAGTGTGGGGCCCGTTCGCTGTGCAGGTACGGCAGCATGATGAGCCCGCCCGAGCCGACCGGCGCGCGGGCCGCCAGGGTGACCAGGTCCTCCTCGGAGTGCTCGCCCAGGTCCGGGGCGAGCGCCGCGCCGGCCCACTTCAGCACGATGCCGCCGTTGTTGATCGCGCCACCGACCGCCCAGCGGTGCTCGGTCAGCGCGTAGCAGAACACCCCGCCGAGCGGGTCCACGCCGGGCCGCTCGACCATCACCCGCATCGCGCCGCTGGTGCCGATCGAACAGGCCACCATGCCCGGGTGCACCGCGCCCAGACCCAGGTTCGCCAGTGGCCCGTCGCCGGCGCCGACCACCACCGGGGTGCGCTCCGGCAGGCCGGTCTCCGCCGCGGCCTGCGGGGTGAGGTTCGGCAGCACGGCGGTGGTGGCGACGAGCTGCGGGAGCTGTTCCTGGGTGATGCCGGCGATGGTCAGCGCCTCGTCGTCCCATCTCAGCTCGTGGATGTCGAGCAGGCCGGTGGCCGAGGCGATCGAGTGGTCGGTGACCAGTACGCCGCAGAGCCGCAGCAGCACCCACTCCTTGATGCCCACCCAGTGCGCCACCCGCTCGAAGAGTTTCGGCTCCTGCTCGGCGAACCAGAGCAGCTTGGGCAGCGGCGACATCGGATGCATCGGTGTGCCGGTGCGCCGGTGCAGGGCCAACCCCGACGGCACCGCCCGCAACCGCTCGGCCTGCCGGGTGGACCGCGAGTCGGCCCAGGTCACCGACGGGGTGAGCGGATTGCCGTCCCGGCCCAACCCGATCAGGCTGTGCATCGCCGAGCCGAACGACAACCCGGCCACCGGCTGGACCAGCTCCGCCACGACCATGCTGACCGACTTGAGCACCGCGTTGAGGATGAGCTGCGGGTCCTGCTCGGCGTAGCCGGGTTGCGGGTTGTCCAACGGGTAGCCGACCAGGTGACTGCCGAGCTGCCGGCCGTCGGTGTCGTACGCGACGGCCTTCGTGCTGGTGGTGCCGATGTCGACCCCGATCACGACCTTGGGCAGCGTGACTGCCGGCACGACCGTCACCCCCTCGGAGAACATGAATGTTGGCATCAGTATCCCCCTATCGTGCTGGTTGCTCCGCCGATCGGGTAGTTCGCCCGTTTCGGCGTGTCCGGGTGCCGCGCCGCGCCTGTTAAACCGTGTGACACCCCAGATTGGTGGCCTGCGCGGCGAAGGAGTCGGCGTGGCAAAGACTGATTCGACGGGTTCCACATGGCGGTACCGGTGGGCGCACCGGCAGAACGTGCGGCGGGTCAGCACGTACCGCGGCGCTGAGACGGCGTGGCGGCGACGCGACGACGAGTTACGGCGGCTACGTGCCCTGGCCGCCGACTTCCAGGGCTCGGCCGCGGCCGGCGCCGGGCTGGCGTTGGAGTTGGCCGCCGACGAGGTGGTGCTCTGGGTGCTACCCGCGGCGCAACTGGTCGAGGTACGGCACACCGCTGTCCTGCCCGCGCCGGACCTCACCGTCGCCCCGCGAACCGGGCCGCTGCGCCCGCGCCGCCCGGACGGCGTACGCGTCACCGACGCCGGCATGGCCGTGATCACCAGCCGTCGACTCGTGCTGCTCGGCGGGCGGGGCCGGCGCGACTGGGCGTACGGGCGGATAACCGGCCTGTCCCACGACCCGACGGCCCCGGTCACCCTGATCCAGGTGCTGGACCGGCGGCGTACCTCCGGGTTGTTGCTGCCCACCGACGCCGCGCCGGACTTCCGGTTCACGCTCACCCTGGCCTTCGCCGACGCGATCGAACAGCGCGCCGCGGTGATCGCCCAACTCGACGAGCTGATCGCCGAGCACGCCCAGCTCAAGCCGTTCCGGCCGGCCGCGGCCACCCCCGGGCAGGCCCGGCTGTCGTCGTTCGTGCCCGGTGGCCGCAGGACCATCGCGGTGGCGGCGGCCATCGCGCTGCTGGTGCCGGCGGCACTCATCGAGTCGAACCCGTCCGACCCGAGAGGTGGCGCGGAGATCGCCGCCGCAGCCACCCCGGCGCCCACCGTCAGCGCCGCACCCGCGCGGATCGGCCCGGCGCTCGCCCTGAAACCCCCGCCGTCGCCGAAGCCGACGAAGTCGCCACGCCCGTCGCCCAGCGCGACCCAGGGCCCGCGCTGCGGGGCACCGGAAAACCCGCTGGGGTACGACTTCTGCGGCGGCACGCGGATCCGCAAGCCGGCCGCCGAGGTGTGCGACTGGTTCGCCTGTGTACCGCAGTTCTGGGCCGGACGCGGCTACCTCGTGCAGTGCCGCGACGGTTCGGTGAGCCTGGCCGGCGGCCGGTCCACCGCCTGCGCCGAGCACCAGGGCGTGCGGCGGACCGTCACGAAGTGACCGATTCGGGGCCGAAAGTCCGCTTCGCTCGGCCAGAATGATCGAGTGGAGATCCGGTCTGACGATGGCGCTCGGGTGCGGGTGCGCCCGGTGGGCTACCAGCCCGGCATCGACCCGCCCGACGACCCGGACGGGGTCACGCCCGGCTGGCACGACTGGCTGCTCATCGAGGTGGACGCCCGCACCGCCGACGGCCAGACCTGGTCACACCACTACCCGAGCCTCATGGTCGAGGAGGCCCGCGCGCTCGGCGGCTGGCTGCACGGGCAGGCCACCGCCGCCCTCGGGCTGAGCGCGCCACCGGCGACGGTCCGGTTCACCGAACCCAACCTGGCCCTGCGCAGCCGGGTGCTGCGCCGCCGCCGGCTGGAGCTGACAGTGGAGTTCTCCGCCGAGTCACTGCCACCGTGGATGCGTCGCCCGTCCACCGCGATCTACCCGCTGATCCTCACCGTCTCCGCTGACGCCCTGGTCACCGCCGCCGAACACTGGGCCGAGCACTGCGAGGCGTACCCACCGCGTACCCAGTCGCGGTTCCCGACCCACGGTCCGCAGCCGTACCGCCGACGCGCCGGCTGATCACCTGCAACTCTCTCCTTCCGGGCACAAGGGGACACATCGATCCCGGTCGCGTTGCCTGTCACGTACGTGAGCGGTTGTACCGCGTGTGACCGTGACCTCTGTGGCCCACGCCCCCTGGCGGATCGCCTGGGCCGAGCGCGAGAACGAGCGCCGGCAGCGCGCGTACCGCGACGCCACCGACGCCTGGCGGCACCGCGCCGACCACCTGGCCCGGCTCCGCATCGAAGCCGCCAGCTTCCTCGGGTGTACGCAGCCCCGCACCGGCCTACCGGTGGCGCTCGACGACGACGAACTCGTCTTCCGCGTCCTCCCCGTCGCCACGCTGGTCGAGGCTGAGGCGCGGCACGTCCCCGGTCTGCCCACCCCTGGCCCATGTTCCTTCGCTGAGCCCTCTTCCGACGCCCTACCGCCGGGCCTACGGATCGTCGACGCCGGGATGGCCGTGGTGACCAGCCGGCGGGTGGCCTTCGGCGGACGGGAGCACCGGCGCGAGTGGCGGTACGCGGACCTGGTCGGCCCCGCCCACCACCCCGACGTGCCGGTCACCCTGCTGCCGGACCGCTGTCGACTTGACGGGCTGCTGGTCCCGGCCAACGCCGTGGTGAACTTCCGCTTCTATCTCACCCTCGCGGCTGCCGACGATCGCGCTGCCGTCATCGCGCAGATGGACGCGCTGCTGGCCGCACACCGGGCCGATCCCCCCGCGCCTCCTCCGGTGGTGGACCCCGACGACGCGCCGCTGACGGCGGTACGCCCCGACCGCCGGGCGCTCGGCGCTGCCGCCGTCGCCGCGGTGGTGTTCGTGACGCTCGGACCGGGCGCGCTGGGGCCCACCGCTCTGGGGCCTGGCGCGTGGGGTCCTCGTGGGCCGGTGCCCTCGGCGGAGATCATCGCCTGGGACGTGCCGAAGGCTGGGACGGTTCTTGTTCCGACCGGTCCGGTGGCACCCCGGTCGCGGGTCGGCTCAGCCGACAGTGCCGTATGGCACCCGCCGTCCGCCCCGGTCGTCCGGCCGTCCGCCTCGGCAGAGGTCTCCACAGTGCCGTCCCGGGTGGTGGCGGTGGCCCTGCCGCCGGCCGCTACGCCCCCCGTCGTGCCGACCCCGTCGGCCAGTTCGGTGCCGACGTCAGCCCCGCCCGTTTCGGCTTCTCCTACGCCGCCCGTCGCGTCGGCCTCGCCGCTGCGGACCCCGACCGTAACGCCTACTCCTACGCCCTCGCCGGATCCGGGATTGCTGGCGATCTGCCTGGACCCTGTTCAGCTGCCGGTGCTGGACCCGCTGCTCTGCCCGTCTCCGGCGCCCTGATCGGCGTCTCCGCCTGCCGTTCGCTCAGTTCATGGCGCTGAAGTCGGGGACGGTGAGGGAGCCGTCCTCCGCGAGGGTGAAGCCGGGGTTCCAGGCGATCTCCCAGAGGTGGCCGTCCGGGTCGGCGAAGTAGCCGGCGTAGCCGCCGTAGAAGGTTTCCCGGGCCGGCTTGGTCACCGTCGCGCCGGCCCTGGTCGCCGTGGCGATCACCTCGTCGACCTCGGCTCGGGAGCGGACGTTCTGGGCGAGCGCCATCCCGCCGAAGCCGCCGGTGCCTGGGTCGTCGATGCCCGCGTCCTCGGCCAGCTTGTCGCGGCTCCAGAGGACGAGGGCCAGGCCGCCGGCCTGGATGAAGACGGTCTCCTCGACCTCCTGGCCTCGCCAGCCGAGCTGCTCGTAGAAGGTCTTCGCGCGGGCCACGTCCGCGACTCCCAGGGTGATCAGGCTGATCCGCTGCTCCATGGTCCTCAACCTAGCGCTAGGAGTTCTCCCGCACCCCTCGTCCCCAAAGCGTTCGTGCAACGGAAGCCGGCGGTCGTTGATCTAGGATTCCAGGTCATGCAAGAGTTCTTCACGGTCGGCGGTCGGAGGCTCTCGTATCTGGACTTTGGCGGTCCGGGTCAGCCCCTCCTGGCTCTGCATGGGCACTACAACGAGGCTTCGGCTTTCGCGCCGCTGGCGGAGGCGTTGGCACCACATTGGCGGGTGATCGCGCTCGACCAGCGTGGGCACGGAGAGTCCGATCGTGCCGAGAGCTACGAGCGAGACGACTACGTTGCCGACCTCGCCGCCTTTCACCGGTATCTCAAGGTGGGCCCGGCTGCGGTGCTGGGCCACTCACTCGGTGGGGTGAACGCCTACCAGTACGCCAGCCGGCACCCGGATCTGGTCACTGCGTTGATCGTCGAGGACATCGGCGCGGTCGTGGACTGCGATTGGTCGTTCACCACCCGCCTTCCTCCCCGAGCACCATCCCGCGATGCGCTGGCCTCGGCACTGGGCGCGGCCGCGTCCTATCTGGAGTGCTCCTTCCGCCAGTCGGAAGACGGCTGGGGCTTCTCCTTCGGCATTGATGACACGGTGGCGTCCCAGAAAGCGCTCAACGGCGACCACTGGAAGGACTGGGTAGCGGTGACCTGCCCTACCCTTCTGATCCGCGGCACGCGCAGCGACGAGCTGGCCGCCGATCATGCTCGCGAGATGATCGCCCGCCGCCCAGGCCAGGCTCGGCTCGTCGAGCTGCCAGCAGGTCACGTTGTGCATCACGATGCGCAAGCGCAGTTCGCCGCAGCGGTCAGCGCCTTTCTGTCCCAGCGCGGCTGAGCGAGGAGGATCAGGCAGCGATGGTTCGGGCGGTGGCGTAGACGTCGGCGGGTAGGGCGTGGTGGAGCTGCCACAGGACGCGCATGGGTCGGTCGCCCGTGTGCGAGTCGTACGTCATGGTGCCGGCGTACAGGTAGGGCGGTGCGCCCAGGTCGCGGTCGGCGATGCGAGTCTCCCGAATGAAGAGGTGCACTGTCGATCCACCTGATGTGTAACGCTGCCCGGTCGCCGACGCCGAGGAAGTGGTGCTCTGCGACTCCCATTGGAACAGGGTGTCGGTGATGGCCCGGTCGGCGTACATGGTGGTGGGGGAGTAGTGGGCTTCCGACTTGACCAGGGTGACGAAGAACAGGTCGGCCTGGGCGTCGGGCAGCCACTTCACACCCTCGCGTAGCGATCCCGGGTTGGTCATTCCGAAGGCGGCGCATGCCTCGTTGCGGCTGTACCGGGCGTGCACCCGCAATGGCACCGCCCCCGCCGCGAGCGTGGGCGTAACCCGGTGGATGCGGTCCCGCAGCACCTCGGCGACCTGCCGCAGCTCGGCGCAGCGGGCCGGCTCCTTCCACAGCCGCGCCAGACGTTCGTCTCGTGCCGCCAGCGAGGCGTTCGGCCCCCAGAGGCTGAAGTGCAGCATGTCGAGCAGTCGGCTGTTGCCCGCGTACACCTGCTGACCTGGCGCGGGCGGTCCGGCCGCGACCTTCGTCAGCAGCTCTAGCCGGTCGACGTCGTCGGTATGCAGCATGCGACCGATGGCCCGGCCCAGCTCGCGGTCGTCCGGGCCGGGCGCGGCCGTCTCGATGCCGGCGAGCCGCCGCAGCCCGGTCCAGCCGCCGATGCTGGCTGATCGGTACACGTCCTCGATCTCCAGGCCGGTCTCGCGCAGGAACGTCGCCAGGGTGACGTCGCCGAGTTGCCGCAGCTCAGCGACCAGGCCAGCCTTCGAGGTGGGCAACGCCGATCGCAGGTTGGCGAGGACGATCTCCTTCGCCACCCGGTCCAACTCGATGTGGCAGCCGCTCGGCAGGCTCGGGAAGTCATCGCGCACGGCCTCGGTGATCGCCCGTCGGCTCACCCCGGTCAGGGCACGCCACCGTAGGTCGAAGCGGAAGTTGGCGTTCTGCCCGCCGATGAAATCGAGCACGGTCAGGCAGGGCTTGTCGTCATCGAGTCGCAGACCACGGCCGAGCTGTTGCAGGAAGATCGTGGCGCTCTCGGTGGGCCGCAGCATCAGGATCGTGTCGACCATCGGCAGGTCAACGCCCTCGTTGAACAGGTCCACGGTGAAGAGCACCCGCAGCTTGCCAGCTTTGAAGTCCCGCAACAGCCCTGCGCGATCGGTGCCGGCCCGCGAGGTCATCGCCGCCGCCTCGACACCGTGCTCCCTGAACCGGGCGGCCATGAACTCGGCGTGCCCGATGCTCACGCAGAAGCCGAGCGCACGCATTCGCCCAACGTCCACCTTCTCGTGGACCGCGCGCAGCACTGTCAGCGCCCGAGCATCGTTGGCGGTGTAGATGGTGGTCAGCTGCGTCAGGTCGTAGCCCTGGCCGCGTTTCCAGGTGACGTGCGACAGGTCCTCGTCGTCATGCAGCCCGAAGTACTGGAAGGGCGACAACAACTGCCGCTCCAACGCGTCCCACAGGTGCAGCTCAACCGCCGACCGCCCGCCGAACCACCGGCGCACGTCGCCGCCGTCGGCCCGGTCTGGGGTTGCGGTCAGTCCGAGGAGTACGCGGGGACGCAGCCGCTCCAACAATCGCGTGTACGTCGGCGCTTCGGCGTGGTGGAACTCGTCGACAATCACCATGTCGTACGCCTCGGGGTCGACCTCGCGGCGGTCCAGCGACTGGATGGAGGCGAAGACGTGCTTCCAACCATTGGGTCTCTCGCCCGCGACAAGCGTCTCGCCGAAGCTACCGTCCCCCATGACCTGCCGGAACGTGGACAGGCTCTGCCGCAGGATCTGCTCCTGATGAGCGACGAAGAGCAGCGAGTCTGCTCGTTTCGCCTTGTGTAGCCGGCGATAGTCCAGGGCGGCGACGACGGTCTTGCCGGTGCCCGTTGCCATCACCACCAGGTTGCGCCAGCGCCCGTGCACCAGGCGCTCGGCGTCCAGGTCGGCAAGGATCTCCGCCTGGTACGGGTACGGGCGCACGTCCAGGTTCGAGATCGCGGTCGGTGCGTCGTCGCGGCGTTCCCCGCTCAACGCATGCCGGAGCCGGTCGGCGTCCCTGGTCGCGTCGTACGCCTCGAACGCCGGATCGTTCCAGTAGTCCTCGAACGTCGCCGTGAACGTGTCGATGACGTGCGGCTGCTCGATGTTCGAGACGCGGACGTTCCACTCCACGCCGTCCACCAGGGCGGTCTTCGACAGGTTCGACGAGCCGACGTAAGCGGTGGTGGTGCCGTTGGCACGGCGGAAGAGCCATGCCTTGGCGTGCAGGCGCGTGGTCCGCGTCTCGTACGACACCTTGACCTCTGCGCCCAGCTCCTTGAGCCGGTCCAGCGCTCGCTGATCGGTCGCGCCGAGGTAGGTGGTGGTGATGACGCGAACCTTGCCGCCTCGGGCGATCAGGTCTCGGATGGCGTGCTCGACGATGCGCAGGCCGTACCACTTGATGAACGCACAGAGCAGATCGACGCTCTCGGCCGACGCCATCTCGTGGTTGACCTCGTGGCCGATGCGGGGCTGATGGCGGCCGTTGACCAGCAGCGCGCCGGTGGAGAGGGGGGTAGTGGGGCGCTGCGGGAAGGCTGGCAGCGCCGGTGGGGTTGGTGGGGCGGCGATGGCGTGCAGCAGGTGCTTGGCGTCCGCTACCTGGTCCTGATCCGTCGCTGCCTTGGGGCTCAGGGTGGCGATGGCTTCGGCGATCTGGTTCGCCATCGCGATCTGGTGGTGGAGCTTGTCGTCCCCGCTGGGGACGGACTGGAGGGCTCGCGCGGCCAGGGTGGCGATGTGCCGGGCAAGGGCGGTGTGGGCGTCAGCCGGGTCGAGCTTGTGGTGCTGGATCAGGGCGGGGTCGACGTGCTGGAGGTGATCGGCCAGCTCACGGGTGATCAGGTGCTCGTACACACCCCGCTCAAGATCCGTCATCCAGGCAATCTAATCGGTCGTAACGCTCTTGCGTTGCCCTTGCCAGGCGTTGAATTCCATGTGTCGGCTCGCCGACAGATGAGTACAGCGGCATACAAGCCTCTTGGCGCTGGTGCCTGGAACAGCCGGTAGCGATGCGGGTTCTCGGCGTCCGCGCGGCAAGGCCGCTACCTGCGTAAACAACTCCTCAGACGAAGGTCGTTAAATCGTTGAATTTGACTTCCTTGGTAGAGCGCGGAGGAGATGCGCCGGCCGACTTGGCTGAACGAGTGATCACACGGTCTCCCGCTGTTGGCCGCTGGCCGGTAATCTCCCCGAGCACGTCTTTGGAACCGTTGGCTCGATGCTCGTTGGGTTGAGGGAGCGCGACATGTTGAAGTGGCCTCTGCGACACCAGCTGCGGCCCGTCCTGTACTCGGCTGACGAACACGGCATCGGGGCCGGCGCGACGTGGGCAACCATAACGTCCAACCTGGTAACTCGCGTGAGCCTCGGTTCGGTCGCCGTTCCAATGCGACAGGCTCCTCTCTGGGAGCGGACGGCACGTCGCCAATCTTCCAATAGGGCGAGCTGGGGCTACTAGTGTGCCTTCGGTGGATCCTGCCTTGGAATAGGAATTCTCGAATTATCCCAACGATCGAGAGCTCGGCACTATGACAGAGTGGCCTCTCGGTTCCATTGCGTTTATCGCGCTGGCTGCTCTGGTTGCCGCTGCTTATCGCTTGGGTGCGCGACCTGTAGCGATGAGGGAGCGAAGTGTAGATTTTGGCCGCGTGTGCCGCCGAGATCATGCTTCAGAGCTAGAACGGTCTTTGGAATCGGCCGTGCGGGCGAATTCGTATAGGCTCGATCGCGATGCGGCTCCCGGTGTCCGTCTGGAAGCGGCTCTTCGCGTGACTCCGCGTGACTTCGGCGTCGGCGCTGCCGAGATTGCTGAAATCCTCCAGGCGGGCCGAGTTGCTTCTATCGACTTGTCTCACATGGAGCCTTACGAGGCTGCGCGCCTCTTGAACTATTGCCACGGCCTGACAGTCATGGCAAACGGCTGGATTTTCCGCCTGGCTCAAAGCGTAATTGTCATAACTCCCGGGTCTTGAGGTAGAAGGAGCTTTCTTGCCCACGCCTAGCCAGCCAGAGCAAGTCTTGGTATTGAACCATGCAATTCGCCAGACGGAGCATGAGCTAGAGTATGCGCGAATGCGGCACCGGTGGTCGAACCTGTCCATGGCCTTCGGTCCAGTGCTGCTTGTCGTGCTTTATGCCTTGTATTGGCTGCCCTGGCTGAGTGGCAGTGCGAAGAGGGTCGTCCTCACGCCCGCATTCATTGTTGCCATCCTGTTCGGAGTTGCGGCGTACTTACTCAAGCGTTATCCCGGCGGGTATGTGCCAAAGGGTGCTTCGATTACTGCGATTCGCCCGTCTGAAAGCGACCTCGAACTCAATTTGGCCCGCTTGCGTGACGAGCGGAAGCTCCTAGTGGCAAGCCTCGAGGGAGATCTAAAGGTCCGTCGAGTTGCATATAAGGAAGACGCCTATTTCGATATCGATCAGCTGAGGAGTGAGAGTAGGCAATATAGGCTGGTCAACAACATTTTCCAAGGCTTCCTAATTATCGGATCCCTGGCGGCAACGGGAATCGCAGGAATTTCCGAGAGCATGACGTGGGACCGTTGGACAGTGCTCGGTATCACGTTCCTTGTTGGTACTGCGAGCGGGTTCATGGGTTACTTCAAGTACAAGGAACGCAGCTTCTATCTGCAACAAACTGCCGACGCGATTGAAGCAGAGTGGGAGGCTGTTGAAGTTGGTGTCGGCAGGTACAAGCGCATCCCGTCCGAGGAGGAGCAGCTGGCCGAGTTTGTTGAGGAAGTGCATCGCCTTAAATCAGAACAGAAGAAGCGCCAGCAGAATCTTGAACAGCCCCCAGAGTCGCGGAATCAGGGCGAGTAATTTCTGGATCTCTCGTCGGCGCTCATCGGTATGGACCGTGCACAAACCTCCGGTTCGGTGGAAATTGCGCTGGATGGGTCGTGTTACTGTCAATACTATTTGAGTAGGGATTCGGCACAGATTGTCTTCAGCGTCAGCCGCGACGGCTAGCTAAGGGTACGAGGGCAATTCTGGACGATGCGGACCATGACATCGAACGTTGGTGCGGTCGCCCAGTCGGGTCGCAATTTAGTCACCTTGTTCCAGCCCCAGGATTGGTATGCCGCCTGGGCGGCATCATTATCGGGACGGACCAAGAGCGTGGTTCGCGGCTCAGCCCTGCCCGCGACCAGTTCGTCATGCAGTGCCGTCGCAATGCCCTCACGTCGCCAGCCGGGGTGTACCAGCAGCTCACTGATGGCGAAGGTGCGACTCCCATCCTCCTCGGTAAACCCAGGCGGCACCGGCTCATGGATGCCTTCCCACCACCGTGTCTGCTGGGGCAGAGGAAATCCGTAGATGTAGCCGACCAAAGCCGCGTTGATAGTTGCGGTGACCAGCTCCCACCCAGCTCGCTGCATGTGGAGGTCGAGCTGGCGCCGGTAGCGGTCCTCGCTGTAGAACTCGCCGCAACCCGCGTAGACCTCCAGGTAGAGGTCAACGAGCTGATCGAGGATCTCCTCAGCCTCGTCAGCGCTGTAATGGCGAAGCTGTAAGCCCTCGATCACAGGTTCACCGCCTGGTCGTAGGTGTCAACGAACTGACGGGTCGTCGTGGTCGCTTGCCGTGGCGCCGCCAGCTTTCTGCGCACCTGCGAAAGATGCTGACTTACCCGCTTCGAGTTGATCTGACGCACGGCAGGTAGGACGTCCAGAGCGATGCGCGCCGCTTCGTTGACGTCGCCCTGCTGGTACGTCGCCTCCGACAGCCGCACCGTGTAGTAGACCTGGTTGCGTCGATGACCAGGCGAGGGATTGGCAGTGATCGCGCGCAACGACTGAACAGCGCGCCCAGGTCTGTCGAGGGCAAGGTAGGAGAGCCCTTCGATCCCGTTCAGCTCCTGGGCGTTCACGAAGTGCACGAAACTCTGGTCATCCTCGTGGGGGCCGCGGTCCAACTCATGCCGGGCCTTCGTCATCTCGCGGCTGAACCCACTGGCATCCGCGAGGACGGCGTAGGCATGTGCTCTCCGTAGGCGCAGGAGGGTGGTGAGTCGAGGTGTGGCCCAGCCGGCGGAGATCCGTAGGGCTGCTTCGGCGCAGTGCAGCGACTCGCCGGGCTGACTCTCGCGGATCAGCAGGGACAGGTGTGTGAGGGCGCGAACCTCCGCCTGTGGGTCGTCGGCGATTCGGGCGCGGGTGATCGCCTCATGCAGGTGCGGCCGCGCCTCAGATCGGCGATCCGCGTCGATGGCGAGCCAGGCGGCCTCGATGGACAGATCAGCCAGGGCGCTTTGCAGCGCGTCACCGACCTCACGGCTGTAGCTAGCCCGCGCTGCCCAGGCCGACAGCCTGGTGTGTGCCTGCATGGCGACGTCGCAGAGCAGGTCGGCCCCGACGGCCGCGTCAACCCGTCGGAGATCGTCGACCAGGGAACTGGCGAGCCGCACCTGCTCCATTCCGATGCTTCCGGGCGCCTCCGCAGATGGCCCGGGGAGCAGGTATGTGTGACCGCCTGCGGCGAGTCCCGCGAGTGCGGCCAGGACGTTGAAGCGTCGACGGTCCGTGACGCCACCCCCTTGGCTTGGTGCCTGCTCCACGTTAGCCGCCACGGCTGTCAGAGCGCCCTGATCGACGACCTGATCCTCGCCATCTGCACCACTTGTTTCGCCACGCATACGACTCGCATCGGTCCAGCAGTGCTGGCCGGGTAGGCGGAACCAGAGGCAGAACGCGGGTATCCCGAGAAGCTGAGCCCAGTGCGCCAGTCGGTCCAGGTGCACCAGCGGCGGGCCGTTCTCTACCCGACTCAACTGTGCCTGCGTGATCCCCAGCCATCCCGCCACCACGGACTGCGGCAGGGCGACCCGCCCGTGGTACGGATGGCACCGGTACGCCCGGACGACCCGCCCCAGATGCCGCTCGGCCAACGCGAGTCGCACCGGCTCGTGCTCCCAGAAGCTCGCCGGCACCTTCGGTGGCGCGCTCAACCGGTCCCGCTCGGCGGCCTGGCACGGCGTGCACCGTCCGCTGTCGTTGTCCCGGGCCAGCCGTCCGCCGCATCGAGGGCAGTTCGCGTGGGTCACCGGCGGCTCCGTCCGTCTCGCCTCATCGAGCCTGTCCATTGAACACGCTGCGTCGAGCATTGGTATACGCCCGACGCATATCGTCGAGGACCGCCGGACAGGCGAACTCAGGACGGGCGCGCCGCCCGCAGCGCGTCGATGACCGCGCCCCAGCGCCCCGGCCCGTTCATCGGGTCCAGCGGCTTTCCGTCGACCACGACCACGCCGGCGGCACGCAGCACCTCCAGGTGACCTGCGTACGCCGGATGCGCGGCCAACTCCGCCTTGGTGTGCGGAAACGCGATGATCGGCAGCCCCGCCCCCAGCGACTCGTTGAGGACGCCGAGCGCCAGGGTGTCGTTGATGCCCAGCGCCCACTTCGTCACCGTGTTGAACGTGACCGGGGCGGCCACCACCACATCGGCGGGCGGGTGCGGCTCGGGGTCGCCGGGCATCCGCCACTCCACGCGTACCAGATAGCCGGTCTTGTCTTGTAACGCCGCCCGGTCGAGCCACGGCGCGGCGGTGGGGCTGACGATCATGCAGACCCGCCACCCGTCGGCGATCAGGAGGTCGACCAGCTCGTCGATGTGTTCCGCCGGTCCCGCGGCGCAGACGACCAGATACAGCACCGGGCGTTCCGTCATGCCCGCAGTCTGCCCGATTCGACAGTTGCGGCGTGCAGCGCATACCGATCAGGTATGTCATCAACGATCACCGTGACATGCCGTTGTGCCTGGTCAGCCGCGACAGTCGACGCATGGCCCGGGGCGGGTGCTCGGCATCGGAGTTGCGCCGGCCCTCAACGGCGCAGCGCCTCCCGCCCCGGTGCCAGCCAACGAGTCGACTTGGAGCCGGCATGCCCACCGTGAACGACGACGACCGGCCGGCTCGGGTGGGTCTGGCCGCCGCCTGGGAGTCGGTCGACGTGCGGGCCGCCGCGGACTTCTGGTGCACTGTCGAAGACCGCCGAGCTGGGCTGCTCCCGCAGCGCGACGCGCCGCTGTTCTTCACCGCGCTGGGCCGCTTCCTGGTCGACGGCGACGACCCGGCGGGTCGGGCGGCGCTGCTCCGGGTGCTCGGCCGCGCGTACCGTCACTTCGACCTGCTCCCGCACGCCACCACCATCGGCGACGCGTTGCTCGCCACCGTCGCCCGCTACGCGCGCCCACTGTGGACGCCGCAGCTCACCGTCACCGCCGAGCGCGCCCTGTACCGCGCCACGCACGCCATCCGCCGCGCCGCCGCCCAGGCCGGCGACGGCCGGGCCTGGTGGCACGTCGAGGTCATCGGCCATGACCGGCCGTCGCCCGACATCGCCATCCTGACGGTACGTCCCTGGCGGCGACTGCCCTTCCAGCCAGGTCAGGCCGTGCCGGTCTGCACGCCGCGCCTGCCGGGGCACTGGCGCTGGCTCTCCCCGGCCAACGCCCCACGCGCGGACGGCACCGTCGAGCTGCACGTCCGCGCGGTACCCGCCGGCACCGTCTCCCACCGCCTGGTCCATCGGGTACGCCCCGGCGAGCTGCTCTGGCTCGGCCCACCCGTCGACACCGGGCTGAGCCTCGACCCGGCGAGCACGAACGATCTGCTGCTCGTCGCCGGTGGCACCGGGCTGGCGCCGCTGCGCGCCCTGGTCGAACAGGTCGCCGCCGCACCGGACGGCCGGCGGGTGACGCTGGTCGTCGGCGCACGCACGTTCATCGACCTGTACGACCCGATCGCCCTCGACACGTTGCAGTGCGCCCACGACTGGCTGACCATCGTGCCGGCCCTCTCCGACGACCCCTGCGCCGCGCCGGCCGAGCGGGGTGACGCCCTGACCATCGCCCTCGACCATCACCAGCCCGGCCAGGACATCTACGTCTGCGGCCCACCCGCGATGCTGGCCGCCGCGCGGTCACGGCTGCGCGCCCTCGGCGTCCCCTCCGCGCGCATCCACCTGCCCGAGGGCTTCCCCTGCTGATGGTGTGCCGGTGGCGGTCACCGCGCCGGTTCGGTGGCAAGCCGCGGCTCAGCGCCCAGGGCGCCCGAGGTTCGGGGGTGATGTGGCGAGGAGCGTGATGTCTGTGAGTCATCACGATGACTGACAGACATCACGCTCGTCAGGACAAGGCCACCCGGACCCGGGGCACGCGGGTCGGCGAGCGTATGGTCGGGTGGGGTCAGGAGTAGGTGTCGCCGAACTCGCGTACCCCGTCGACGTCCAGCGTGATCCGGTCGTTCGAGGTCCACTGGCCGGTGGCGGCGAGCCAGCTCGGGTCGTCGCGCTCGTCGATGGTGCTCCAACTGTGCCGGTGGTGCCGGAGCTGGATCGGCCCGGTCGACTGGCCCGGCGCGAGCGTGCCGTCGGTGAAGGTCAGCTCCACCCAGCCGGGGACGGGAGTGCCCGGCGGGGGATAAGGCGGCGCCGGCGTCGACAGCACGGACGGCCCACCCGGGGGTACGAAGAACTGCACCGTCTGCTGGATCCGGTCACAACCCAGCGCCGCCCAGTCGCAGTTGGGCACCAGCGAGGTGTTGCCGCCCTCGAAGCGCAGGTGGTAGCGCACCTGCACGGTGCTCAGGTCGAGCGGCCCGGTGCCGGTGTTGGTGACCTTCAGGAGGTGCTGGATCTGGTTGTTCGTCGGTGACCAGTCGAGGTTGAGGTAGCTGACCGTCGCGCGTCCGCTGGCGGTCCGCACGGTGATGGCGGGCGAGGTGTCCGAGTAGCCGCCGAGCGCGCGGGCGGCGATCGCGATCCGGTACGTCGTGCCGGGTGCCAGGTCGGTCAGAGTGATCGTGGTGTCCATGGTGGCGCCGAGGAAGCGGTACGTGTTCGGCCCCAGCGGCACCTGCACCTCATAGTTGATCGGCTGCCCCGTGCCGGGTTCGACCCAGGCCGAGGGTGACCAGCTCAGCGTGAGCTGATGCGGTGCGTTGGCGACCACGGTCGGGGCGCCGGGGGTGCTGATCGCCGGCCCGTCGGCACGGGCGGCATTGACGGCGAGCAGGCTCGCCAACGCGGCGAGGGCGATGGTGGCGGTGACGCGGCGAGCAGGCATGGCCGAATGGTATGCACGAGCATCGATGTCAGGGCATCGTCCGTCAGTCCAATGCTGCCAAGAGCGATTCCAGTCCGTTACGCGACGTAGTCGGTTTGGAGATAATGCCTGGTCAGGGGGCTACCTAGCGTCAACCCGTCATCACGAACGGCCTCGACGTCGGCGTCGCACCTGCCGCCCCGTCCGGCCTCAGACGGGAGAGAACTATGCGTACTCAGAACACCGGCCGGCGGTTCGGCGCTCGGGCGTCCGTACTCGTGCTCGGTCTTGTCGCGACCGGAGCGGTGCTCGCCCCGGCGAGCCCGGCCGCCGCCGCGGTCCCCGGCCTGGTGCGGATCGCCGCCACCAGCGTCAGCAGCTCGGCCGACTACCACAGCGTTACGGCGACCTGCCCGGCCGGCAAGGTGCTGACCGGCACCGGCTACGAACTCAACGGCGTCACCGGTGAAGGCGTCGTCGACGACCTGCGCCCCAACGGTGGCCCGGCCACCGCCCCGACCGCCGTGACCGTCGGCGCCTACGAGACCGAGGCGTTCGCGGGGAACTGGTCGGTGACGGCGTACGCGATCTGCGCCAACCCGGTGCCCGGCCTGGTCCGGGTCACCACGGCCGGCGTCAGCAGCTCGGCGGACTACCGCAGCGTCACGGCGACCTGCCCGGACGGCAAGGTGCTGACCGGCACCGGCTACGAACTCAACGGCGTCACCGGTGAGGGTGTCGTCGACGACTTCCGCCCCAACGGGGGCGTGGCCACCGCCCCGACCGCGGTCACCGTCGGCGCGTACGAGTCGGACGCCACCGCCCTGAACTGGTCCGCCACCGCGTACGCGATCTGCGCCAACCCCCTCGCGGGCCTGGTGCGCGCCTCCACCGTGGGGGTCAGCAACTCCCTCGACTTCCGCAGCGTCACGGCGACCTGCCCGGTCGGCAAGGTGCTGACCGGCGCCGGCTACGAGCTGAACGGGGTGACCGGCGAGGGCATCGTGGACGACTTCCGCCCCAACGGCGGTCCCGCGACCGCCCCGACGTCCGCCGCTTCCGGCGCGTACGAGGAGGACGCCTTCGCCGGCAACTGGTCCGACACGGCGTACGCCATCTGCGCCCTGCCGTAACGCCGCTTCGCGGTGGCCGTCCCGGAACAGGGGCGGCCACCGCCCGGACGCCCGGCTATCGGGTGGCGCGGAGGCGGGTGTCGAGGGCGTCGAGGTCGGGGACGAACCAGATCTGCCCGCCCTGGTTCGACTCGTGCACCA
This sequence comes from Micromonospora sp. NPDC047644, assembly GCF_040704315.1. Lineage (NCBI taxonomy): Bacteria > Bacillati > Actinomycetota > Actinomycetes > Micromonosporales > Micromonosporaceae > Micromonospora > Micromonospora sp. NPDC047644. The sequence continues at coordinate 224,812 of NZ_JBEYSY010000011.1, forward strand.
GCGCGCGCAACGCTGAACTCTCCGCGAGCTGCGCCGAGATGTCACCGACGACGGCCAGCCGCAGCCGGTAGTTGACGAACTTCTGCATCACGTCGCCGGCGAAACGGGTGCCCAGCGAGAAGAAGCGTTCGTCGAGTCGGTCGGCCGGCACGGCGACCACCTGGGCGCCGAGGAACGCCGCGCCGATCAGGTCCAGCGCGTCCTGCTCGGTGGCCACCGGCGGGCCGTCGGGGTCGCAGACCAGCACGGGCACTCCGGCGCGTTCCTGGATCTCGTCAGGCATCGTGGACCTCCCGGTCGAGCAGGCCGTTGCCGGCGTTGAGTACGGCGTCGAGCAGGTGCAGCAACTCGGCGGTGGCGGCCGGGTCACCCAGGATGATGATCTTCATGCGGTGGCGTTGCTCGTCGTACACGGTCTGCACCCGCAGTGGGCTGGCCTGGTCGTGGCCGGTGTTGGCGCTGGTGAGCACGAGCGTGCCGAGCCGGTCCGCGGCGGCCCTGTCGACACCGTCGACACCGACGATGCTCGACACCTCCGCCTGCCTGGCGACGCCGGGCGTGGTCTGGCCGGTGAGCGCGTCGAGGTCGCCGGCGGTGATCCGGTACTGCTTACCGATCCGCACCGCGCGCAACCGGCCCGAGCGGATGTAGCCGCGCACGGTGCGCACATGCAGGTTGAGCCGGTCGGCCACCTGCTCGACTGAGTACACTTCTTCCGTCATCGCTCCCTACGCTACCCCAATAGGGAAGTATAAGGAGTGATGGGGTCGACTAGTTTGCGGCATCAGCTCCAAAGGCTCCGAACCCCACCCGAGCCGGCCAAGCCCGCGAGGCGTTCCGCCGGTTAACCCCCTCGCCCTGTCGGAGGAGTCCAGTACCGTCTGGGAACCATGGACGCGCTCGGCGACGCCATCATCGGGCGGGATCACCCCGCGGGTCTGCTGCGCGCCGAGGTGGATCGCGCCACCACCAGCCACGGCGGTCTCGCCCTGGTCACCGGCGAGCCGGGCATCGGCAAGACGACCCTCGTCACGTCGGCGGCCCGGGAGGCACGCCAGCGGGGCGCGCTGGTGCTCGGTGCCGCCTGCTGGGACTCCGACAGCGCCCCCGGCTACTGGCCGTGGGTGCAGGTGCTGCGCGCTCTGCGGCGCTCCGCCGACGACTGGGCGGTGGCACGGCAGTCAGCCGAGCCGGCCCTCGCAGCCCTGCTCGGTCAGTCCGGTGCCGACGGCGAGCAGGCCGCCTGCCTCGTCGGTTGGGCGGACGTCCCCCCGGGCCCGGACGCCGCCGACCAGGAGGCGTTCGCCCTCTACGACGCGGTGACCGCCGCCCTGGTCGCCGTCTCCCAGCACCGGCCGGTGGTGGTCGTCCTCGACGACCTGCACTGGGCCGACCCGGCCTCACTGCGGTTGCTGAGCTTCGCCGCCCAGCACACCTGGTTCGAGCGACTCCTGCTGATCGGCACCTACCGCGACGCCGAGGTCGAGTCGGGCGAGCACCCCCTTCGCCCGCTGCTGATGCCGCTGGTGGCGAAGGCCACCACCATCACCCTCACCGGTTTCAGCCGCGACGAGGTGGCCGCACTGATGACCCGGACCGCCGGCCGGGAGCCCGAGGCCAGCCTCGTCGACGAGGTGCACCGGCGTACCGGTGGCAACCCGTTCTTCGTCGAACAGACCGCGCGGCTGTGGCACGCCGACGACGCGGTCGGCACCATCGCACCCGGCGTACGGGAGGCGGTGCGCCGCCGCCTCGCCCAACTGCCCGCCGCCGTGATGGAGGCGCTGACCGTCGCCGCCGTACTGGGTCGCGAGTTCCACCGTCAGGTCCTCGCGGCCTGCGCGGCCGCACCCGCGGCGCAGGTCGACCGGCTGCTCGACCGGGCGGTGACCGCCCGCCTGGTGGTCGCCCGGGGCGGTGGCCGTTTCGCCTTCGCCCACGACCTGGTCCGCGAAACCCTCTACGACGGGCTGACCGACGACGACCGGCGGGCCCGGCACGGCGCGGTCGTCCGGGCGGTCGACGACCTGCGGGAGCTGACCGACCGGCTGGTCCCCGCCGACCTCGCCCGCCACGCCTACCTCGCCGGCCCCGCGCTCGACCGGGCCCGGGTGGCCACGCTGCTGCTGGCCGCCGGCCGGGCCGCGTTCGCCCGGCTGGCGGGAGACGAGGCGGCACTGCACTTCCGAAGAGCCCTCGAAGTGGTCGAGGACCCAACCCAACGGGTGCGGATCCTCGTCGAGTTCGCCGAGTCGCACTACCACCACACCGAGCGGGAAGAGGTCACGAGGCTGCTGGCCGAGGCCGCCGAGCTGGCCCGGTCACTCGACGACCCGGTGCTGCTGGCCCGGGTCGCGCTCATCGTCAACCGCGCCCGGCAGGTGGACACCGCCCAGTCGACCGAAGCGGCCGAGCTGGTCCGCGAGGCGTACCGCCGGTTGATCAGCGAACCGGACGCGACCGCGCCGGTCGGCGCCCTGGTCGCCGACCTGATCACCGCCAGCGAGACGATCGCCCGTCGGGGGCAGGACGACGAGGCGCTCACCTTCAGCCTCTGGGCCCGCCACGACACGACCTGGGGGCTCGGCACCGCCGCGACCCGAGCCGCGCTCACCGCCGAGATCCGGGACGTGGCCCGGCGGACCGGCGACCGGGAAACTGAGCTGTGGGCCACCTCGCTGCGCTGGGTGGCGCTGCTGGAGCTGGGTGATCCGCGCTTCGTCGAGGAGTTCGTCTCCTTCGTGGACGCCGAACGGGAGGGCGACTTCGCCCGGCACCGGATGGCGGCGGCGGTCGACAGCGGGATCATCGCGGCGTTCCGGGGCGACTTCGCCACCGCCGACGAGCGGTTCACCCTCCTCACCGAACAGGCCGACCCGAGCTACGCCGAGTTCGGTTTCATGGGCCATCACCTGCGCTGGTCCCGGCTACTGCTCCAGGGCCGGGTCGCCGAGGCCGCCGCGCTCGTGGAGGGGCTCGCCCCGACCGACTACCCGTACCGGGAGCTGCTGAGAGCGATCACCGCCGCGGAGCGCGGCGACGGCGAGGCGGTGATCCGGTTGACCGCCGGCATCGAGGCCACCGCCACCCGGTACCCGCGCCCGGTGTCACCGCTCTGGCTCCGACTCCGCGCTCAGGCCGCCGCCGCGTCCGCCGACCCGCAGCGCTGCGATGCCGCGCGGGCCGCGCTCACTCCCCACCGTGGGGAGTGGTTGGTGGGGCTCTTCGGCTGCGACATCAGCGGCCCCGTCGACCACTGGCTGGCGCTGATCGACGCCGCCCAGCAACGCTGGGACGACGCCATCGCCGGGTTCACCACCGCCCGGGACTCCGCCGACCGGATGGGCTCCCGAACCTGGTCGCTGCTGGCCCGCACCGGCCTCGCGAACGCCCTCGCCGGCCGGGGGCACCCCGGCGACTCGACGACGTCTGCCGCGGTGCGCGCCGTCGCCATCCAGGAGGCGACCGCCCTCGGCATGACGCAGGTGCTCCACCGGCTCGCCGCCCCGACAGCCCTCCACACCGACCGCCCGGACCGGGCCCTCGCGGCAGGTCGAGCCGCCGGGTCAGATCAGGCCGTCTCGCTGGGTCAGGTTGCCGGGTGGGGCCGGGCCCTCGGGTCGGGTCAGGTTGTCGCGCCCGCTCGCGCCGCGCCGGGCGGGGCCGGGTTCAAGGGGTACGAGTTTCGGCGCGACGGGCAGGTCTGGCAACTGGCGTACGACAGTGTCGTGACGCACCTGCCCGACGCCAAGGGCCTGCACGACCTGCACCTGCTGCTCAGCCGGCCCGGTAGTGACGTGCCGGCCGTCGAACTGCTCGACCCGGCGGCCGGGCCGGAGCTGGTGGCCGCCCGGCGAATGGGCGCCGATCCGGTCCTCGACGACGAGGCGAAGGCGCGCTACCGGCGGCACCTCGCCCGTCTCGACGAGGAGATCGACCGGGCCGCCGCCCGCGACGACGACCGGAAGGTGTCCAAGCTGGACGCCGAGCGGGTCGCGTTGCTCGACGAGCTGCGTGCCGCGGCGGGCCTCGCCGGCCGGAGCCGTCGCCTGGGCGACGAGGCCGAGCGGGCGCGCAAGACGGTGACGGCGCGAATCCGCGACACGCTCCGCAAGCTCGACGACCGGCACCCGACCCTGGCGAGTCACCTACGCGAAACAGTCTCCACCGGCACCACCTGCCGCTACCAGCCCCCCAACCCACTGCCCTGGCAGCTCTAACCCCACCCCCCCGACCCACCCCCACCCCAGCCCTCCGCGATCTTGCACTTTCGGTTGCCGGTTCAGGGGGATTCATCACCCTTGTCGGGACAGAAAGTGCAAGATCGCGGGGGTGGGGGTGGGGTGGGGGTGGGGTGGGGTGGGTTAGCGGCGGTTGTATTTGTACATGGTCAGGGTGCCGAAGATCAGGACGAAGCCGGCGCTCCACAGCAGCAGCCACATCGTCGCCGACGGGTCCGGATCGCCGCTCATCGCTCCCCGGATCGCGGCCACCAGCTGCGTCACCGGGTTGACCTTCACGAACGCCTGGAGCCAGCCGGGCATGGTGCTCGGCTCGACGAAGACGTTGCTCAGGAACGTCAGCGGGAACAGCACCATCATGCTGACCCCCATCACCGACTTCTCGCTGCGCAGGATCAGCCCGAAGAACGTCCAGACCCAGGAGAACGCGAACGAGAAGACCACCAGCAGCCCGATCCCGGAGACAGCACCGACCACCCCGCCCTCGGGGCGGAACCCGAGCACCAGCCCGAGACCCAGGATCACCACGGCGGCGAGGATGTAGCGCAGCACGTCGCCGAAGATCATGCCGACCAGGGCGGCCGGACGCCAGATGGGCAGCGTCCGGAACCTGTCGAAGATGCCCTTCTCGATGTCGGTGTTGAGGCCGACGCCGGTGTACATCGTGATCATGACGACGCTGGTCACCATGATGCCGGGCAGGAAGAACTGCAGGTAGTCACGCGGGCTGCCGGCGAGGGCGCCACCGAACAGGTACGTGAACATCAGCACCATGATGATCGGGAACGCGGTCACGTCGAAGAGCTGCTCCGGCACGTGCTTGATCTTCAGCATGGCCCGCCAGCCGAAGGTGAGCGACGCGCTCAGCGCGCTCGGCCGGGGCGGTCGGGCACCGGGCGCGAGCACGGTGGCCAGCGCCTCGGCGGACGGCACGTAGACGGTCGGCGCCCGTTCGGTGGTGGTGGTTGTCGTGGTGTCGCTCATCGGGCTGCCTCCAGCTCGTCGTCGCGCTCGTCGGTCGGCACGGCGGGATGGTCGGTCAGGGCCAGGAAGACCTCGTCCAGGCTCGGCTGGCCGAGGGAGAAGTTGTCGACCACGATGCCGGCGCGGGCCAGGTCCCCGAGCACTCGGGCGGCCTGGGCGCTGGCGTCGAGGTCGGTGCCGGCCTCGCCGACGCGCGCGGTCAACGCCACCGGGTCGGCGGCGAGCTGCACCGGCACGTCGAGCGCCTCCCGGAGCACCCGCTCCGCCTCGGGGCGCTGGCCAGGGTCGCGTAGTCGCAGGTGGACGGTGCCGGAGCCGATCGACGACTTCAGCTCACCCGGGGTGCCCTCCGCGATCACCCGGCCGTTGTCGACGACAGCGATCCGCCCGGCGAGCTGGTCGGCCTCGTCGAGGTACTGGGTGGTCAGCAGCACCGTCGTGCCGTGCGACACCACCGCCCGGACGATCTCCCACACCTGGTTGCGGCTGCGCGGGTCGAGGCCGGTCGTCGGCTCGTCGAGGAAGAGCAGATCCGGGGTGTTGAGGATGCTGGCGGCGATGTCGATGCGTCGCCGCATCCCGCCCGAGTACTTCTTGACCTGGCGGTCGCTCGCATCGGTCAGACCGAACGCGGCCAGCAGCGCCGCGGCGCGGTCCCGAGCGGCCGGCTTGGGCAGGCCGAGCAGGCGAGCCAGGAGCACCAGGTTCTCCGTGCCGGTCAGGTCCTCGTCGACGGAGGCGTACTGGCCGGTGAGGCTGACCCGGGAACGAACCTTGTCGGCCTCGGTGACCACGTTGTGCCCGAAGACCCGGGCCGTGCCGCCGTCGGGCCGCAGCAGGGTGGCGAGCACCCGGACCGCCGTGGTCTTGCCCGCGCCGTTCGGGCCGAGCAGACCGTAGACGGTGCCGGCGGGCACCTGGAGGTCGATGCCGGCCAGCGCCCGGGTGTTCCCGAACGAGCGGGTGAGCCCCTCTGCCTCGATGGCCAGACCGGTGGTGCGTCTACTCATGATCCTTACCTTTCGTGTCGGACGTGTTCAGGAGACGTAGGGTCGAGCCGCCCGGCCGTCGCGCAGTGCCAGACCCCACCAGCGAAGCTGGTCGAGCAGGACGCCGACATCGCGCCGCAGCTCGTCGGTGCACCGCGCGGTCGGCTCGCCGGCCAGCAGGTCGATCCCGACGACGTCGCGCACCGTCATCGCGTGCAGTGCGGTGAAGACGGTACGTAACTGGTCGACCGCGTGCAGGCCGGTCGACCGACAGCCGTACGACACGAAGCCGACCGCTTTGGCCTGCCACTCGTCGTACGCGTAGTCGATGGCTTGTTTCAAGGGTGCCGGGAAGCTGTGGTTGTACTCGGGGGTGACCACGACGAACGCGTCCGCCCGGCCCACCTCGCCGACGAACGCCCGGATGGACGCGGTCGGCTCGGCGGGGTAGGTGGCCGGGAAGTCGTACTCGGTCAGGTCAACGACCGTGACCGTGAGGTCGTCGTGCCGCGCGGCCTGCTCGACGAACCAGCGCGCCAGCCGGTCGCCGACCCGCCCCTCCCGGGTGCTGCCGACGATCACGGCGATCCGCAACGCTGCCATGGCCCACCCCCCTTCCACAGTGAAGGCGCGAGGTGACGACAGACGCCCGCTAGATCAGATCTAGCGGGCGCGGTTCGGAGGCGAAATGTCGGTGGGATCGGCTTGACTGGGGGTCGACGAACGGGAGCGCAATGGCACAGGTACGCATCGAGCCGTGGCACGAGGACGACCTCGACCTGCTGCGGCAGCTCAACTCACCGGACACCCGCAAGCACACCGGCGGCCCCGAGACCGACGAGCAGGTGCTCGCCCGGCACGACAGGTACGTGAACTTCTCGGGCACCGAGCAGGGCTGCATGTTCACGCTGGTGCTGGCGGACGGGGTGCGGGCGGGCAGCGTCGGCTACTGGGCCCGCGAGTGGCGCGACCAGCCGGTGTACGAGCTGGGTTGGGCGGTGCTGCCCGCGTACCGGGGGCAGGGGCTGGCCACGGCGGCGGTGCGCGCGGTGGTGGACGTGGCCCGCGCCCGACGGGACCGGCGCTACGCCCACGCCTATCCCTCGGTCGACAATCCCGCCTCGAACGCGGTGTGCCGCAAGGCCGGCTTCACGCTGCTCGGCGAGACCGGTTTCGAATACCCGCCGGGGCGGATGATGCGGGTCAACGACTGGCAGCTCGACCTGACCGCCCCACCGACAGCAAGCTGAGGTCGGCGGGGCGGCCGGCGACCGGTCACCAGGTGGTGTCGAGTCGGTGCCGCTGCTCGGCGGTCAGCTCCAGGTCGACCGCTGCCAGGCTCTCCTCCAGTTGCGCCACCGACGAGGCGCCGACCAGCGGGATGGACGGCAGCTCGCCGCCCAGCAACCAGGCGAGCACCACCTGGTTCACAGTGGCGCCGCTCTGCCCCGCCACCTCCCGCAGCGCGGCCAGCCGCCGGGGCGCGCTCGGTAGGTCGTACGCCGAGCTGAGCGGCTTGTCCGCCCGGGTGAACGCCCCCTTGAGCAGCGGTGAGTACGCCACCAGGGTCAGCTCCGGCTCGGCGCGCAGATAGCTGAGCAGGTCTCCGCTGACACCGCCCGGCTCGCCGTCCGGGTCCAGTTCGCTGATCAGGTCGGTGCGGTTGGGCAGGTAGCTGCGGTGGTACTGGAGCACCTCGTAGCCGGGCAGGCCGGCGGCGGCGGCCAACGCGCGTGCCCGCTCCACCCGCCAGGCCCGGTGGTTGCTGGCGCCCAGCAGACCCACTGTGCCCTCGCCGACCAGCTCGGCGAAGCCGTCCACCGTCTCCTGGAGCGGCACGTTCCGGTCTTCGATGTGCGCGTAGAGCAGGTCCAGTCGCTCCACCCCGAGCCGGTCCCGGCTGCGCTCCGCGGACTCGCGGATCACCTTGGCGGAGAGGCCCTCGGCGTTGTCCAGGTAGCTGGTCCCCGGGGCGAGCGGTCGGGCGCCCAGCTTCGTGGCGATGACGATCTCGGGGCCGACGCCCCGGCTGCGCCGCCACCGGCCGAGCAGCTCCTCACTCTGCCCGCCCTGCCCGCCGTCCACCCAGAACGCGTAGTTGTCGGACGTGTCGATGAAGGTGCCGCCGGCCTCGACGTACCGGTCGAGGATCGCGTACGAGGTGGCCTCGTCGGTGGCGCTGCCGAAAAGCATCGCGCCGAGGCTGAGCACGCTGACCTCGCGCCGGGTCGCCGGGTCGGCGCCGATCGTGCGGTACCGCATGGGGATCTCCTCTCGTGCGCCCTACCGGTGGGCGCACCGATCACCCTCCAACCTGGAGTGCGCTTCAGGTCAAGCGTTCGCCGTCACCAGGGCAGCACGCCGTATCCACCGCCGCCGTCCATCTGGAAGCCCCAGAGCAGCCCGCTCGGCCCGTCGGCCGGCAGGGTGGCCAGGTGGACGCTCACCTCGGCGCCCTGGTCGGCCGTGCGGAAGCCGCTGTGGCCGTTGAGGTCGGTGGCGCAGTAGCCCGGGTTCGCCGCGTTCACAGTGATCGGGGTGTCCCGCAGCTCCTTGGCGTACATCGCGGTGAGCATGTTCAGCGCCGCCTTCGACGACGGGTACGGCACGGAGGTCAGCTCGAACAGCGCGCCGGCCGGGTCGCTCATCAACGCGATCGAGCCGACCTCGCTCGACACGTTGACGATCCGGGCGGCCGGTGCCCGGCGCAGCAGCGGCAGCATCGCGTTCGTCACCGCCACCACCGCGAAGACGTTCGTCTCGTACAGCCGGCGCAGCGTCGCCACCGTCGTCTCGCTGGGCAGCCCTCGTGCGCCGTCGGCGAGGACGATGCCGGCGTTGTTGACCAGCACGTCCAGCCGGCCGTACTCCGCCTCCACCCGCTTCGCGGCGGCCGTCACCGACTCGGCGTCGGTGATGTCGAGCGACAGGAACACGGCGTCCGCGCCGCCGTCGCGCAGTTCCCGTTCGGCTGCCCGACCCCGCTCGGCGTCCCGGGCGCCCACCAGCACTGTCATGCCCCGGGCGGCGAGCTGCCGGGCGGTGGCGAAGCCGATTCCCTTGTTGGCCCCGGTGATCAGGGCGATCGTGTTCGTCATGACGATGAGCGTGGCCGCGCCGACGGCGTTCGGGGAGAGACGGGCCGAGGCTGGGATTGGTGGTACCACCCTGGTCGGCCCGGGTCGAGGCATGCTGGGGTCATGACGAGCAGCGGGCTGCGGCGTGACGAACTGGCGGCGTTCCTGCGTACCCGCCGCGCCCGGCTGCGCCCCGCCGAGGTCGGGCTCCCCGAGGGCGAACGTCGACGCACCCCGGGGCTGCGCCGACAGGAGGTCGCCCACCTCGCCGGCATGTCGATCGACTACTACATCCGGCTGGAGCAGGGCCGCGGGCCGCATCCGTCCCGGCAGGTGCTCGCGTCGATGGCCCGGGCGCTGATGTTGAGCCGGGACGAGCGCGAGTACCTGTTCCGGATCGCCGGGGAGAACCCGCCGCCCACCGTCGGTCCGAGCCGGGAGGTGACTGCGGGGCTACGGCACCTGCTCGACGCCATGACCGAGACCCCGGCGTACCTCGTCGACGCCGCGTACCACGTGCTGGCCTGGAACCGCATGGCCACGTACTTCCTGGGGGACCTCGCGGCGGTGCCGGACGCGGAGCGCAACATGATCCGCTGGACGTTCCGGCAGCCGGTCACCGAGGCGCACTGGACCGATGCCGACGCCCGCCGCTTCGTGCACAGCACGGTGGCGGACCTACGGGCTGCCTACGGCCGTTACCCCGCCGACCCGGCGATCCGTGATCTGGTCACCGAGCTGCTCGGCACCTCACCACGGTTCGCCCAGCTCTGGGCCGAGCACGAAGTGGGGGAGCGCCGTCCCGTGATCAAGCGGGTGCCGCATCCCCGCCTGGGATCGTTGGAGTTCGAGTGCCGCGTGTTGCTGGTGCAGGAGACCGAGCAGCGGCTGATCGTCTACGTCCCCGAGCCCGGCTCGCCGACCCAGGCGGTGTTCCGCCGGATCGCCGAGCGCGTCGGCCCCTGATTTTGCCGAGAAGCGCCACACCTCAGAGTCGTGACTGTGGCTCCGAGGTGTGGCGCTCACCGGACCATCAACCGCCGGGCGGCCGGCGGTTCGGGTCAGTTGGGCAGGTAGGCGAAGGTGTCCGGGTCCGGGCCCTGCCGGCCGGCCGCGCCCTTGTCCAGCGCGGTGATCCGCTCCATCGCCGCGTCGTCCAGCTCGAAGTCGAAGATCCGGGTGTTCTCCTCGATCCGCTTCGGGGTGGTCGACTTCGGGAAGATGATGTCGCCGCGCTGCACGTGCCAGCGGAGCACCACCTGGGCGGGGGTCCGGTCGAGTTGCCCGGCGATGTCGACCACCGTCGGGTCGTCGAGCACCTTGCCCTGCGCGATGGGCGACCACGCCTCGGTGAGGATGTTGTGCGCACGGCCGTAGGCGCGGACCTCGTCGTTGGTGAAGTACGGGTGCGCCTCGATCTGGTTGACCGCCGGCACGACGCTCGCCTCGTCGGCCAGCCGCTCCAGGTGCGACACCTGAAAGTTCGACACGCCGATCGAGCGGGCCCGGCCGTCGCGCTGGAACTCCTCCAGGACCTTCCAGGTCGAGACGTAGTCGCCGTCGTACAGGGTCGGCAGCGGCCAGTGGATCAGGAACAGGTCGATGTAGTCCATCTTCAGCGCCGCGAGGGTCGAGTCGAACGCCCGCCGGGCGTCGTCGGGGCGGTGGAAGGCGTTGTTCAGCTTGCTGGTCACGTAGACCGAGCCCCGGTCGAGGCCGGACGTCCGTACCGCCTCGCCGACCTCGGCCTCGTTGCCGTACATCTCAGCGGTGTCGATGTGCCGGTAGCCCACCTCCAGGGCGGTGGTCACCGCGGCGGCGGTGTCCTTCGGCTCGATCTGGAACACCCCGAAGCCGAGCTGCGGAATGGTGGTGCCGTCGTTCAGGCTGATGTCGGGAATCGTGAGTGCCACTGCAACTCCTTCGCGTCTTCGTTACCTGTCATCCATACCCGGGCAGGTGGACCAATCACCGCCCAACCAGAGGTGACGAACGCAACGGCGGGCCGGTTCACCCGGTCGTGTCGAACAGCACCGGCCACGGCCGTTCCGCCGGCACGGACGTCGCGGGCGGCGCGGGCACCGTGGGCTCGGCGTCGCCCAGCACCTCCGCGGCGAGTTGGCCGAACATCGCCGCCGCCGGGTGCGCCGACCGGTCCGGCCAGGCCGCCGACATGCGCCTGGCCAGCGGCGCGTCGGTGATCGGCCGCCAGGCCGTGCGGGGTTCCCGGCGGGCCACGGCCGCCGGTTCCACTGCCACCCCGCCGCCGGCCAGCACCAGCCCGCAGAGGAACTCCGGGTTGCGGGCCGGACGCACCCGCGCGGGACGCCAACCGTGCTGCCGGCACACCGCCAGCAGGTGGTCGTGCCAGCCGGGGGCGGTGGCGCGGGGAGCGGCCACCAGATCGAGACCTTCCAGCGACGCGAGCGTCACCTCGCGGCCGCGGGCCAGCGGCGAGGTGCGCGGCAGCAGCACCCCCAGGGGTACGTCGACAGGGGCGCCGAAGCGCAGCCCGTCCGCCGCCACCGGGTGGTGCACGAGCCCCACGTCCAGGGTCCGCTCGGCGAGCATCCGCACCTGCTCGGCGGTGGTCAGCTCGTGCAGTTCCACGTCCAGGCCGGGTGCCCGGGTGGCGAGCCCGTCCAGCAGCGAGCGCAACGTCACGGCGGGCGTCTCCGGGGGCACCCCGGCCCGGAGTACGCCCAGCTCACCGGCGCGGATCTGCCCCATCAGGCTGCGGAGTCGGCCCTCGCCGGCCAGCAGTTCCTCCGCCTCGCCGAGCAGCAGCTCACCGGCGGTGGTGAGGCGCACCTGGCGGCGGGACCTGTCGAACAGCTCGACGGTCAGCTCCCGTTCCAACCGCTGGATCGACTGGCTCAGCGGCGGCTGGGCCATCCCGAGCAGTTCAGCGGCCCGGCCGAAGTGCAGTTCGTGTGCGACCACCACGAAGTGCCGCAGGTGCCGGAGCAGATCCACGGCCGGGACCCTACGCCAACGCCACCGGGGCGGCGCTGGTTACCGTGCTGGCGTGGACGTGGAGGAACGCATCGGGGCCATCTTCGCCGCCGTCGGGGTGACGGCCAGCCTGCACGTGGTCGACCTGGACGCCGTCGACCTGGACGCCGTCGGGGGTGGCGGCCGTCGTGAGGTCGGGGTGCGGGCCGACGAGCAGGTGGTGATCGCCTCGATCTTCAAGATCCTGCTGGTGCTGGAGTTCGCCCGTCAGGTCGAGGCCGGTCAACTGGACCCGACCGAGCGGGTGCTGGTCACCGCCGCCGACCGGCTCGGTGGGTGGGGTCTGGCCGGCTGCGACGACGACGCCGAGGTGTCGCTGCGCGACCTCGCGTACTTCGCCATGTCGGTCACCGACAACACGGCTGCCGACCTGCTGCTGCGCCGGGTCGGCCCGGACCTGCTGCCGATGCTCGCCGTCGAGCTGGGGCTGACCCGTACCCGCGTCCGCGGCGGCCCTCGGGAACTGGTGGAGATGATGCTCGCCGACGTGGGCGCCCGGACCGAGGCGGAGTTCGCCCGGATCTTCCCCACGCTGCCGGCGGACCGGGTCCGGGCGATGCGGGTCTTCGACCCCGCGCACACCACGTCCAGCACCGCCCGGGAGATCACCCGGCTGCTCACGCTGATCTGGCGGGACGAGGCCGGGCCGGCGGCGGCCTGCGCGAAGGTCCGCACCTGGATGGCCCGGCAGATCTTCTGGACCCGGCTGGCCGCCGGTTTCCCGCCCGGCGTCCGGGTCTCCGGAAAGACCGGCACCCTGCCCGGGTTCCACCTGGAGGCCGGGGTCGCCGAATACCCCGACGGCGGCCGGTACTCCATCGCCGTCTTCGCCCGCGCCGAACAGTTGACCCCGCGCCGCATCGACGTGGACCTGGCGATGGGGGAGGCCGCCCGCACCGCCGTCGAGGCGCTGCGCGGCGACTGATTTCGTGCCCCTGTGAGCGTCGCCGCACCCCTGCCGAGCAGCACCGATATCCGTCGGCGTATCGCAGCCGACGGCCCTTGATCTTGGACTGCGGCCCGGTGCCGCTGATTGGCTCGTGGTCGACACGTCACCCGACCACGGGGAGTACATCCGCATGCCCAGTCTCGACCGCCGACGCTTCCTGCGCGACGCCGCCGCCACCACCGCCCTGGTCTCCGCCGGTGGCCTCGCCGCCGGCGTCGCCACCCCGGCCCAGGCCGCGCCCTCGACCGCCGCAGCCCCCGGGCCGACCGCTCGCCGCAAGGGCGCGGTCAGCTTCCGCTGGTGGGGCACCGCCGGCTGGCGCGTCGACATCGGCGACCGCACCGTTCTCGTCGACCCGTTCCTCAGCCGGATCGACACCGGGCTGTTCACCGGGGCGTTCAAGACCGACACCGCGTTGACGGTGCGCACCGACGTGATCGACCCGCGGGTCGACCGGGCCACCACGGTGCTCGTCACGCACACCCACTGGGACCACTTCATGGACGTGCCGTACATCGCCAAGCGCACCGGGGCGCGGGTGTTCGGCACGCTGACCGCGTACCACCTGGGGTTGGCCTACGAGGTCCCGTCGACGCAGCTCAGCACCGTGAAGGGTGGGGAGGTGCTGGACTTCGGCGACCACAGCGTCGAGGTGGTCGGCTCGCTGCACAGCCGCAACCCGTCGTACTCGGTGGCCTTTCCCGGGGTGCGGGTGAGCCCGCCGCCGCAGCCGGCCACCATCGCCGACCTGCCGGAGGGCGACACGCTGGGCTACCTGCTGCGGGTCGACGGCGGACCGTCGGTCTACTTCACCGGGGCCAGTGACGTCGCCGAGCGGAACCTCACCGGCCTCGCACCCGACGTGGCGATGGTGGCCATGCAGAACGCCACCACCACCGGCGACTACCTGCCCCGGCTGCTGGCCGGCCTCGACTACCCGAAGGTCGTGGTGCCGGTGCACTACGACAACTTCGAGACGGAGCTGCGGAACCCGCCGCCGGTCGCCCCGACCGACCGCACCCGGCTGAACGAGATGATCGCGGCGGTGCGCCGGATCTCGCCGCGCAGCCGGGTGCTGGTGCCCGAGTACGAGACCGCGTACCACTTCTGAGCAGCGTCGGTGGGGGTCGCCCGGCCGCGACCCCCACCCGCTCAGGAGGCGGCCAGCTCCGCCAGGGCCCGCACCGACTTCCAGTTGCGGGAGGTGGACACCACGCCGAGCTTCTTCTCCAGGTACGCGTTGGTGAACTTCGACCGCCCGTAACCGCCGTCGACGTAGTGCAGGAACACCTCACGGCCGGTCACCGTGAACGACACGTTCTCCCCGCCCGGCACGGCCAGGGCATCCACCGTGGACCTCTCCGGTGCGGTGGCGAGGAAGGCCACCAGCAGCCGCGTCGGGTCGTCCTCCCGGTCGGCGTACGGGTTGCCGCCGGCGATCGCCGCCAACTCCCGGGCGCTGCGCACCAGCACCGGAACCGTCAACGCCAGCTCGTCGGTCAGCGCCCGCGCGATGCCGGCGGCCAGCTTCTCCGCGTCGCGCACCGAGCTGCCGAAGACCACGTTGCCGCTCTGCAGGTACGTCCGGGCGTCCTCGTGCCCGAGGTCGGTGACGATCCGGCGCAGATCGGCCATCGCCAGCCGGGTGCTGCCGACGTTCACCCCGCGCAGCAGTGCGACGTAGCGGGTCATGGCTCCTCCTCGCGGTGCGGACGACCGGCTCAGCGTAGGCCGCCCGGCCCCACCAGGCCCGTCTCGTACGCGACGATGACCAGCTGCGCCCGGTCGCGTACCGCCAGCTTGGTCAACAGCCGCCCGACGTGCGTCTTGACGGTGGCCTGGCTGAGGTTGAGGTGCGCGGCCAACTCCGCGTTGGACAGGCCCCGGGCGATCAACGCGAGGACCTCCCGTTCCCGATCGGTCACCCCGTCGAGCTGGCGGGGCAGCGGCCGGGTCGGCTCCGGCTGCCGGGCGAACTCGTCGATCAACCGGCGGGTCACCGTCGGCGCGAGCAGCCCCTCCCCGGCGGCGACCACCCGGATCCCGGTCAGCAGGTCCGCCGGTGGGGTGTCCTTGAGCAGGAACCCGCTGGCCCCGGCGCGCAGCGCCCCGTAGACGTACTCGTCGAGGTCGAACGTGGTCAGGATGATGACCCGGGTGTCGGCCGTCGCCGGGTCGGCGCAGATTCGCCGGGTCGCCTCGATGCCGTCCATCTCCGGCATCCGGACGTCCATCAGCACCACGTCCGGCCGGTGCTGCCCGGTCAACGCGACAGCCTCCACTCCGGTGCCCGCCTCACCGACAGTGGTGCAGTCCGGGCTGAGGTCGACCAGCAGCCGGAAACTGCCGCGCAGCAACGCCTGGTCGTCGGCGATCAGCACGCGGATCATGCGGTCAGCCGATAGGGCAGGCTGGCCGTCACCGCGAAGCCACCGTCGGAGCGGGGGCCGGCCCGGAACTCCCCGCCGTGCAACGCCACCCGTTCCCGCATGCCGATCAACCCGTGCCCCTCCCCGCCGAGCAGAACCGGCCGCTGGCCGTCGTCGGTCACCTCCACCCGCACCTCGTCGGGCAGGACGGTCACCGTGGCCCGGCAGGCGGCCGGCGCCGCGTGCTTCACCACGTTCGTCACCGCCTCCTGCACGATCCGGTACACCGCGAGGCCCACCGACTCCGGCACCGCGCCGGCCGGCTCCTCCCGCCGTACGTCGAGCCGCACGTCGACGCCGCCGATCGCCGCCTGCCGGGCGAGGACCGGCAACTCGTCGAGCCCCGGCGTCGGCGCGTACGGGCTGTCCTCCCGCAGGACGCCGAGCACCCGACGCACGTCGGTGAGCGCGGTACGGCCGGTCTGCTCGATCACCCGCAGAGCGGCACCCGCCTCGCGGGGGTCGGCCTCGGCGACGTGGTTGGCGACGGCCGCCTTCACCACGATGAGACTGAGCGTGTGCGCGACCACGTCGTGCAGCTCGCGCGCCACCCGCAGCCGCTCCTCGGTGGCGGCCTGACGGACCAGGTGGTCACTCTGCCGGACGGCGAGGGCGCGTCGCTCCCGGATCAGCCAACCGATCACCCAGGCCGGCGCGACCATGACGGCGGCGTAGACGACCGCGCCGGTCCGCGACCAGAGGTCGCCCGCGGTCAGCACCAGGCCGACGCTCACCAGCGCCAGGCAACCGGCGGCGCAGATCATCGACCAGCGGGTAGGCGTCGACACGGCCACCGTGTAGAAGGCCAGGGCTATGGCGAACGCCGGCGCGGCGGCCGCGAAGTTGGGTATCACCCCGGTGATCAGGGAGACGCTGGCGACGGCGCTGATCACGACGGCCACCGCGATCGGCCAGCGTCGCCGGACGGCCAACGGCAACCCGAGCGCCATTCCGACCAGCACGGACACCCAGAGCGGCTCGCGTACGCCTCCGTACAGCGGCGATTCCAGCGCCGCGTACGGGCAGAGCAGCCCGCCGACGGCCACCGCCAGCAGACCGTCCACCACGTACAGGTCCACCGGCCGCATCCGTCGGGTCAACAGGAGAGCAGTCACCCGTCGAACGGTAACGACCGGCTGGATCGACCGCGTCCGCCCACGGGTGGTCATCCCGGAGGACGACGCGCCGGTGCTGCCGGGCCTGTGACTCCACCCGGGGGAGGGCCGGAAAGTGCCCGCTGCGGCACGACGCGCCGCACCCCCGGCGTTCGGGACCGTAACGGTCATGACCACAGACACGGTGACCCTGACGGGGCTGCGCGCGGAGTACGGCACCGGGACCCGGCGGGTGAAGGCGCTCGACGGCGTGACCACCAGCTTCGCGAGCGGCACGTTCACGGCGGTGATGGGCCCCTCCGGCTCGGGGAAATCCACCCTGCTGCACTGCGCGGCGGGGCTGGACCGCCCGACCGAGGGGATCGTCACCATCGACGGCACCCGCCTCGACGACCTCGGTGAGGACGCGCTGACCCGGCTGCGACGCGACCGGATCGGCTTCGTCTTCCAGGCGTTCAACCTGGTGTCCACGCTGACCGCCGCGCAGAACGTCGAGTTGCCGTCGCGGCTGGCCCGTCGCCGCCCGCCGGCCGGGGACGTGGCCGCCGCCCTCGACGCCGTCGGTCTCGGCGACCGGGCCGGGCACCGGCCGAGTGAGTTGTCCGGCGGCGAGCAGCAGCGCGTCGCGGTGGCCCGAGCGTTGATCACCCGCCCGGCGGTGGTCTTCGCCGACGAGCCGACCGGGGCGTTGGACAGCGCGTCCTCCCGACAGGTGCTCCGGCTGTTGCGGGCGCTCGTGGACGACCACGGGCAGACCGTCGTCATGGTCACCCACGATCCCGCCGCCGCCGCGTACGCCGATCGGGTCCTCCTGCTGGCCGACGGTCGCGTCGTCGACGAGCTGACCGGCGGGATCACCGCCGCTGTCGTCGCCGCCCGGATCGCCGAGCGCGAGACCGACCGGGAGCTGTCGTGCTGAGCGTCCGGCGCTCGGCGAGCGCGTTCGTGGCCGTCGCCGTCGGGGTCACGCTCGTCGCGGCGGCCACCCTGCTGCTGGCTTCCGGTCGTCCCCAGGTGCCCGACCGGCTGACGAGGGCGGCGGTCGTGGTGCAGAGCCCCGAGGCGGGCGCGTCGGCCGACACGTTCATTCCCAGTCGGCCCTGGTCCGCCACCGTGGCGGCGGACCTCACCAGCAGGCTGGCCGGTCTGCCGGGCGTCGCGGCAGCGGTCCCGGACCGGACCTTCTACGCCCAGCCGCTCGTCGACGGCCGGCCCTCGGTCGCCGACAGCCGCCGGGAGGACGCCCACCAGGGGCACGGCTGGTCCAGCGCCCAACTGGGTGGAGTGCGCCTCACCGCTGGTGAGCCACCCCGCCGTCCCGGTGAGGTGGTTGTCGACAGCGCGCTCGGACTGCGCGCCGGAGCGCCGGTCACCCTGCTGACCGCGACGGGTCCGGAGCCGTACACCGTCACCGGCCTGGTCGACGGGCCCGGCGTCCATGTCGCGGACGAGGTCGCCGCCGCCCTCGCGCCCGGTGTGCGCGCCATCGGGCTGGTGCTCGCGCCCGGTGCCGAACCGGAGCGGGTGGCCTCGGCGGCCCGCGGCGTGGTCGGCGACGACGGACGGGTGCTGACCGGTGACGCCCGTGGTGCGCTGGAGCCGCGCGGCGACGCCCGCACCCGCTGGACCGGCATGCAGGTGCTCGCCGCCACGGCCGCCCTCGCCGGCTTCGTCACGGTGTTCGTGGTGGCCTCCACCTTCGCGTTCACCGTCGCGCAGCGCCGCCGTGAGCTGGGCCTGCTGCGTGCCGTCGGCGCCACCGGGCGTCAGGTACGCCGGATGGTGTACGCGGAGGCGCTCGCCGTCGGCGTCTCGGCGGGGATCGTCGGTCTGCTGGTGGGGGCGGCGCTCGCCCCGGTGCTGGGCCGGCTGCTGGTCGATGTCGGCTTCGAACCGTCGACCTTCCGGGTCCGCTACGAACTCTGGCCGATCGCGGTCTCGTTCGTCGCCGGCCCGGTGATCGCGGTGCTGGCCGTCTGGTCGGCATCCCGTCGGGCGGCACGGGTCCGCCCGTTGGAGGCGTTACGGGAAGCCGCTGTGGAACAGCGACCGGTCGGGCGGGTACGCGCCGCCACCGGCGTGCTGCTCCTCGCGGCCGGGGCCGCGCTCAGCCTCGGCACGGCGACCGCCGACGAGGCTCGGGTGGGGGCGCAGTACGCGCTCTACGCGGTGATGGCGCTCGTGGCCGGCACCACGGTGCTCGCCCCGGTGGTGGTCGGGCCGGTGGTGAGGTTGCTGCGTTCGCCGGTGCGTCGGTCCTATGGCGCGATCGGGATGCTGGTCCGGGGCGGGGCACTGACCGCGACCCGGCGGACCGCCGCCATCGCCGCCCCGGTGCTGCTCACCGTCGCGTTCGCGGTGCTGGTGTCCGGGATGGTGCGCACCGGCACCGCCGCGTACGCGGCGGGTCGGGCGGACACCGTGAACGCCGGCTGGATCGTCGTGCCGGACCGCGCACCCGGCCTCTCCGACCGGGCCGTCGCGGCCACCGGTGGCACCGCGCTGCTGCCGACCACCGTCTACCGCACCGACCCCGGAACGTCACCGGCGGACCGGCCGATGACCGCGCTCGGCGTGGATCCGGAGGGCTTCGCCGCCGCCAACCGGGTGCTCACCGTCGTCGCCGGTTCGCTGAACGACCTGCGGGGCGACGACACGGTGGTGGTCCCCGCCGCGGCGAACCGGCTGCCGTCCGAGCCGTACCCGGTGGTCTTCGCCGACGGGACGACGGTGTCGTTGCGCGTCGTCGCCGTGGTCGACGACACCTCGATCCCCGGCGACCTGCTGGTGCCCCGGGCCGTGGTGCGGGCGCACGACCCGTCGGCGCTGACGTCCACCGTGTACGTCCGGGACCGGGTCGAGCCGCCGGTCGGCGCGCGGACCGTCGACGTCGCCACCTGGGCGGCCGAGGCGGACGCCGCCGAGGACCGCCTCGTCTGGCTGTTCACGCTGCTGCTGATCGGGGTGTCCGCCGGCTACGGGGCCATCGCGGTGGCGAACACGTTGTTGCTCGCCGCCGCCGGGCGGGCCGCGGACCTGCGGCTGGTCCGACTGGCCGGGGCGACCCGGCGGCAGGTCATCTGGCTGGTCACGGCGGAGTCCGCCCTGGTGGTGTTCATCGGCGCGCTGCTGGGTGGGGCTGTCGCGTTCGTCGGTCTGCTCAGCATTCGCGCCGGCCTCGCCGAGCAGGTCGGCGCCCCCGTCGATCTGGTGGTGCCCTGGCCGGTGGTCGGCGGGGTGGTGGGGCTGTGCCTGCTGCTCGCCGTGCTGTCGAGCGTGCTGCCGACGTGGCGGCTGCTCCGTCACCGTCCCGCACGGTCAGCGGTCGGCCTGGTCGGCTGACCACGCCCCCCGTACGGGCGCGTGGGCCGTTACCGTCCATGGATGCGATTCGCGCGCCCGCTCGGGCTGCTCCTCTGCGCCGCCGCCGTCGCGCTCTGGGCGTACGGCATGACCACGTGGCAGCCATTGACCGAGCCGCTCGGCCCGTGGTCGGAGCGCCTGCCGGGCAACAACGCCTACTGGGCGCGCGACCTGCGGTTCATGGCGATCATGGCGGTGCCGCTCGGGTTGGTGCTGGCCGGGCGGGGGCAGGTGCGGTGGAGCGGCCCGGCTGTGGTGCTGGGCGGCTGCTGGATCGCCGCGGACGTGGCTGTCGACCGGGCCGACCTGATCGGCGTCGGCGCGACGGTGCGCCTCGCCGTCGCCGGCTACGCCGTGCTCGGCGTGGTCGCGGCGCTGCTGCTCTGGTGGGAGCGCGCCGTGCCGCCAGTGGGGGAGCCCGACACGCAGGCGGCCCGGGAGCGCGGCGCGACTCCGGCCACCGACCGGCGGGTGTTGACCGGCGCGGCCTGCGTGGCCGGGGTCCTGACGCTGGTGGCGGCCGGGATGGAGTCACCGACCGACCGGGAGCCGGAACTGCACCAGGGTGCCGTCGCCACGGCGGCGCTGCTGGTGGCCCTTGCCGTCGCTGCCGCGTTGGCAGCGGCTCCGGCGCGGACCCGGGCTCGCGTCGGGTTGGCGGCTGGCCTCACCGTGGTGGCCCTGCTCGGCGTCGGGTGGGTCCGTGCCACAGCGCCCGGCACACGCCTGGTGCCGGAGGCCGTTCTCGGGGCGGTGCTGCTCACCGGAGTCACACTGCTGGCCTGGGACTGGCCGGGTGGTCGGCCGATCTGGCGGCACCACGCCCTGGCCGCGCTCATCGCGCTCGTGGGTCCGGTGGTGTTCCTGGTGGCCACGGCCATCCCCATGATGATCCTGCTGCCGATCGGCGCGACGTTCACCGCGCTGGCCGGCAACAGCCCGATCAACGCCGCCGACTCCGACCTGCTGGTCTCCCTGGTCGGGCTGCTCGCCGGGTTGGGAATGGCGGTGCTGCTGGCGCGGCCGGGCGTCGAGGACCGTCGGCAACTCCGCTAGCTCACTCGACGACCGGCAGCACCACCTCGTTGCGGCGCAGGAACCACGGTTTCCACGGCGGGTCGAAGCGCGCGTACCGGATGGCACCTGTCGGTTGCAGCCCGGCCGCGGTCACCGACCGGCCGAGCATCGTGGCCCGCTGGCTGAACGCCTGCTCCGTCCACCGCCCGGAGAACCGCATCGCCGCCGCCAGTCGCGCCGGCACCTCGCGGATCCGCACCCGGGCGTCCACCGGCTCGGGCAGGGTGGCGGTGGTGAAGCTGGCCGGCATGACGAACTGGATCCGGTACGCGCCCGGCCACTCACCCTCGATCTGCACGACCGGCACGGTCATGGCGATCTTCTCCGAGCCGCGGACCGCCGCGAGCGCCGGCGCGGCGGAGCCGATCGGGTGCCGGGCCCGATTGGCGCCACCGATGTACGCGGCCAGCGGCCGGAACGCCTCGATCGGCGCCCGGGTGAACGACGCCTGGATCTGCATCTCGGCCACCAGGTGGGCGGGGTACCGACGCAGCTCGAAACCGGGGTGTCGGGACACCACCCGGTACGGCTGCTGTTCGGTCATCGCGCGGCTCCCAGGGTCTGCTGGGACAGACGCTACCGCCCGTCCGCCTCCCGCTCGGCCGAAGTCGGCCGCTCCGCCGGCCCGGGGGCGAGCGTCCGGGTGGTCAACCGCCAGTACTGCCGCTTGCCCTCGTCGCGCAGCACCACCCCGAGCTGGCCCAGCTCACGGCGCAACTCCCGGGCGTCGTCACGGCGGTCCCGCTGGACGGCCCGTTCCCGGGCCCGTAGCAGCGCGTCCGCGCCGGCGGGCAACCCGGGCAGGTCCGGAACCCACAGCCGGTACGCCGACCGGTGCGGGTCGTCGTCCGCCCAGCTCCAGCCGTGCTCCCGGAACGCCGCCGCCAGCTCGGCCGACGGCAGGTCCGTCGACTCCCGGACCAGTTCCGCGCCGTCGGCGTCCAGCAGCACCAGGTGCTTGTCGGCGACGAAGACCACCCGGGTGTCGACCCGGCTGATGGCCCGTTTCTCATCGGAGCGGCGCAGCTGGACCTGCGCCCCGTCGACGGTGACGATCAACCGTTCGGCGGTGCCGATCCCGGCTATGACCAGGCCGGCCAGGACGCCCACCCCGATCGTGCCGGCGGTGGCCTGCGGCTCGGGCAGCCGGTCCAACCACTCGATGAGATCGCTGAACGGCACCCAGGGCAGCCGGGCGAGCCAGCCCGTCGCCGCCGCGAGGAGCCATCCGGCGCCCGCGCCGAGCAGCGGGAAGCCACCCCACAGGACAGCCAGCTCCAGCAGGCCGCCGCTGACGACGGTGCGCGGACGGTAGCCGGCCACGTCCATGGTCAGGACACCTCCCGGCGCAGCGTCCGGAACAGGCCGGCGGCCAGCGGGAGGACCATCCAGGCCAGCAGGGAAACCGCCAGCCGACCCCACTGCTCGCCGGTGACGTGGCTGGTGAACAGCGGCTCCATGGTCCGGCTGGTGTCCAGCCACCCGGCCGGACCGCGCAGCGGCCGGACCAGTTCGCCGAGCACCGACCAGAGGGTCGGCAGCAGCAGGTAGCCGACGATGGCCAACGGCGTGTTGAGCAGCAGCAGACCGAAGGCGGCACCCATCAGCACGCCGGCGACCTGGACGATCGCCCCGTTCACGATCAGCGCCGCGTCGACCTGCCAGGTGCCCGCGCCGCCCGTGGCCGACGCCACGAGCGTCCCGACGCTTGCGACGGCCAGGGTGACGAGCACCGAGGCGAGCGCGGCCAGCACCATGGCGATCAGTTTCGCGGCGACCACCCGCTCCCGCCGGGGCACCAGCGCGTACGTGGTGAGGGCCGTGCGTTGGGACCACTCGCTGGTGATCGACAGGATGCCCAGCACCGGCAGGAGCACGTTGACGGGCAGCAGTGACGTGACGAAGAAGGTGAAGAAGGTCTGTTCGGGGCCCTCGGCGTAGATCAGCAGGAGGGTGACGATCGCGACGACGACCAGACCGATGGTGATCAGCAGCCATCGGCCGGCCCGGGTGTCCACGAGCTTGCGCAGCTCCACACCTGTCAGCCGGAGCAGCGACGGTCGGCGTACCGATGCACGATGCGCGGGTGCGACGGTGCTGGCGGGTGCGGTCGTGGCGGTCATCGGACGGCCTCCTTGGTGGATTCGCCGGCGGTCAGGGTGAGGAAGAGCTGTTCGAGGCCGCCGCCGCTGGCGGGGCGTAGCTCGGCCAGCGCGACGCCGGCATCGGCCGCCGCCTGGCCGACCGACTCGGCGTCGGCCTGCACGAGCAGACCGTCGGAGCTGTCGGCAGCGGTCAGGTTGGCGGCGTCCAGCGCGCGGCGCAGCGCCGCGTCGTCGCGGGCGCGCACCACAGTGCCGCCCCCGGCCAGCAGCTCGTTCTTGTCGCCCTGGGCCACGATCCGGCCACCCCCGATCACCACCAGCCGGTCCGCGACCGCCTCCACCTCGCGCAGCAGGTGGGACGAGAGCAGCACGGTGCCACCCCGGTCGGCGAAGTCACGCAGTAGCTGGCGCATCCAGAAGATCCCCTCCGGATCCAGGCCGTTGGCCGGCTCGTCGAGGATCAACACCCGGGGGTCGCCGAGCAGCGCGTGGGCCAGCCCGAGCCGTTGGCGCATACCCAGCGAGTACGCCCGGACCCGACGCTTCGCGGCCACCGCGTTCAACCCGACCAGGTCGAGCTTCGCGGCGACCTCGCGCCGGTCCAGACCCATCGTGTACGCGGACAGCGTCAACGCCTCGCGGCCGGTGCGCCCGGCGTGCTGGGCGGAGGCGTCCAGCAGCACCCCGACCTCCCGCCCCGGGTTGGGCAGGTCCCGGTACGGGTGCCCGGAGACGGTGGCGCGCCCGCCGGTCGGCGTGGTCAGCCCGCAGATCATGCGCATGGTGGTCGACTTGCCAGCGCCGTTGGGGCCGAGGAAACCGGTCACGGTGCCCGGCTCGCACTGGAACGACACGTCGTCCACGGCCGGGTGTGGCCCGTATCGCTTGGTGAGGTTCTCTACGACGATCATGTTGTCGAGCGTGCCGGGGCCGCCCGGCCATCCGCTTCGGCCACCGGTCGGTGCCGCGCCGACCTTTGTCGATGGCGGGGTCTCGACTTTGGTAGCTGGTTGCCGGGGCCTGCCGCTGCCTAGCATGGTCGGGTGACAAGCATCGCCGTCCCCGAGCACCCCTGGCTGCTGCCCGGGGAGCTGGTGGTGCCGGCGGAGCCCGCGCGCGCCCGTCCGCGTCGCACCACCCGCGACTGGGTGGTGGACAGCCTCGCCTTCCTGCTCGGGCTGCTCTGGGTGCTATTGGCCTTCGGGGACGCCCTGTCGCCCGCCCCGGAGATGGCGATCCCGCTGCCGCACGACTGGATGGTCGGCGTCGACACGGTGCTCGGGCTGCTCTGCTGCGGGCTGCTCTGGCTGCGCCGTCGGTGGCCGCTCGGGCTGGCGGTGGCCACCCTGCCGCTGAGTCTGTTCTCGATGGCATCCGCCATCCCGCTGTTGATCATCTACTTCACCGTCGTGGTGCACCGGCGGACCGCCGTCGCGGTCGCGATCACCGGCGTGGGGTTGCTCACCAACTTCGTCTTCAGCTGGACCCGTCCGGACCCGGCCATGCCGTACTGGCTCACCGTCACCTGGGGTGTCGTGCTCACCCTCGCGGTGCTGGCCTGGGGGATGTTCGTCCGGGCCCGCCGTCAGTTGATCGTGTCGCTGCGCGAGCGGGCCGAACGGGCCGAGGCGGAGCAGCAACTACGGATCGCCCAGGCCCGCCACCTCGAACGCACCCGGATCGCTCGGGAGATGCACGACGTGCTGGCCCACCGGATCTCGCTGCTCAGCCTGCACGCGGGTGCGCTGGAGTTCCGCCCGGACGCGCCGGCCGAGGAGGTGGCCAAGGCCGCCGGGGTGATCCGGGGCAGCGCCCACGCCGCCCTACAGGACCTGCGGGAGGTGATCGGGGTGCTGCGCGCCGAGGACGACGGTGCCGGCGACGCCCCCGAGCCGCCGCAGCCCACCCTTGCCGACCTGCCCGCACTGATCGCCGAGTCGCGGTCGGCCGGGGTGCGGGTCAACGTCAGCGACAGCGTCGCCAGCCCGGGGGAGGTGCCGGCGGCGCTGGGTCGGGCCGCGTACCGGATCGTGCAGGAAGGGCTGACCAACGCCCGCAAGCACGCTGCCGGCGCGGCCGTCACCGTCGACGTGGCGGGCGGGCCGGGCGCTGGACTGACGGTGGCGATCGGCAACCGGTGGCCGGTCGGTACGCCGGCCGGGGGCACCCTGCCGGGTGCCGGCACCGGCCTGGTCGGCATCAGCGAACGGGTCACCCTGGCCGGCGGGCGGCTCGCCTACGGTCGGGACGACAGCGGTGACTTCCGGCTGGCCGCCTGGCTGCCGTGGCCGGCGTGACCAGCCCCGCCGGACCGCCGGACGCGAACGGGTCGGCCGGACCGGCTACGCCGCCGGTACGCGTGCTGATCGTGGACGACGACGCGTTGGTCCGGGCCGGGCTATCGATGATCCTCGGCGGTCTGCCGGACCTGACGGTGGTCGGCGAGGCGGCCGACGGTGGCGAGGTGCCGGCGGCCGTGGCCGCGTACGCCCCGGACGTGGTGCTGATGGACATCCGGATGCCCCGGGTCGACGGGCTGACCGCCACCGAGGCGCTGCGTGCCCAACCGCACCCGCCCGAGGTGCTGGTGTTGACCACCTTCGACGCCGACGAGCAGGTGCTGCGGGCGCTCCGCGCCGGCGCGGCCGGCTTCCTGCTCAAGGACACCCCGCCGGCGGAGATCGTCCGTGCCGTCCGCCGGGTCGCGGCGGGCGAGGCGACGCTCTCGCCGACGGTGACCCGGACGTTGATCGCCCACGTGACCGCCGCCGCCCCCGGCCCGGTCGGCCCGGACCCACGCCGCGAACGGGCGCTGCGGCTCCTCGCCGGGCTCAGCGAGCGGGAGCGGCAGGTGGCGGTCGCGCTCGGGCGGGGCCACACCAACGCGGAGATCGCGGGGGAGCTCTTCATGAGCGTGGCGACGGTGAAGGCATACGTCTCCCGGCTGCTGACCCGACTGGAGCTGAACAACCGGGTCCAGGTGGCGCTGCTCGTCCACGACGCCGGCCTCGTCTGAGCTTGCCGCGCGCAGGTCGTCCGAGCGTTCCCGGACGGTTTTCACCCAGGCCAGTTAGGCGGCGCACCACCACAGATGAGGTTACACTCGTTTTTGGTTGTTTCATCGCTGGTAGTTTCAGGAGTGAACGTGGACGGCTTTGTCGGGCGAGACCAGGAGCTCCACCTCCTGGACGGCATGCTCTCCCGGGTGCAGCGGGGTGGCCGTGCGGGGCGGCCTGGGCGAGCCCTTCTCATGCGAGGTCGCCGACGGGTGGGCAAGTCCCGACTGGTCGAGGAGTTCGTGGAGCGGGCCGCGGTGCCGCATCTCTTCTTCACCGCCTCCGCGCAGCCGACCGTCGCAGCCGAGCTCGCCCTCTTCGTGGAGGCCGCCGCCACCTCCACCCTGCCCGGTGCGCAGATCCTTCGCCAGCAGCAACCACAGACCTGGGACGCCGCGCTGACGCTGCTGGCCGCCGCACTGCCGACCGACCGGCCGAGCGTCGTCGTCCTGGACGAGATGCCGTACCTCATCGCGGGAGACCCGGGCTTCGAGGGAACCCTGCAGAAGATCTTCGATCGCGAGCTGTCCCGGCGGCCGGTCCTCCTGATCTGCGTCGGATCGGACCTGGCCATGATGGAAGCACTCAACGACTACGGCCGGCCGTTCCACCAACGGGCCACGGAGATGGTCGTTCCGCCGCTGAGCCCCGCCGACGTCAGCGACATGCTCGGCCTGTCCGCCGCCGACGCGTTCGACGCCTACCTGATCTCCGGCGGTCTGCCGCTGATCCTCGACGAGTGGCCGACCGGTGCGTCCGTCCACGACTACCTGACCGACGCGGTACGGGATCCGACCTCCGCGCTGCTGGTGAGCGGTGAGCGGGCACTGGCGGCGGAGTTCCCGCCCCAGTCCCAGGCGGGTCTGGTGCTGCGGGCCATCGGCTCCGGTGAGCGGACCTTCTCACTGATCTCCCGCGCCGCGGGGGACCTTCCACAGGCGTCCCTCAACCGCGCCCTGCGTCTGCTGACCCAGAAGAGGGCCGTGGAGGTCGCCGTTCCACTGTCGACGAAGCCGTCGCGGGAGACCCGGTACGCGGTGGCCGACCCCTACCTACGCTTCTGGTTGTCGTTCCTGGGGCCGCACCTCTCCGAGATCGAGCGGGGGCGTGGCGACCTGACCCTGGGCCGGATCGACCGGTCGTGGGCGTCCTGGAGGGGGCGGGCCATCGAACCTGTCGTCCGGGAAGCCCTGCGCCGGCTGCCCGGTGACCACCTGCCGGCGCAGGCGGCGACGATCGGCGGCTACTGGACCCGGACCAACGACCCGGAGATCGACATCGTCGGCGCCGACCGTGGGCCCGTCGCTCAGCGGATCAGTTTCGTCGGATCGGTCAAGTGGCAGGAGAGCCGGCCCTTCGACGCGCATGACCTGGGCCGGCTGCTCCTGCACCGGTCTCTGCTTCCCGGCGCCGACGAGTCGGTGCCGCTCGTCGCCGTGTCCCGCAGCGGCACGGCGGTGGACGGCATCCGGGTGCTGTCGGCGGAGGATCTGCTTACCGCGTACCGGAATTGAACTTTCGTCCGGTGTCCGCCGTACCCATGGCCGAGGATGTCGGTGCGGTAGGTCCGCCGTACCGCTGCCGAACTGCGGGAGGCCTGCCGTGCGAGTTGGTGAGCAGTCGACGGATCCCATCGATCAGGTACTGGGTGAGGTGCCGATGCCGGCACCACTGACCCCGGAGGATGTCCGGCTCGCGGTCCGGGCGGTGGTCGTGCACACCGCCGAGGAGTGGCCCAATGGGCCGCTGTGCCGCAACGACGGCGCCTCCTACCCGTGCCGACTGCACCGCTGGGGGCGTCGGGTGTTGGAGACACACGGGCTCAACGAGCGGCAGATCGAGGCGTTGATCCGGCATGGCAATCCGTTCGTGCACGTGCCGTTTCCGTTCACGGCGACCGGGCCGTCGCGGCAACAGACCGCGCGCGTCCCCCAGGGGATACGGCCCACCACTACCGGCCGGCCGGTGACTCCCCCCGTCACCGCGCCGCGCTGGCCCCGGGCGAGCTGAGCGCTGTCCCCCTCCGCCCACCCGGCCCGGGGCGACACGACGTCGGCCCGGCGCGGAGATTCCCCCCTCCGCGTCGGACCGACGTCGCTCTGAGCGGTCGACTCAGTTGCCGACCCCGCAGTCCGGGGCGGACCAACTCGTCGTGTTCGAGCTGTCGTCGCTGTTGTTCTCCCGGCGCGAGTCCACGTGCACGTGGTCGTCGTGGTCGGGGTAGCCCGGCCCGTAGATCCCACTGAAGCCGTTGTTACGGGCGCCGCGGGCGACCTGGCACAGCGAGGACGTCCGTGAGGTCACGTCGGCCGCGTTGCCGTACAGGTGTTGGCTGTCGGACGCGCCGCCGACCTGGTTGTTGCAGGCGCTGCTGCGGAAGCCACTCGACACGTAGAGCGGCTTGTCGCCGAGGCTCTTGCGCAGCGCCTCCAGCTTCCACATGGTCCGCAGCGCGTTCTGCTTGGTCTGGTTCGCCGACAGCGGGCCGCCGCTCCACCCGCTTCCGCCGCACCCGTTGTCCAACTCGCTGTAGGTGAAGTGCGCGGGCGTGCAGTCGTTGTCCTGGAGTTGGTAGAGCTTGGCGAAGGTCTGTGGGCCGGCGATGCCGTCGGCGCGCAGCCCGTACGCCTGCTGGAACCGCTTGACCGCGGCTGCGGTCTTCGGCCCGTAGCGGCCGTCGTTCTCCACGATGTCCCGGTAGCCGGCCCACCCGGCGACCCGGATCTGCAACTGGCGGACGTCATCGCCGGAGCGCCCCTGGGTCAGGGTGCGGTTCCAGGTGTAACAGCCGTCCGCGTGTGCCGCCGGTGCGGCGACCACCGTGGCGATCGCGGCCCCGGGCAGTGCCAGCGCGAATGCGACGGCGACCCGCTTCAAGGTGTTTACGCGCACAGAAGTCCTCCCGATAGGAGAGCGAATGGGGTGGCTCCAGGACATCGACCGAGAAGTCCCGTGATTTCCACCCTCGCACTGATCAGTGCCGTTGGAGGTGGTTAACGAGAATCGTGCTCACAATCTGCTGTGCCTGGGTATTGGCTGGGAATTCGGCTGATTTGCGAAACTGCCATTTCCGCCGGATCACCCCTCCTGCGGTCAAGGGCACCGAACGTCGCAATCTGCCATACGGAGGGTGATGTTCCCGGGGTGATCGCGGCCGGTAACGTCAGCCCCGGGCGTCGGACTGGCGGAGGTGCACGTGGCACGCGGTGGCGTCTTCTGTGTCGAGGGTCAGTGGCACCGCGACCTCAACGAGCGGGGCTCGGTGCTGCCCACGCTGGAGCTGCTGGAGCGGCTGGGCAAGATCCGGTTCATCCACAAGGACGCGGCGACCCGCGACGAGTTGTTCTACTTCCTGGACCGATGGCTGCTCAAGCAGTACGCCGACCACCGGGTCGGCTTCTTCGCCATGCACGGCGAGCCGAGCCGGCTCTGCCTCACCGACTGGCAGTCGGTGGAGTTGAACGAGGTGGCCGAGCTGATGGCCGGCCGCGCGGAGGGGCGGCGACTCTATTTCGGCAGCTGCTCGGTGCTGCGCGCCTCGGACGCGGTGCTACGCGAGTTCCTGGAGGTCACCGGAGCCGCTCTCATCTGCGGTTTCACCCGGGAAGTCGACTGGGTCGAATCGGCGGCCTTCGAAACCGTGCTCCTCGACGTGCTGGCCAACGGCCAGCGACACAATGCCGCCGAACTGCGGATGGGCTCCGCCCACTGGGCGCCGCTCGCGTCGTACCTCGGCTTTCGGGTGATCTACGCCAACGGTCGGGCCTGGCGTCCGTCCGGCCGTCCCCGGGTGCCCACCCAGGCGGCGCGCCGCGCCGCGGCCCGACCCCGCTGACCCGCCGCCGCCGCTGCGCCCGCCCCCTGGTAGGAACGGGGAATGGCACGCAGCATCGCAACGAACACCCGGGTCGACCGGGACGGCCTGCTCGACTTCCTCCGGCCGCGACACCGCGTCGTGCTGATGACCACCCGGGCCGACGGGCGACCGCAGTCCTCCCCGGTCTCGGCCGGGGTCGACGAGCAGGGACGGCTGGTCGTCTCCACCTATCCCGAGCGGGCCAAGGTGAACAACATTCGTCGCGACCCGCGGGTCTCGGCCTGCGTGCTCAGTGACGACTGGAACGGCCCCTGGGTGCAGATCGACGGCACCGCCGAGGTGCTCGACCTGCCCGAGGCGCTGGAGCCGCTCGTCGAGTACTTCCGCAGCATCTCCGGTGAGCACCCGGACTGGGACGACTACCGGGCGGCGATGGTGCGTCAGGGCAAGTCGCTGATCCGGGTCACCATCGACGCCTGGAGTCCGATCGCCACCGGTGGCTTCCCGGCCCGCCTCGCCTAGATCGCGCGCCACCTCGCCCGCTGCCCATTCGCGTCGATCTGGCGGCCAACCCCGAGCTTCCGATCCTTTGCTCTGCTTACCTGGATGCGCCATTCGGCGTCATGTCGCAGATAGGCAAGCAGAGCAAAGGCGGGTTGGGCGGGGAGCATCTGTCGGCGGAGCGGCACGACAAGGGGCAGCAGGTGACCGTCAGTCGACCAGGGCGGCGTAGACGAGTTGGCGCAGCTGGGAGCGGAGCGGGTAGGTGCTCGACGGCATCAGCTGGGTGAACAGCAGCGCGGTGATCTCCTCGGCCGGGTCGACCCAGAACGCGGTGCTGGCCACCCCACCCCAGTAGTACTCGCCGACGCTGCTGGGCACCCGGCTGGGGACCGGGTCGTCGACCACCGCGAAGCCGAGACCGAAGCCGATCCCGTCCAGCGTGGTCTCGGCGAAGCCGCCGGTGGAGAGGGTGCCCAGATCCTGACCGCCGGGCAGGTGGTTGCGGGTCATGAACCGCACCGTGCGCGGCCCGAGCAACCGGACGCCGTCGAGCTCGCCGCCGCGCAGCAGCAACTGGGTGAACCGGTGGTAGTCGGCGGCGCTGGAGATCAGACCACCACCGCCGGAGAGCAACGCCGGCTTGCTGAACGCGAGCGACCCCAGGCTGTCGTAGCGGACGGCCCGGCCGCTGCGCGGATCCGGTACGTAGAGCGCGGCCAGCCGGTCGGCCTCGTCGCCGTCGGCCCACCAGCGGGTGTCGGCCATGCCCAGCGGGCCGAAGATCCGGTCGGCGAAGAACGCGTCGAGGCTCTGCCCGGAGATCACCTCGACGAGGCGGCCGAGCACGTCGGTGGCGACGGAGTAGCCCCACGCCGAGCCGGGCTGGAACAGCAGCGGCAGCTCGCCGAAGACCGCGCAGGCGCCGGCCAGGTCGACGTCCGCGGGCGGGTACAGGTCGTAGCCGGCCGCCCGGTAGAGCCCGTCGACCACCGAGGTCTGCATGAAGCCGTACGTCAGACCGGCCGTGTGGGTGAGCAGGTGCCAGACCCGGATCGGCTCGGCCGCCGGCACCGTGTACGGCTTGAGCGCCGACCCCTTGGAATAGACCCGCAGGTCGGCGAACTCGGGCAGCCAGCGGCTGATCTCGTCGGTCAGCTCGAACCGGCCCTCCTCCCACAGCATCATCGCCGCGACCGAGGTGACCGGCTTGGTCATCGAGTAGATCCGCCACAGGGTGTCGGCCTCGACCGGTGCGCCCGACTCGCGGTCGCGCAGCCCGTACGTCGAGGAGTGCGCCACCTCGCCGCGCCGGGTGACCACCACCTGCCAGCCGGCCAGCCGACCGTCGTCGACGTACCGGCCGAAGTGCTCGTCGATCCGCGCCAGCCGCGCCGGGTCGAAACCGATCTGATCCGGGTCCTTGCTCCGAGCCACACTCACGCCGCCGAACCTACTCGCCGGTACACCGGTGCCGGAAGGGGGCCGGCACCGGCCCGCCGACCGTCGGCTGCCGGCCCGCGCCCACTAGCCTGGCCGGATGCCGGAGTTGACCGAGGACGTGACCTTCCGCAACGAGGACTGGTACGCCGAGGAGTTGACCGACCGGCACTTCGTGGGCTGCGAGTTCTTCGGGGTGGACCTGACCGAGGCGGTGAGCAGGGGTGCGGTCTTCACCGGGTGCACGTTCGGCAACGTGGCGTTCAACGCCTCCCGGCATGTCGACTCCGCCTTCACCCGTTGCGTGTTCCGGCGGTGCAATTTCTTCGAGGCCGAGTTCACCGGCTGCAAGCTGGTCGGCAGCACCTTCAGCGAGTGCGATCTGCGTCCCTTGACGGTGGACGGCGGTGACTGGTCCTTCGTCGCGTTGCCCGCCGCCGACCTGCGTGGCGTCCGGCTGACCGGGGTGCGCATGCGCGAGGTGGACCTCACCAGGGCCAACCTCACCGGTGCTACGGTCACCGGAGTCGATCTTTCCGGTGCGCAGTTGACCAACGTCCGGCTCGACGGCGCCGACCTGCGGGGCAGCGATCTCACCGCGCTGGACCCGACGGTCGTCGAACGGGCCGGTGCCGTGATCGACGTCGAGCAGGCGGTGGTCGTCGCGCAACTGCTCGGCTTCCGGATCGGCTGACCCGCAAAGGGCTTCTGGTCTGCCCAGGTGCCCGTTCCGGGCGGTCGGGGTTGTCCGGCAGCGTCCCATTGTGGGCTGGACACGTCCGGCAGTCCGGATCTAGCGTGTCGTCCACGCCCGGGTGAACGTGAAACTGCCCACAGTGGTTGGTGTGGTCCTCGGCGGTCCAAGAACGGCCGGGCGGCGGAGTTGGAGGGGTCGGTGGCGGACGAAGACCGCACGCGGGCTGGTTCGAGGGCTGGCGATACGCCGTCCAAGCACCGTCCGCGTGCCATTACCGCCGGGACGACCCGCAGCGTGTTGCGCCGCGCCCGACAGCGGCGGCGCTGGGCGGTGGAGGGAGCCGCCGTACTCGTCTGCCTGGTGGTGTTGGTCTCGTATCTCGCCACCCGGTCCGGTCCGGCGCCGGGCGACGACCAGGCGGGTCCGGCCGGCGTTTCCGCCCGTTCCCCCGGTTTCCCGGCCGCCGAGGGGCGTACCGGCGAGGCGGGGCCGGCGACGCCCGGCCTGCGTCCGCGCCAGCGCCCACCCTCGCCGGACCCGACGCCGTCGGCCAGCACGCCCGCCCCGCCTCCGCCGCCGAAGCCCGGTTCGCCGGCGCTGACGGTGAGCCGGGGCGAGATGCCCGCCATCGTCGACCTCACCGCGGTGGGCGCCCGGGACTGGGTCCACTGGGGGGAACGTGGCGGCAGGTCGATGAACCGCAAGCGTTCCGGCTCCGGCGAGATCATTGACGGGGGAGGACCGGGCCGGCGGATCGGTTGGGACGGCAACCAGGAGTACGTGCGCTGGGCCGACGGCACGCCGGAGCGGTCGACGGACGGCAGCTCCAACGGCGTCTACGCGTGCGGTGCCGGAAACGGGTTCAGCCTCGCCGTCGCCGGCAGTGGCGAGCCGCGCACGGTCCAGCTCTACGGTGGCACCTGGATGGCCCGGGGGCGACTGGAAGCGCGGCTGTCCACCGGAGGGCCCGCCAGCATCGCCCGACTGGAAGACCCCTACACCAGTCAGAGCGCCCAGTTCACCATCCGCTTCACAGTGCCCAAGGGTGCCCGGCTGCTGCTGAACTGGACCGTCGAGAAGGTCTTCACGCAGCACTGCGGCAACGTCGGCCTCCAGGCCGTGACGGTGCGTTGACTGACTGACTGATCGCTGTGGGTCGGCCAGCGGGACAGTTTGTCCGTCGCGGACCGTCGAACACGTCGTAGCTTTCTGCTGTCCCCATCCGACCATCCAGTGTGGAGGCAGCGCCGATGAGCAGCAGCACCGCCCACCGCGTCCGTCGTGTCGCTTCGTCCGGCACCGGTGAAGCGTCCGGGGAGGTTCTTCGCGACATCCCCCTGCCGCCATACGTGACAGGCGAGGACACCCAGTTCGCCGTACGGGCGGTGGTGGTGCACGCCCCCCGACGGTGGTCCGGGGGCGTGGTCTGCCGCAACGACGCCAGCCCGCACCCGTGCCGTCTGCACCGCTGGGGCACCCGGGTGCTGGCGCTGCGCGGGCTGCGGGCCGCTGAGATCGCCGCCCTCATCGAACGCGGTGACCCGACGGCGGTGGTCCCCCCACCGGACCGTCCGGCCTGAGCGCTCGCCGGCGGCCGGGAGGCGCGCCCGCGCCTCCCGGCCACTGTTTCAGCAGGTGATCGGCTTGACCCAGGAACACTCGACGCCCTCCGGGGTACGCGGCGTCTCCGGCACGGCCGGCGGGGCCACCCGTGCCGTCGACGTGCCAGCCTCGCGGAAGCCGGCAAGCGCAACGGCGATCTGGTCCTCGAGCGACTTCACCGACGCCGTCAGGTAGTTGTTGAGCAGGATGGAGAACGCCAGCAGTCGGCCATCGGCGCTGGTCACGTAGCCGGAGAGCCCGGAGACACCGGTCAGGCTGCCGGTCTTGGCGTGCACGTTGCCCGCAGCCGGCGTACCGGCCATCCGGCTGCGCAGGGTGCCGCCGGTGAACCGCTCCGGCCGACCGGCGATCGGCAGCGCCGCGTACCAGGTCGCGAACCACGGTTCGGCCCGGACGGCGCTCAGCAGGTCGACGAACTCCGCCGCCGGGATCAGGTTGCGCCGGGACAATCCCGAGCCGTCACGCTGGCGCAGTCTTCCGGTGTCCATTCCGGTGTCGGCGACGTACTCGCTGATCGCGGTGAGACCGGCCGTCCAGGTGCCGGCGCCGGAGAGCACCCGACCGATCTCCTTGGTCAACACCTCGGCGTGCCCGTTGTTGGACAGCTTCAGAAATGGCGTCATCAGCTCGCCGAGGCTCATCGAGTCGTGGCGTGCCACCGGTTGCGCCGTCTCCGGGGTGGGCTGGCCGAGCACGGTCCGGCCGAGCACCCGGACGCCGTGTCGGTGCAGCGCCGACCGGAACACGTCGGCCGCGTAGCCGGTGGGTTCCCAGACGGTGACCCAGTCGCTGGCGGGCTCGTCCCCGACGGCGATCTGACCGGTCACCACGACGGTGTTGCCGCCGTGCTCGCGCTCGATCGAGATCGAGGTCTCGCCGTCGCTGACCGTCCGGGCGCGGTTGTCGACCTTGACGTACCCGGTCGCGGGGGTGGTGGTGACCACCGGCGGCGCGCCGGCCCGGTCGGCCGGTGCGGCGTGCACGATGACGGTGCCCGCGTCGTAGTCGGTGTTCGGGGCGACGGTGAGCGCGGAGACCTGCGCGGCGTAGTAGTAGGG
Organism: Micromonospora sp. NPDC047644; assembly: GCF_040704315.1. Taxonomy (NCBI): domain Bacteria; kingdom Bacillati; phylum Actinomycetota; class Actinomycetes; order Micromonosporales; family Micromonosporaceae; genus Micromonospora; species Micromonospora sp. NPDC047644. Next base: position 260,348 of record NZ_JBEYSY010000011.1, read on the forward strand.
CTCGTCGTCCCAGGTCCAGTCGGGGCCGAGTCGGGTGTTGTCGTAGCGGGTGTCGTCGGCGATCAGGTTTCCGGTGACCACCCGTACGCCGTCGGCGGCGACCCGCGCGGCGAGCGCGTCGTAGTCGGCGGCGAGCATTGTCGGATCGCCCCCACCGCGTAGGTAGAGGTTGCCGGAGAGCAGGCCGGCGCGGCGCTTCCCGCCAGCGAGCACGTCGGTGCCGAAGCGGTGCCCCGGGCCGAGCAGCTCAAGGGCCGCGGTCGAGGTCAGCAGCTTGGTGTTGGACGCCGGGACCAGCCGCCGGTCGCCGTTGCGGTCGTAGAGCGTCTGGCCCGTGCCGGTGTCGACGACCACGACCGACGCCTGCGCGCCGGCCAGCCGGGTGTCGGCGAGGATCGTGTCGATGGTGGCGTGCAGGCGGGTCGTCGCGGGGGTGGGCGATTCGGCTGTGGCACCGGGCGCGGCGGCGGTGGCCGCGGTGGCGACCAGCGCGAACAGCGCGAGGGCCCGGGGAAAGTGACGACGATGCATCCGCTGATGCTGTCACGGAGATATTCGCCGGAAAAGGCCCTCAGGCGAAAGAAATTACCGTCCAGGTCATTTCGGCCTGCCGACCGTCTTCTCGTGGCCACCCCAGTAATGCCGCTGCGCCCCCATGACCAGTGGTGCGACGAGCGCCGCGAGCGCCCCACCGAGCAGCGGGAAGACGATGAACACCCAGAGCTGCCGCAGCGCCACACCGCCCTCGAAGACCGCCGGGCCGAACGCGCGGGCCGGATTGACCGCGGCTCCGGTCAGCGTCACGCCCACCAGCTGGGTCACGGCCAGGGCCAGGCCGATGGCCAGCCCGGCGGTGCCCGGATTCTCGCTCCGGCTGGTCACCACCAGCACCACCAGCACGAAGAGGAAGGTCAGCACGACTTCCAGCACGGCTGCCCCGCCCCGGTTGATGTGCGCGCCGTAACCGTTGGTGCCCAGCGCCCCGGTCTGGTCCGCGACGTCACCCCAGCGGGTGAGCGCCCAGAGCACGAAGGCCGCGACTGTCGCGCCGACGAACTGCGCGATCCAGTACGCCACCGCGCCGAGCACCGAGATCTTGCCGGAGAGCAGCACACCGAGCGTCACCGCCGGGTTGACGTGGCTGCCGGAGAGGGGCCCGATCGTGTAGACGAGGGCCACCATCACGAACCCGAAGGCCAGCGCCACCACCACCACGCCGCCCTGGACCCGGGCGGCGACCGCGCTACCCACTCCGAAGAACACCAGCAGCAGGGTGCCGAGGAATTCGGCCGCGTACCGACGGAAGTCGCTCATCAACTCAGCGTAAGTGCAGGTCACCGGGCTGAAGCCGGAATGGCCGTCCATGACCTGCCCGGGCTGCCGATCGGAGCCAACCGGGCCGGCCGCGCGGCGGTCAACGAGATTCGCGCCTGGCTGGCGCCGGCCGCCGCTCTCCACTGACCTGGCTCTATTTGACGGATGCTCGGCCAGCGGGCACGGTGGGAGTGACGGGGCCGTCAGCTGCCCCGATTCGATGCGACGGCGATGATCGTTCGCCCCTCTGTCGCCTCCCACGTGTGCTCGTACGCGGACCGACTGTCCGGTCCGCGCGGTATCCGACCGCGAGCCGACAATCCACGAGGAGTTCCGTCAATGCTCACCATGACCGACAACGCCGTGCTGGTCATCCGTGACCTCGCCAACCAACAGGACGTCGCCCAGGACGGCGGTGTGCGAATCGCCGCCGACACCGAGGCAGGCTCGCTCACCGTCGAGCTGGTGCCCGAACCGGCACAGGGGGATCGGGTGGTCGACAACCAGGGCGCCCGGATCTTCCTGGACGAGGACGCCGCCGAGCTGCTCGGGGACGCGTCGGTGGACGCGACGGTCGACGACGAGGGCATCATCCAGTTCGGCTTCACCGAGAAGCAGTAGACCCCACCCTCAGCGCAGCGATCGTCCCCGCTGCGGTGGTGGCCCCTGCCCGGGGTGCCACCGCGGCGCGCCGTCGCCGGCCGGATGCGACAGCGTGGCGAGCACGTGGGCCAGGTGGTGCGAGGTGCTCCACGCCGCCCAGTTGGCGGTCGAGCCGGCCCCGGCACCCCGGCGGGCCCGGCGCAGCAGCTCGTGGTCACCCCAGGAGAAGGCCGCGCCGATGGTCGGCCAGTGCGGTGCCGACACCAGCGTGCGACACAGGTCGGCGAACCGGTCGTCGCCCCGGCCGCCGCGTCGCGCCCAGCGGTAGACCCACCAGCTGCCGTCGTCGGTGTAGCGCACGGTCGGCAACCGGTCGCCAGGGTCACCTCCACCCGGCCCGGCCGGGTGGACGCCGTAGTCGCCGTAGTCGACCCCGGCGTCGGCCAGCCGCCGCCACAGTCGCCAGTCCCACCGGTCCAGTTGGACCGGCTCGTCGGTGGGCAACCGGGACAGCGTCGGGGGCATCCCGCCGGCCGCCACCGTCACCGACCGCCAGGCGTGTCGGCGTGCCCAGTCCAGCAGGTGGCGTACCCGGGGCTCGGCGGTCCGCACATCCGCCGGGCAGCAGACGTCCCCCGCGTCCACCAGCAGGTCGCACTCCTCCGGGGCGAGGCCGGTGAACCGCCAGATCCGTTCCACCGCTGTGGTGCTCGCGTCCGGGCCGGCCCGGTCCTGACCGGCCCGGAGCCGGACGAGCGCCCGCCGGCCGTACGCCCGCGCCGCCGCGCCGTGCGCGACCAGCCGGTGGTCGCCCTCGGAGAGCCCGATCACCGGCACCACCGGTACGCCCCAACGGGTCAGCTCCGCCTCGGGGATGTCGGGCAGGGCGCTGACGTCGACGGCGGGCAGCAGCCCGGACGGCATCCGGCGAATGGCGTCCATCGTGGAGCGACCGATCTCACCGATCTCCAGGATCGGGGCGACCAGCGTGGCGTGCGCGGGATCGAGGTGGCTCAGGGCCTCAAGCTCGCCCCGTCGGTTGGCGAGGATGGGGCGGTAGACCGGTGCCGCCGCCCGGCCCCCGTGGGCGGGCACCATACTTCAATCTAGCCAGGCGTACGGACATGCCCCAGGAATGTAAGCCGGAATTCGGCTGTTCGACTGTCGGTTCGGCGACTAGCATCCCCCGATGCCCACGCCGATCCACCGTTACCGAACCGACGACGAGGACAGCGCGCGCTGGAGCGGGTTCCCGTTCCGCGACGGTGACATCGTGATCAGCACCCGCTCCAAGAGCGGCACCACCTGGATGCAGATGATCTGTGCGCTCCTGGTGCTGCGTACCCCGCAGTTGCCGCAGCCGCTGACAGTGCTGTCGCCATGGCTGGACTGGTTGGTCGAGCCGCAGGCCACCGTGTACGACCGGCTGGCCGCCCAGCCGCACCGGCGGTTCATCAAGACGCACACCCCGCTGGACGGGATTCCGCTCGATCCTCGGGCGCACTACGTGGTGGTGGCCCGGCATCCGCTGGACATGGCGGTCTCCCTCTACCACCAGGGCGCGAACCTGGATCGGGTACGCCTCGCCGAGCTGACCGGCCAACCCGTCCCCACCGGGGAATCTCCGCAGCGGCCCTCGGCGCGGGAGTGGTTGCCGAGCTGGGTCGACCGGGAGGCGGACCCGCGCGCCGAGCTGGATTCGCTGCCCGGGGTGCTGATGCACCTCACTGACGCGTGGGCCCGCCGGCACGAGCCGAACGTCGAGCTGGTGCACTACGACGACCTGCTGGCTGATCTGGGCGGTGAGATGCGCCGGCTGGCCGACCGATGGAAACTCCCGAGCCCGGGGCCGGACTTGGTGGAGGCGGCCACCTTCGGTCGCATGCGGGAGCAGGCCGACCGGCTCGCGCCGGACACGCTCGGTGTGCTGCGTGACCGCCAGGCGTTCTTTCGCCGGGGCGGCTCAGGTCAGGGGCGCGATCTCCTGAACGAGGCCGGCCTCGCCCGCTACCAGCGACGGGTCGCGGCGTTTGCGCCACCCGACCTGCTCACCTGGCTGCATCGCTGAGCCACAAGAGCGCGCGGCGCCGCTCCGTGGTCGGAACGTCGCCGCGCTCTGGCCGTCTCCCACCACCGCAGCCGTTCGGCGGTACGTCGGCGGGGACCTGGCTCGACCGGCCGTTCACGCCGGTCCGCTCCTCGATCCCCGGTACGTGCGGATCCAAACCCTCCCAGCGTGGGGAATTCCACCATTCGTGAAGCCCGGCGTGGCACACCGCCGGACGGGGTATGAGCGTGGACATGGAGCATTTCACTATCGCGACTGTCGCCGAGCAGAGCCCGGATTTCCGGCGCGTGCTGTGGACCGGTGAGCACACCCAGTTGGTCATCATGACCATCCCCGTCGACGGGGAGATCGGCGAGGAGGTGCACGAGGACATCGACCAGATCCTCACCTTCGTGAGCGGCGTCGGCGAGGCGCGGGTTGCCGGCTCGAAGCGGAAGGTCGTCGCGGGCGACCTGGTCGTGGTGCCGGCGGGCACCAAGCACAACTTCGTCAACACCGGCCCCAACCCGCTGGTGCTCTACACGGTGTACGGGCCGCCGGAGCACGCCGACAAGGCGGTGCACAAGACCAAGGAAGAGGCCGACGCGGCCGAGGCGGCGGGCGAGGACGAGCCACCGACCGAGTGATTCGTCCGCCGAGCGATGCCCGATGGGCAACCGGCCAGCCACGGAGCCGCCGAGGGCAATGTCGGGCAGAGCCTGATGTCTGTGAGTCATCGTGATGACTCACAGACATCAGAGTCAAAAGAACAACACGCTCCGGCCCCGCCGGTGACTCAGCCCAGCCTGTCGAGGGCCTTCTCGTTTCCGCGGATGCCACTGGCGCTGGTCGCGTCCGGGAAGGCGTCCGGCCTGATCCGGGCCGATTCGGGTACCCCCGGCGGGTGGAGCAGCAGCCGCAGATCTCCGACTACGGGTTCCTGTCGGACTCCCGTTCGGGTGCCCTGGTCGGCAAGGACGGCTCGATCGACTGGTGGTGCCCGAACCGGTTCGACGGGGCGTCCGTGTTCGCGCGGTTGCTCGACCCTGGAGCCGGTCACTTCCGGCTGGCGCCGGTCGGGGCCGGCGGCCCGGGTCACCGGGTGGAGCGCGCGTATCTGCCGGACACACTGGTGCTGCGAACGGTGCACCACACCCCGCACGGCAGTGTGGCGGTCACCGACGCGCTGGCCGCCGAGGTCGGCGCCCGCGCCCACGAGTTGGGCAAGAACTCACCCGCCGTGCTGATCCGGGTCGTCGAGGGGATCTCCGGGCGGGTACGGATGGCGTTGGACTTCGCGCCCCGCCCGGAGTACGGCCTGCTCACGCCGTACCTGCACGAGCAGCCGGACGGCGGGGTGCTGGCCGGTGCCGGCCCGGTGGTGCTGATGTTGCGTGCCGGCGGCCTGCACCTGCGGGCGGGCACCGACCGGGTGAGCCACGAGTTCGAGGTCTCCGCCGGTCAGGTGATCGGGATGGACCTCGCGTTCGGCGAGGCGTACGGCGACCCGCCGGCCCGGGTGGACCCGCTGACCAGCCTCGCCGAGACGACGCAGGCGTGGCGGGCGTTCCGGGAGACGCACACCTACTCCGGTCGCTACCCCGAACTCGTCACGCACAGCGCGACGGTCCTGACCGGCCTCACGTACGCCCGCAGTGGCGCGGTCGCCGCCGCGTTGACCTCCTCGTTGCCGGAGCAGATCGGCGGCGACCGGAACTACGACTACCGCTACTCCTGGTTGCGGGACTTCTCGTTGACCATGCGGGCTCTCTGGGTGGCGGCCTGCCCCGACGAGACGTCGCGGCTGTTCACCTGGGCGACCCGCTCGATCGGGCGGTTCGGCGACGAGCCCGTGCCGGTGCTCTTCGGGCTGGAGGGGGAACGCGACCTCTCCGAGCACCACTGCAACCACCTGCGCGGCTACCGCGACAGTCGACCCGTGCGGGTCGGCAACGACGCCTGGCGGCAGCGGCAGCTCGACGTGCCGGGTGAGGTGATGTCGGCGGTGTGGCGGCTGCGCGACTACCTGGGCACGCGGTTCGAGGACGAGCTTCTGGAGATGGTGCTCGGGCTGACCGAGCAGGTGGCCACGACGTGGCACCTGCCGGACCGGGGCATCTGGGAGACCCGCGACGAGGAGCGCCACTACCTCTCGTCCAAGGTGTCCTGCTGGTTGACCATGGACCGGGCGGTGGGGCTCGCCGACCGGCTCGGGGATCGGGCCGACCCCCGTCGCTGGGCGCGGGTCCGCGACGAGATCCGCGACACGGTGCTGCGCGAGGGGTGGAACGAGCGGATCGGCGCGTTCACCGGCGCGTTCGGATCGCCGGAGCTGGACGCCTCGGTGCTCGCCCTGCCGGTCACGCACTTCCTGCCGGCCACCGACCCGCGGATGCGCTCGACGATCGCGATGGTCGAGCGTGAGCTGGGTACCGAGGACGGCCTGCTGCGGCGCTGGACCACCGACCCCGCCGGATTCCTGCTGTGCTCGTTCTGGCTGGTGGAGTGCCTGGTGATGACGGGTGAGCCGAAGCGCGCCGAGGCGCTCTTCGAGCGGGTCGTCGGGTACTCCAACGACGTGGGACTGTTCAGCGAGCAGATCGACCTCACCACCGGCGCGCAACTGGGCAACACGCCACAGGCGCTCTCGCACATCGGGCTGATCAACGCGGCCTGGCGGATCACCGAGCCGGAGAGCTACTGATCCGACCGGCGAGGGTGCCGACGGGGCGCGCCGTCACCTCAGGCCATCAGGGGTACGCCGGAGACGTCGACGGTGTCCGGATACTTCAGCCCGGCACCGGTGTTGAGCACCACCACCCGTTCGCCGGCCCGGATCCACCCGCCCGCGCGCAACTGCCGGGCCGCCGTGAGGCAGGCCGCCCCCTCCGGGCAGAGCAGCAGCCCCTCCCGGGCGGCGAAGTCCCGCAGATCGGCCAGGATGTCCGCGTCGTCCACGGCGACCGCCGTGCCGGAGGACTCCCGCAGCGCCGCCAGGATCAGCTCGTCGCCCAGCGGGGCCGGCACCGTGATGCCGAACGCCACGGTGTGCGCGTCCGTCCACGGCTGGGCCCGATCCTCGCCGGCGGCGAAGGCCCGCACGATCGGGGCACAACCGGTGGACTGCACCGCCACCAGCCGGGGCAGCTTGTCGCCGATCCAGCCGAGCTCGCGCAGCTCGTGCATCGCCTTGTGGATGCCGATCAGGCCCACCCCGCCGCCGGTCGGATAGATGATCACGTCGGGCGCCTGCCAGCCGAGCTGCTCGACGATCTCGTACCCCATCGTCTTCTTGCCCTCCAGGCGGTAGGGCTCGCGCAGCGTGCCGGCGTCGAAGATCGTCCCGTTCGACTCCGCGATCAGCTCGGCCACCCGCCGACCGGCGTCACCGATCAGCCCGTCGACCAGGCGCAGGTCGGCGCCGGCGGCGACACACTCGCGCCGGCAGATGCCCGGCGCCTCCAGGGGCATGACGATCGTCGCGCCCATCGCGGCCCGCGCGGCGTACGTGGCCCAGGCCGAACCGGCGTTGCCGTTGGTGGGCATCGCGATCCGCTCGACGCCCAGCTCGCGGGCCCGGCTCACCCCGACCGCCGCGCCCCGGGCCTTGAACGAGCCGGTCGGGATCAGCCCCTCGTCCTTGACCATCAGATCCGCGATGCCGATCTCCATGCCGTACGCCGGAGCCCGCAACAGTGGCGTCCAGCCCTCACCCAGCGTGGTGACGTGCCGAGGGTCGGCGACCGGCAGCAGCTCCCGGTAGCGCCACAGGTCGGCCGGGCGCAGCGGAAAGTGTTCCGGGGTGACCGCGGTCGCCACGGCCGGCAGGTCGTAGCGGGCCAGCAGCGGCGACCCGCACTCGCAGAGATTCTGTAACCGGTCGGCGGCGTGCTCCTTGCCGCAGCGCGGGCAGTCCAGGTGAGTCAGGTACACGTCGCTCCTCGCCGTCACACCGCGTCGATGCTCAGCCGGTGCCGGCTGTGCCCGGGAACCACGGCGGAGTCTGCCAGTGCGTACCGGACAAGACCAGCCATCGAGCAGCTCCCGGCGTTGCGTGGCGGCCGGCGGACCGGTGCGCTGGACGTCGGAGTGTCCGGTTCGCTCGGCGGCCGGGGGCGCGGCGGGGTAGAACGGACCTCATGGACCTCACCGACCAGCCCACCGCCCTGCTCCCCGGTGACGTGCGGATGCCCCTGCTCGGCTTCGGCACCTGGCAGGCCACCGGCCAGGCCGGTTACGACGCCGTGCTGGCCGCGCTCGACACCGGCTACCGGCACCTCGACACCGCCACCGTGTACGGCAACGAGCGGGAGGTGGGCCGCGCGGTACGCGAGAGCGGGCTGCGCCGCGACGACGTCTTCATCACCACCAAGCTCCCACCCAACCGGGTGGGCCAGGAACGCGCCACGCTGGAGGCCAGCCTGGAGGCGCTCGGCGTCGACCACCTGGACCTCTGGCTGATCCACTGGCCGCCGTCGTCGCCGACGGACAGCATCCCGCTCTGGCGGGAGCTGATCGCCGCCCGGGACGAGAACCTCACCCGGGCGATCGGTGTCAGCAACTACAGCACCGCGCAGATCGACGAGCTGATCCAGTCCACCGAGGAGAACCCGGCGGTCAACCAGATCGAGTGGAGCCCCGCGCTGTACGACCGGCAGCGGCACGCCGAGCACCGGGACCGGGGCGTGGTGCTGGAGGGGTACAGCCCGTTCAAGACCAGCGACCTCAGTGACCCGGTGCTGGTGAGGATCGCCGCCGCGCACGGTGTGTCGCCGGCCCAGGTGGTGCTGCGGTGGCACATCGACCACGAGATCGTGGCGATTCCGAAGTCGGTGACCCCGGAGCGGATCACCGCCAACTTCGACGTCTTCCACTTCTCGCTCACGGCGGAGGAGATGCGCGACATCGACGCGCTCGGCGAGGTCTGATCGGCGAATTCCTTCAGTACGCGACGCGGCGGTGAAGGGTATCGACATCGACGTACGTGACGGTATAGCGTCCCGTCATCACGTTCGTCGATCCGTTCGTACCCGCCAGTCGCTGGAGGATCGCCATGGCCCGAACCCCGTCCATCCGTCTGCCCCGTCGTGGGGTGCTCGGCATCCCCGCCCTGGTGGTCGCCGCGCTGACCGTCGTCACCCGACCCGCCGCCGCGAGCGCCGCGCCGAAGGCCGAATGCCTCGCCGACCTGCTCCAGGACGCCTGATGGCGACGATTCCCTGGCTGGTGGACGTCCTGCGCGCGGCCGGGGTCCAGGTCGTCGTCGAGGGGGACTGGCTCAACCGGATGCGGCCCGGCTCGTTCGACCCGATCGGGGTGCTCTGGCACCACACCGCCTCGACCTCCAGCGCCAGCAACCCGCACCCCGCGCTCGGCATCTGCATCAACGGTCGGTCCGACCTACCGGGCCCGCTGTGCCAGGCGCTCGTCGACTACAACGGTGTCTTCCACGTCATCTCCGCCGGTCGGTGCAACCACGCCGGAGTCAGCGGCGGCAGCGGACCGATCCCCGCCGGGGACGGCAACACCCTGATGATCGGGTGGGAGATCGACTACAACGGTGTCAACCAGGAGATGACCGCCGCGCAGTACAACGCGTCGCTCGCCGCCACCGCCGCCGTCCTCACCCGGCTCGGGCGGGACAGCAGCTACGCCCGAGGCCACCGGGAGACCAGCACCACCGGCAAGATCGACCCGTCCTTCATCGACCTGAACGTCATGCGCGCCGATGTGGCGGCGAGAATGGCCGGCGGCGGCACGGCCTGGTCCTCCACCGTGGACAACACCACCAGCGGTCGGTTCACCGCCAGCGCCAACTGGGGTGTGTCGTCGTACTCCAGTCAGCGCTACGGCGCCGACTACCGGTACGCGGACCCGGTCGCCGCCAGCGACGTCGCGTGGTACCGGTTCAACGTCCCGGCCACCGCCACCTACCGGGTCGAGGCCTGGTGGCCCGCGAACTCCGGCTACAGCAGCGCCGCCCCGTACATCGTCGCCACGAGCGCCGGCAACCAGACCGTCCGGGTCGACCAACGGGCCACCGGCGGGCAGTGGCGTGTCCTCGGCACGTTCACGCTGCCGGCAGGGGACGCCAACCGGGTCGGCGTGAGCCGGTGGAGCAACACCACCGGCCTGGTCATCGCCGACGCCGTACGCCTCACCCGGGTCTGACCTCGGCTGGCCCTGGTTCGACGACCCGGCTTCCGGGGAGTCGGGGTGTTCCGAGCAGGCGGATGCCCCGACTTCACGGGATCGGAGTGGACCGAGGCGGCGGCAGCACGCGCGCATCCGGAGGCCGACGACCGCGGGTCGCGCACGGAGAGGTGCACTTGCCGGTGCCGAGCCCGTCGGTGCCCGCACGATGAAGCCACGAGCCGTGTACCTCGTTGACGTGGACGTCGCCACCCGCCCGCGTGTAGGACGCCTGCCAGTCGCGGATGGTCTCGTAGGCGCCGTGGTCGAGATAGTCCAGGTGCAGCTCGAGTTCGACGTGCTGCCCCGGGGGCAGGGCGGCGAGTCGGCGGGTGAGCCGGCCGGAGGCGACGAACGCGAGTGTTCCGGTGATCGACACGAGCCACGCGCCGGACGTCGGCTCGGTGACGTGGATCTCGCACCGGGCCAACCGCCACAACATGAAGAGCACCGCCGTCGCCATGCCCAGCCCGACCCCGATGAGCAGGTCCGTCGCGGCCACGCCGACGGCGGTGACCACGTAGATGGGCAGCTCCCGGTGTCGGGCGTAGGTGCGGATCTGGGCGAGGCTCACCAGCCGTACGCCGACCACCACGAGGACCGCGGCGAGCGCGGCCATCGGGATCATCTCCAGCAGCACGGCACCGGCCATCACGAACCCGGCGATCCAGACTCCGTGCAGGATGGCCGAGGCGCGGGTGCGTGCCCCGGCCGCGACGTTGGCCGAGCTGCGCACGATGACGCCGGTGACCGGGAGGCCGCCGAGCGTTCCGGACACGGCGTTCGCGGTGCCCTGGGCGATGAGTTCGCGATCGAGGTTCGCCCGTGGGCCGTGGTGCATCCGGTCGACGGCCACCGCCGAGAGAAGAGATTCCACGCTCGCCACCAGGGCGATGGTGAGGACTGCCGGGAGAACCTCCCACAGCGGTGCGTCGGGCCAGCGGGCGAAGGTGATCGCGCTCAGGGGGTTGGCCGGCAGATCGACCCGCTCCACGTCGGCGCCGGTGGCCGTCGCGACCACGGTGGCGACCACCACCGCCACCAGGGTCGCGGGCAGCATGGTGGTCTTGACCAGCCGCGACCAGACCAGCAACAGCGTCATGGTCAGCGCGCCGAGCAGCACTGACACACTGTGGTAGTCGGCGACCTGGCCGGGTAGGTCACGGAGATTCGCCCACGCCGAACTCTGGGGCGCGCCGCCGAGCGCGACGTGGACCTGGCTCAACGCGATGACCAGGCCGATGCCGGCCAGCATCCCGTGTACGACTGTTGGCGACAGAGCGAGCGCGGCCCGCCCGAGGCGGGTGATGCCCAGCAGGATCTGCAGGAGCCCGGCGACCGTCACGATCGCGGCCGTGCCGGCGAAGCCGAACTCGGCGATGGTGCCCGCGACGATCACCGTGAGCCCCGCCGCCGGCCCACTGACCTGGAGCGGCGCCCCGCTGAGCGCGCCGGCGACGATGCCGCCCACGACGGCCGCGATCAGCCCGGCCAGCAGCGGCGCTCCGGAGGCGGCGGCGATGCTCAGGGACAACGGGATGGCGATCAGGAAGACGACGACCGACGACGAGACATCGTGCCGAAATGACCTTAAAGCCGACATCTACCAAAAGGTACTTAGATAATATTAATGCATAGTTAAGCGTGATTCTTTCATCCTCGATATGGTGATTGGTCGCGCGGAATTTCCACCGCCGGTGTGCGTGAACCCGCGAGCAGCGACGTGCGGGGGCGTGACCGTCCAGGTCACGCCCTCGCCGTGGTGGTGTCGGCTCAGTTGCGGGAGCAGTTCGCCCCGTTGAGCGAGAAGCTTGTCGGCGACGAGTACGACCCGCTCAGGCTGCCCTGGTAGCCGAAGCTCGCGGTGCCGCCAGGCGCGATCGACCCGTTGTGGCCCACGTTGCGGGCGGTCACCGCTGACCCGCTCTGGCTCACCGTGGCGTTCCACGCGCTGGTGACCGTCTGCCCACCGGGCAGCGAGTAGTTGAGCGTCCAGCCGTTGATCGCGCTCGACCCGGTGTTGGTGATCTGCACGTCGGCCGTGAAGCCGTTGTTCCAGGAGTTCGCCGTGTACTTCACCGCGCAGCTCGCGCCGCCGCTCGGCGGCGGGGTCGTCGGGTTGGTGGGCGGCTGACCGCCACCGTTGACGCTGGCCGAGAAGGAGTTCACGGCCAGTCCGACGCCGCCCTGCCACGGCTCGAAGCCGGCCTGGATGCTGGTCAGGTACCAGGAGTTGGTGATCGCGCCCCGGTTACGGGTGTCGTTGATGAAGTCCAGCACGCTGAAGTTCAGGCTGGAGATCGCCGACTGCGCGACGTAGGAGATGACGTTGTTGGAGCCGTTGCTGCCCCGCCAGACCTCCCAGGTGCGGCCGGCCAGGTTGGTGGTGCCGACCACCGAGCCGATGGGCTGGATCGAGCCCTGCCGGTTGAGCCAGATCATGATCTCCATCTGGTTCACCCCGTCCCGCTTGGGCGACGGGTCCAGCCAGATGTCGTACGACGCGTTGTAGGTGGCGCCGCTGACGTACCGGTAGGAGATGCTGCTGGTGGCGCTGCTGATCTGACTCACCTGCATCGGCAGGTTCGTGCCGGGGGAGCAGTTGGTGTAGTGACAACCGAAGAACACCGAGGGGTACGCCGTCGGCGCTCCGTTGGTGGGGCTGCTGCCATTCAGCGTTCTGATCTCGAAGCCGTTGTTGGTGACGTTGATGCACTGCTGGGCAGTGGTGCCCCAGCGGTTGTTCTGCACCACGTAGCGGCCCTGGATGGTGGTCGAGCCGTACTGGTCACAGATCAGGGTGTCGGCGGAGGCGTTGCCACCGAGAGCCACGGCCACCAGCGAACTGGCGACCAGCAACCCGGCGGCGGCCAGGGCTCGAATACGACGTTTCATGACGCTCCTTGACTCGGCGCGTGCCGGGCGCCGGATGTGGTGGGGTGGTACGGGAGCGCTCCCACGCTCAACGACACATTTACATGCCTGAAACTGCTGCGCAACCGTCCGCGTCGATCCGGCGAATTGTGAGGATTGCCATTCCCCGCCGCACGGCTGCCGACGGACGGCCAGCCAAGCGGCCCGGCTCGCCGACGGGCGGCGGGGTGCCGACCGATTGGGCCTGGTGTGCGCCGATCGCTCCGAGTAGCGTGTTGCCTCCAACGCGTGCCGCTCCCCCTCCGGAGGCGTACACCACCATGGGTGGCTCCCCCCTGCGCATCCTCGTCGTCGGCGCGGGCATCGCCGGCCTGGCCGTAGCCCGGGCGCTGCGCCTGGCGGGCTTCCGGCCCGACGTCACCGACAAGCTGCCCCCGGGGGAGTCCACCGAGACCGGTCTCTACCTGCCCGGCAACGCCGCCCGCGCGCTGCACCGGCTCGACCTGCACGACCCCGTCCGGCCGACCGGACAGGTGATCCACCGGCAGCGGTTCTACGACGCCGCCGGAGCGCAACTCTGCGAGGTCGACCTCGACGCCCTCTGGGCCGGCGTCGGCGAGTGCCGGGCGCTACCCCGGGCCGACCTGCACCGGGTGCTGCTCAGCGGTGCCGGCGGCGCCGTCCGGCACGGCGCCGAGGTCCGCACCCTGGAGCTGCTCCCGGGAGCGGTGGGCGTCACCTTCACCGACGGCACCACCACGGAATACGACCTGGTGATCGGTGCCGACGGGCCACGCTCCTCGGTCCGCGCGCTGGCCGCGCTGGGCGGACCGCCGCGCCCGGTCGGGCAGGTCGTCTACCGGGCCGTCCTGCGCGACGGTCCACCGGTGCCCGAGTGGACCGCGCTGCTCGGCCAGCGCTCCGGGTTCCTGATGGTGCCGATCGGTGCCGGACGGCTGCACATCTACGCCGACGAGGCCGGCACCGAGGAACCCGCGGACCCCCTCGCCCGGCTGCGGGACCTCTTCGCCGACTACCGGGGCGCGGTGCCCGAGGTGTTGGCCGCCCTCGACGAGGTGCACGTCGGGATCACCGACGAGGTCGAGTTGGGTCGCTGGTACCGGGGACGGGTCCTGCTGGTCGGCGACGCCGCGCACGCCACCGCGCCGACGCTGTCGCAGGGTGCGGCGATGGCTCTGGAGGACGCCGTGGTGCTGGCCGAGTCGCTGCGCGCCGCCAACAGCGTGGAGGCGGCCCTGGTGGCGTACGAGAGTCGTCGCCGTCCGCGTACCCGATGGGTGCGGGACCGGACCCGGGACCGCAACCGCACCAGGGACGTCCCGCCGGCGCTGCGCGACCCGCTGCTGCGCGGACGCGGCGACCGCATCTTCGGGGAGCACTACCGGCTCCTGCTCGGCCCGCTGTAGGCCCGTAGTAGATCGTGTCACGCCACCCCACGCGGCGCTGCGACCTGCCGGGGACTATCCTCCTTGCGGATGACGGCCCGCCGATAACCAGCGTGTGCCGAGCGGGACAACCGAGAACCGGAGGCCACTCGTGACCACCGTCGCACCCAAGCCGGTCGTGACCCGGCCCTGGCCGGTCCGGGAGCCGGTCAAGGGGTCGGCCATCGCGCGGCTGCTGCGAACCACGGACGCGAAGCAGATCGGGATCATGTACATGATCACCGCGTTCGTGTTCTTCATGATCGGTGGCCTGATGGCTCTGGTCATGCGTGCTGAGCTGGCCCGACCCGGGCTGCAGTTCCTGTCGCCCGAGCAGTACAACCAGCTCTTCACGATGCACGGCACGATCATGTTGCTGTTCTTCGCGACGCCGATCGTGTTCGCCTTCGCGAACTACATCGTGCCGATCCAGATCGGTGCGCCGGACGTCTCCTTCCCCCGGCTGAACAGCTTCGCCTACTGGCTGTACCTGTTCGGCGGCACGATGGCGACCGCCGGATTCATCACCCCGGGTGGGGCCGCCGACTTCGGCTGGTTCGCGTACGCGCCGCTGAGCAGCGTCGAGCACTCGCCGGGCGTCGGCGCCAACATGTGGATCATGGGTCTGGCCATCTCCGGCCTGGGCACCATCCTCGGCGCCGTGAACATGATCACTACGGTGCTGACGCTGCGCGCGCCCGGCATGACCATGTTCCGGATGCCGATCTTCACGTGGAACATCCTGGTCACCAGTCTCCTGGTGATCCTGGTCTTCCCGCTGCTGGCCGCCGCGCTCTTCGCGCTCGCCGCGGACCGCATCCTCGGCGCGCACGTGTACGACCCGGCAACCGGTGGGCCGATGCTCTGGCAGCACCTGTTCTGGTTCTTCGGGCACCCCGAGGTCTACATCGTGGCGTTGCCGTTCTTCGGGATCATCAGCGAGGTCATCCCGGTCTTCTCCCGCAAGCCGATCTTCGGCTACAAGGGTCTGGTCGCCGCGACCGTCGCGATCGCCGCGCTCTCCATGAGCGTCTGGGCGCACCACATGTTCGCCACCGGCCAGGTGCTGCTGCCGTTCTTCAGCTTCCTGAGCTACCTGATCGCCGTGCCGACCGGTATGAAGTTCTTCAACTGGATCGGCACCATGTGGCGGGGCCAGATCAGCTTCGAGACGCCCATGCTCTGGGCGGTCGGCTTCCTGGTCACCTTCCTCTTCGGTGGTCTCACCGGTGTGCTGCTGGCCAGCCCGCCGATCGACTTCCACGTGTCGGACTCGTACTTCGTGGTGGCGCACTTCCACTACGTGCTCTTCGGCACCATCGTGTTCGCGGTCTTCGCGGGCATCTACTTCTGGTTCCCGAAGATGTTCGGCCGGATGCTCGACGAGCGCCTGGGCAAGGTGCACTTCTGGCTCACCATGATCGGCTTCCACACCACGTTCCTGGTGCAGCACTGGCTCGGCAACGAGGGCATGCCCCGTCGGTACGCCGACTACCTGCCCAGCGACGGCTTCACCACGTTGAACACGATCTCCACGATCGGCGCGTTCATCACCGGTATCTCCACGCTGCCGTTCATCTACAACTGCTGGAAGTCGTACAAGACCGGCCCGGTGGTCGAGGTGAACGACCCCTGGGGCCACGGCAACTCGTTGGAGTGGGCGACCAGCAGCCCGCCGCCGCTGCGCAACTTCGACCGGATGCCGCGGATCCGCTCCGAGCGGCCGGCGTTCGACGCGAAGTTCCCGGAGTTGGCAGCCGGTGGCCAGAGCCTGGCCGGCCCGCCGGAGGGTGGCGCCAAGCCGCTCACCAGCGAGTCGGACGGCGGAGCCAGCTACCGCGAGGACACCGCGAGCGACGTCGACCGACACTGACGCT
Organism: Micromonospora sp. NPDC047644; assembly: GCF_040704315.1. Taxonomy (NCBI): domain Bacteria; kingdom Bacillati; phylum Actinomycetota; class Actinomycetes; order Micromonosporales; family Micromonosporaceae; genus Micromonospora; species Micromonospora sp. NPDC047644. The sequence goes on from NZ_JBEYSY010000011.1 coordinate 276,700, forward strand.
CAAGCTCACCAGTACGACGGGCGCCGCCCCCGGGACACCGGGAGCGGCGCCCGTCGCCATGTTCCGCCCCGGTCAATCTCTACTGCTCGCCCTCGTCCCAGCCGCTCCCCATCACCGCCGAGGCCCGCTCGACGTCGACTCGGTCCGCCCTGGCCTGGCCTGGCCCGACCCGTCCCGACCCGTCCCGACCCGGCCTGGCCCGGCCTGGCCTGGCCTGGCCTGGTCTGGCGTGGTGTCCGTTCGCTCGGCCCGGTTGGGCCCAGCTCGGTTCGGCCCCCGCCTGGCATCGGTTCGCTCGGCCCGGCCCGGCTGCATCCCGGCGGTTGGGCGGTTGAAGCCTCGCGGCCACGTGGTTGGCTCGCTTCGGCCTGGCGTCGGTCCGGTTCGGCCCTTGGCGTCGACGCGGCTCTAGGGCGGGCAATGTCGCTGGTGAGCGTGATGTCTGTGAGTCATCACGATGACTCACAGACATCACGCTTAATGGCATGTATGCCTGCCGGCTGTCGGGCGGAAACCGCGATCTGCGGCTCCCGGCACGACTGAACTGGACTGGGCCGATTCAGCTACGTCAGACATAGAGCGCTCTGGCGACACTGCTTCTGCCCGGCCCGCCCCTGTCCGGCCCGCCCCTGTCCGGCCCGCCCCTGTCCGGCCCGCTCGGCCCGTGCTCGGCCCGCGGTGCTCGGCCCGTGCTCGGCCCGCGGTGCTCGGCCCGCCTGGTCCGGGGTGTCTGGCTCGGCAGGTCCGCCGGGGGCCCGGCCTGCTGCCCGGGGACCCGGCCGGGTTTGCCGCGCGGGGCGTGCGCGGCTTGCTGGCTCGGTCCGGGCTGGGCCGCTGGGTCTGGGTCCGGCTGTCAGCGGGCGGTTAGGGTGAGGTCGGCCTCGGCGGGCGGCGGGATGGCCGCTTCGGCGATGCGGCGGCGGCGCAGCTCGATCGGCAGCACCACCAGGGTGACCAGCGCACCGAGCGCCCCGGTCACCACGAAGCCCCAGAGTGGCGCGCTGGCGTCGATCACCGCGCCGGCGAGCGGTGCGCCGACCGCGATGCCGACGGTGACCGCGGAGCCGTGCAGACCCATCGCCTCACCGCGTACCTCGGCCGGAACCAGGCGGCTGACCGCGTCCGAGCCGGCCGCGATGGTCGGCGCGCAGAGCGCGCCAGCGGGGATCAACGCCAGGCACAGCAGCCACCAGTGCGCACCGCCCAGCCCCACCGGAATGGTGCACAGGGCAAGCGCGGCGGTCAGTGCCAGCGGGGAGAACGAGCGGTGTACCGCCCCGTAGGCGAAACCGCCGGCCAGCGAGGCGACCGCCCAGATGGCCAGGACAGCTCCGGTCCAGCCGACCTCGCCGCTGGCCCGCAGGACGGCGACCACCGCCACGTCGGTGCCCCCGAGCACCAGGGTCGCGGCCGCGCTGAGCGCCAGGATGGCGAGCAGTCGCGGGGTCAACCACTCGCGGCGCGGCACCCGGCGTTGTGGGCCGGTGGGCTCGGTCGCCTCCCGGATCGGTGGGTTGACCACCCACAGGGCGATTCCGGCGGCGACGATGCCGCCGCCGACCAGATACATGGTGGTCTGCGCGGAGATCGCGGTGACCAGGGCCACCGCCAACGCTGGGCCGATCATGAAGGACAGCTCCACCGACATCGAGTCCAGTGCGTAGGCGGGGCGGCGTTGGTCCTCGGGGACCCGCGCGGCGATCGACTGACGGACCACGGAGAAGATGGGCAGGGCCAGGGAGCCGGCCACGAACGCGGCCGGCAGGAGCACGGGGTACGCCAGCGACGGCGCGGTGGACCAGAAGATCGCCTCAGCGATCGCGGTGAGCACCAAAACCGGGCGCAGTCCACGCCGGTCCACGAGTCGACCGAGCAGCGGCCCGCCGATCGCCGCGCCCACTGTGACCGCCGCGCCCACCAGGCCGGCTGCCCCGTAGCCCCGATCGAGATCGAGCACGACGTGGAACGTCAGCGTCACCCCGGTCGCGGTGAGCGGGATGCGGGCGAGGACGGCAACCAGTAGTAGCGACCGCAGGCCGGGCAGGGCGAGCGCCCGCCGGTAAGGCTTCATGTTCACGTGGGTCCGTACCTCCGGCGTCATCCTCGACCGGCGGCGGCTCCTTGGCCAATCAATTAGCGCCTCATGCGGCCCTGATCACAGGCTGGCCGTGCATGACCACCCCGGCGCCCTCCATCGCGCGTAGGGCCACGTCGGTGGTCTCCGGGGCGACGGCGGCGGTCAACTCCAGCAGAACGGTGGTGGAGAAACCCTCCCGGGCGGCGTCCAGCGCGGTCGCCCGGACGCAGTGGTCAGTGGCGATGCCGACCACGTCGACCCGGTCCACGTCGCGCCGGCGCAGCCAGTCGGCCAGGCACTCGCCGTCGTCGGCATGGCCTTCGAAACCGGAGTACGCGGCCGCGTGCTCGCCCTTGTGAAAGATCGCCTCGACCTTCGCGGTGTTCAGTTCCGGGTGGAACTCCGAACCGCTGGTGCCGACCACGCAGTGCCGGGGCCAGGACTCCACGAAGTCCGGGGGATCGCCGAAGTGGGCACCCGGGTCGACGTGGTAGTCCTTGGTGGCGACCACGTGCGTCCACCGGTCCGGCTCGCTGGCGAGCAACCGGGAGATTCCGGCGGCCACCCCTGCGCCGCCGGCGACGGCCAGCGATCCTCCCTCGCAGAAGTCGTTCTGCACGTCCACGATGATCAGCGCGTTGGCCATCGGGGGGTTCCTCTCTCCGCGCGGTCGGTCGGTGGTGCTCGGGGGATGACTCAGCCAGCGGGTACGACGGTTACCGGCACGGCCGGGTCGCCGGCCGAGAGCTTCAGTCCTTCCCACGGGATGGAGATCAGGCACTCCCGCAGGTGCTCGCGTGACTCGTCGAGGGTCGGCAGCGGCACCGACTCGCCGGCGACCACGTACGACTGCTGGAGCAGGCGGTCGTTGGGCTGCCGATCGGGAACGCCCTGCGGGACGATGACCTCCTCGGTGGCGGTGCCGGTCGGCTTGTGCCGGCGGACCGCTACCTTCCGGCCGCCGATGGTGGCCTTGTGCTCGGAGCGCTTCACGACCGGCCGGCCCTCGACCTCGACCAACTTGTAGACCAGCCCGGCGGTCGGTGCCCCGGAGCCGGTGACCACGGCCGTGCCGGCGCCGTACATGTCCACCGGTTCGGCGGCCAGCGCGGCGATCGCGTACTCGTCCAGGTCACCGGAAACGATGATCTTGGTCTCGGTGGCGCCCAGCGAGTCGAGCAGTTCCCGGGACTGCGCAGCGATCACCGCGAGGTCGCCGGAGTCGATCCGTACCGCCCGCAGGTCCGGCCCGGCCACCGCGATGGCGTTGCGGATGCCCTGGCTGATGTCGTACGTGTCGACCAGCAGCGTGGTGTCCTTGCCCAGCGTGGCGACCTGCGAGGCGAACGCCGCCCGCTCGTCGTCGTGCAGCAGGGTGAACGCGTGCGCTGCCGTGCCCGCCGTCGGGATGCCGTAGCGCGCGCCGGCCGCGAGGTTGGACGTGAACCGGAATCCGGCCAGGTACGCGGACCGCGCCGCGGCCACCGCCGCCTCCTCGTGTGCCCGACGTGACCCCATCTCGATCAGCGTCCGGCCCCGCGCCGCGGTCACCATCCGGGCCGCCGCGGCGGCCACCGCGCAGTCGTGGTTGAGCACGGAAAGCGCCACCGTCTCCAGCACCACGCATTCGGCGAAGCCCCCGGAGACGGTGAGGATCGGTGAACCGGGGAAGAACAGCTCGCCCTCGGCGTACCCGTCGATGTCGCCGGTGAAGCGGTAGTCGGTGAGCCACGCCGCCGCCGTCTCGTCGACCACCCCGGTCCGCAGCAGGAAGTCGACCTCGGTGGGGTCGAACCGGAAGTCGCGGATCAGCTCGATCAGCCGGGCCGTCCCGGCGACCACGCCGTACCGGCGGCCGCTGGGCAGCCGGCGGCTGAACACCTCGAAGACACACCGGCGGTCGGCGGTGCCGTCCTTCAGTGCCGCGCTGACCATGGTCAGCTCGTAGTGGTCGGTCAGGAGCGCGGGGCGGTGGATGCTCACCGCCCCAGCCTAAGGTTCAGCTCGGGTCGCCGCCGTCGTGGCCCGGGATCGAGCGCAACGCCGCCCACAGTTCGGCCCGGCCGGTGACGCCGAGCTTGGCGTAGATCCGCTGGAGGTGGTTCTCCACGGTGCGCGCCGAGAGGTAGAGCCGTTCGGCGATGGCCCGGCTGGGAGCGCCGTGCGCGGCGAGGCGCGCCACCTGCCATTCCCGCTCGGTGAGCACTGGCGCGCCTGCCTGGAGCGCCGGCGTCCGGATCAGGTCGCAGCGCCCGAGCAACCCGGCGAGGCGTTCCCGGGCGTCGTTGGCGGCGGCCGAGTGTTGCCGGCGCAGCCGCTGGACGGCCTGGGAGGTGGCCTCGGTGGCGTAGACGGTCAACTCCAGCGCGGCGTAGTCGTCGGCGACCGCCAGCAGGTCGGTGGGGGAGTCGGTCACCGCGGCGCGGGCGTGTCGGGCCAGCAGCGGCGGGAGCACCCCGTCGACCCGCTCGGAGAGCTCGGCGAGGCGCTGCGCGACAGTGCGGCGGCTGCCGTCGGAGCAGGTGGGGCCGACAGCCATGCCCGCCTGGTCGAGTCGGACCAGGTCGTGCAGGACATGCACCTCGTGCCCGGCGAAGCCGTCCGAGCGCAGCCGGTCCACCAGGTCACCGAGGTGTTTGACCGCGCCCGGCAGGTCGCCCGAGGCGGCGAGCGAGGCGCCCCGGGCCTGCTCCAGCCACGGGTAGAGCACCGCCATGCCCGGCGCGTGCGTGCGGTCGGCTTCGGCCATCGCCGCGACCGCCTGCGCGGCGTCACCGCGCAGCGCCGCCGCCTGGGCGCGTTCGGCCTGGGCCAGACCGGCGTAGACCCGGCTCGTGGCCAGCACCGCGCAGGCACCCAGCGAGGTACGCATGGCCGCGTCGCTCTGCCCACGCAGCCGGGCCGCATACGCTTGGAGGATGGCCAGGTAGCCGGTGCCGAGGCGGAAGTCGCCGGCTCCGGCGAGGTCGGCGAACTCGTCGGCCACGATCGCGTCGATCCCGGCCAGGTCGCCGGTGAGCATCAGCCGGGTGCCTCGGGCCAGTTCCAGGGCCAACTGGAGGTACGGCATGTCGGTGCGCCAGCTCGCCGCGGCAGAGTGCACCTGGGCGATCGCCGTACCGCTGCGGGTCAGCTCGCCCTGCGCTGCCTGGACGTACGCGATGGTGGAACGGGCCAGCTCACGGGCGGCGACGCCCGCCGCCGGCCGGTCCAGCACTCGTCGGCTGAGCTGCACCGCGGCGGCCGTGTCCAGGCGGTGCAGGCGCATGATCGCCTCGAATGCGTGCACCCGGGACCGGTCGGCGGAGTCGCTGAGCTGCTCGGCCCGGCTGGCGATCTCCTCCACCGTGGACTCCCGGCTCAGCCCCCAGTAGCTGACCATGCCGCGGACGGTCAGCCACCGGCAGAGCCGCCGCTCGTCGCCGGGCTCGGGAGCGACCGCGTCGAGGACGTCGATCGCCTCGTCGGGCCGGTCGGCGAACATCAGGATGGTGGCCAGCAGCTCCGCCGCGTCGTAGCCGCCGTCGGTGTGCAGCGCGGCCCGCGCCAGGCGGGTCGCCAGCGGCACGTCGTAGCGGGTGAACGCCTGCACCGCGGCGTCCAGCAGCAGAGCCGGATCCTGTGCGGTGCCCGAGTCGAGTCGCCAGACCGCCACCCGCAACAGGTCGTCGCGTCGGCGTTTGCCGACCTGCTCGAGCAGCTCGGCGAGGTGTGCCTGAAGCCGGCGGGTGCGGCTGACCGGGCAGCGACGGCGCATGACCTCGCCGTAGAGCGGGTGTGCCAGCCGGACGTTCGTGCGCCGGTCGTGCTGGATGACGGTGATCAGCCCGCGTTCCTCGGCGGTCTCCACGTCCGACTGTTCGGCGGCCTGCCTCAGGAGGTGCAGGCCCAGCGGCTCGCCGAACGCGACCAGCTCGACGACCGCGCGGACGCCGTCGGTGAGCTTGCCGACCCGGGTGTCGATGAGGTCGGTCAGGTTGGGCGCCAGTTCCAGTCGCCCGGTCCACTTCCAGATCCCGTACGTGCGCTTCAACTCGGCGCTGCCGTTGGCGGCGTGCACCAGCTCGCGCAGCAGCAGCGGGTTGCCGGCCGACAGCCGGCCGAGCCGGTCGGCGGAGTTGGCGTCGACCGGGCCGCCCAGGATCGCCGCCAGCAGGTCGGTGGTCTCCTCCTGCGGCATCGGGGTCAGCTCGACGTGCTCGACCAGGTCGTCGGTCCAGAGTGCGCGGATCGGCAGTGGGATCTGCTCACCGTCGCGCAGGGTGCCGACCACTGTGGCGTTCTCGGCGCGGGCGACGAGATGCACGAGCGCGGCCGAGGGGGGATCGAGCAGGTGGGCGTCGTCGATGGCGAGCACGATCCGTCGGCCGGCCGCCTGCTGTTGCAGCACGTTGAGCGCCCAGCGCAGGATGCCGGCGGGGGAGAGGCCCTGCGGCTGCTCGGCGGGGAGGACCTGGACGAGCCCGCCGAACGGCAGCGCGGCGGTGGTGGCGCTGGCGGCGATGGACCAGATCGCGAACCGGTCGGTGGGCAACGCGCCCACGCCCTCGCGCAACAGGCGACTCTTGCCGATGCCAGCGCTGCCGCTGAAGAAGAGCCCGCGGCCGGCCTCGCCGGTCACGGCCTCCAGCAGGCGGTTGAGCTCATCCGTGCGGCCGACGAACTCCCATCGACTCATTCGCGCAGCATATCGACCGGAATCCGTCCGCGCCCGTACCGTCACCGTGCGAAGTTGAGTAATCGCACAATTACCGCTGAGTACTCGAGGTGTTCCGCTCGGTTGCCGGCCCGCCCGTAGTCTTCCGACATCCGGGTTGACGTACCGGAAATTTCGCGACCGGACCCCCGGTCACCTGCAACGGGAGGCACCTGATGAAGCAGGGCCCTCTCCCCTCGGTCGATTCGCCCGGCGACATGACCGGCCCAGCCGACCTGCCCACCTGCGGCCCCCTCCCCACCCGGGTCGGCGTGTCCGGCGCCGCCCCGGACGAGCCGCTCGGTGTGGTCGCCGTCGGTCCGGCCGGTGCCGAGCGGCGTGCGGTGCTGGCCACCCTGCTCGGGCTCGACCCGGTCATGCTCACCGTGCCGGCGGGCAGCTGGTTGGTGGTGCGCGACGCCAAGGTGCCCACCCGGGCGGCGTTCGTGCCCGGTTACCGGCAGCCGCACTCGTACGGCGCGGACCGGGACGCCGCCGGTCCGGCGTTGGCCCGCCCGCCCCGGCGTGTCGAGCTGAGCGTGCCTCAGCCGCTGCTGCGGCACTTCACCCTGGTCGACGTTCCGGACACCGCCACCCTCGGCGTGTCCGGCACCCGGGTGCTGCTCGAAGCGGCGGGCCGGGCCGGCGCGTTGCTCTTCGTGATCGCCGCCGACCAGGCCTTCACCGCCGCCGAGTTGAACCTGCTGGCCGAGGTCGCCCCGACCGCGGTGGAGGTCGTCTTCGCGGTCACCCCGGGTGCGGCGGGTTGGGCTCCGCTGGCCGACGGCACGGCGACTACGGAGGGCGCGGGGGCGTCCGTCCCGCCGGTCGGGGGTGCGGAGACCGAGGTGGATGCGGTGGCGGTCACTGTGGAGGCACACCGTGCGGCGCTCCTGGCCGCGGTGCCGGCGCTGGCCAGCGCGCGGTGGTTCCCGGTCGACGGGGCCGACACCGCCGCCGACCTGCGGCGGGCGCTGGTGGGTTGGGCGTCGCGTGAGGGGTTGCAGCGGGCCAGCGTCGACCCACCGATCCTGCCGGGCCAGCAGGGCCGCGTCGCCGTGGCCGCCGATCCGGGTGACTGGTCCGAGCGGCTCGACCGCCACGCCCGCTCGTGTGCTCAGCGGATCCGCCAGCACCTCGCCCTGGAATTGGCGAACATCCACCTACGGGCCGTTCAGGAGATCGTGTTCGGGGTCGGCCTCGCCGGCCTGCCGGATCTCCTCGACCGCGAGATGGCGGCGTTGTCGTTGCTGGCCACCGCACAGTGCGATCAGGCGGTGCGCGGCATCATGACCGACGTCGCGTCCCAGGTGCTCGGCGCGCCGCCGGCCGAGGGCGTGCGCCGCCGGATCGCCACCGCCGTGCGGTACGGCCTGGCCGACCACCGGCCCGGCCACGAACTGGACAAGGTGCTGTTGATCACCAGCACCGCCGGAGTGGCCGAGTTGACCGGCCTGGAGGCGATCGACGCCGCCGCCAGCTATCCGGTGGCGTCCCGTGACGAGGTGCTCCCGCCCATCGCGGTGGCGCTCTCCGGCGGGTGCTGGCAGCAGTGGCGTACGCCCGGCAACGGCGACCACAGCGCGGCGCGGGCCTGGTCCCAACGGGCGGTGCGTGAGGTCGAGTTGGGGTTGTCCCGGGAGATCTCCCGACGGTTCGAGGTGATCCGCCTCTCGCTGGGCGTGGTGCTCTCCGATGCAGTCGATCACGGCATTCTGCTCGCCTGACGGCGCGTCCACCGGTTGGTCCGGGTCCGGTCCGGACCCCACCTCCGATGGCGTCCAGGGCGGGTCGGGACGGCCCGGGGTGGGTGATCCGCGCCGGTCCGGCGTTCCGGTTCCTCGGTTCCGGGAAACCGGTGGCACGATGGGGGGCATGGCGGCTCCGCAGGTTGCACCGGTCGAGACGCCGGACACTGACGAGGTGCCGGCGTCCGACCGGCAGTGGGTGACGATCGTGTGGGACGACCCGGTCAATCTGATGACGTACGTGACCTGGGTCTTCCAGAAGCTTTTCGGCTACAGCCGGGAGAGGGCCGAACAGCTGATGCTGGACGTGCACCACAAGGGCCGCGCCGTGGTCTCCACCGGTGCCCGCGAACGGATGGAGCACGACGCGTCGCAGCTGCACGCGTACGGGCTGTGGGCGACGGTGGACAGATCATGAGCATGTTCCATCGCCAGGCCGGTCACTACGTCGCCGTCTTCGCCGTCGACGAGGTGCGGGTGCTGCGCAAGGTCGCCTCCGAGGTGGTGGGTCTGCTCACCGACGGCTTCGACCACACCGACCCGGTGGTCGGTCGGCTCTTTCCGGCGGTCTACCCGCAGGACGCTCCGGGCACCGCCGAGTTTCGCCGCTACACCGAGGGCGACCTGAAGACCTCGAAGATCGATCAGGCGGGGGCGATCCTGGCCGCGTTGCCGGACGAGGCCGGCGGCGAGGTGCGGCTGGACGCCGAGGCCGCCGAGGCGTGGTTGCGGGCGCTGAACGACGCACGGCTCGCGATGGGCGTCCGCCTGGAGATCAAGGACGGCACGGATCTGGGCGAGGAGCTGGACGACGCCGTCGCTGAGGACCCGGGCTCCAGCCGGGTGTTCCAGCTTTCGGTCTACGCCTATCTCGGGTATCTACAGGAATCGCTGCTCAACGCCTTGATCGACTAAGGGTGACCGGCACCACTTCGGCCTGTGCCCGGCAGGCGTTAGGCTGGTGCACGTGCTGAGCATCGACCGGTCGATCATTGACGCGATCGTCGCCCACGCGCGCCGGGATCACCCTGACGAGGCGTGCGGCGTGGTCGCCGGTCCCGTCGGCAGCGACACCCCGACCCGGCACATCCCGATGGACAATGCGGCGCGGTCGATGACCTTCTACGAGTTCGACTCGATGGAGCATCTGCGCGTGTGGCGGGAGATGGACGACCGGGACGAGGAGCCCGTCGTCATCTACCACTCGCACACCGCCACCGAGGCGTACCCGTCGCGGACGGACGTCTCCTTCGCCGGTGAGCCGGGGGCGCACTACCTGCTCGTCTCGACCCGTGAGCCCGACTCGGAGGAGATCCGGTCGTTCCGGATCGTCGACGGTGTGGTCACCGAGGAGCCGGTCCGCGTCGTGGAGGCCGGTGTCGACCCGCACGCCGTCCAGTCCTACATGTTCGGGCAGAGCCCGGCGACGGTCGATTACGAGTGTTCCGGCCGCTGACCTGTCAGCGCCGCAGCCATCTCGTCCCGTCACCGTAGGCACACCCGATCGAGGAGTTCCCCATCATGGCCATTGAGGTTCGCATCCCCACCATCCTGCGCAGCTACACCGGCGGCGCCAAGGTCGTCGAGGGCACCGGCGACACGCTCGCCGATCTGCTCACCGACCTGGATTCCCGGCACGGCGGTCTGCGCGGCCGGCTGATCACCGACGCGGGCGCGCTGCACCGCTTCGTCAACGTCTACGTCAACGACGAGGACGTCCGCTTCCTCGGCGCGCTCGACGCGAAGCTCTCCGACGGCGACAGCGTCACCATCCTGCCGGCCGTGGCCGGCGGCGCGTTCGGCTTCGCGGCGGCAGCGGCGATCAGCTCGCACAGCGCCGCGGCAGCGGCGATCAGCTCGCACAGCGCCGCGGCGGCGGCGATCAGCTCGCACAGCGCCAGCTCGCCGAGTGCCGTCGACGCGGTGGCCCGCGACGCCGTCGCGGCTCGCTGAGGCCGGCCGCCATGGCGCGGTACGACAGCCTGCTCGACGCCTGCGGGGGTACGCCGCTGGTCGGCCTGCCCCGACTCTCCCCGACGGTGCCCGAGGGGGCCCCTCCGGTGCGGCTCTGGGCCAAGCTGGAGGACCGCAACCCCACCGGCAGCATCAAGGACCGCGCGGCGCTGTTCATGGTCCGGGCGGCGGAGGAGGCTGGCCGGCTCCGCGCGGGTGACACGATCCTCGAACCGACGAGCGGCAACACCGGCATCTCGTTGGCCATGGTGGCGAAGCTGCGCGGCTACCGGCTGGTCTGCGTGATGCCGGAGAACGTCTCCACCGAGCGGGTGCAGCTGCTCCGGATGTACGGGGCCGAGATCATCTTCTCGCCGGCGGCGGGTGGTTCCAACCAGGCGGTCGCCACCGCGAAGCAGATCGCCGTCGAGCACCCCGACTGGGTGATGCTCTACCAGTACGGCAACGAGGCGAACGCGCGGGCGCACTACGAGACGACCGGGCCGGAGCTGCTGCACGACCTGCCCAGCATCACGCACTTCGTGGCCGGGCTGGGCACCACCGGCACCCTGATGGGCACCGGCCGTTACCTGCGGGAAAAGGTCGAGGGCATTCAGATCGTGGCTGCCGAGCCGCGCTACGGCGAGTTGGTCTACGGGCTGCGCAACATCGACGAGGGGTACGTTCCGGAGCTCTACGACGCGTCGGTGCTCTCCCGGCGGTTCTCGGTCGGCACCCGGGACGCGGTGTTGCGCACCCGCCAGCTGGTGGAGGTGGAGGGCATCTTCGCCGGCTTCTCCACCGGTGCGATCCTGCACGCCGCGCTGGCGGTGGCGCACGAGGCGGTGCGCGACGGCCGGCGGGCCGACGTGGCCTTCGTGGTCTGCGACGGCGGATGGAAGTACCTGTCCACCGGCGCGTACGGCGGCACCCTCGCCGACGCCGAGGACGCCCTGGAGGGGCAGCTCTGGGCCTGACCGATCTGGTCTGCCGACTACGGGCCGTCGACATTCGTCGACGGCCCGTTCGCATGGTGAGGTACCGCGAGCAGGTGTCACGTTCGTGACAACTTCCGTTGGATGATTCTTGCTGCCGGGTGCGCCAGCGTAGGCTGCGCAGCGTGGCGTACGCGTCGGTAGAGATCATCGCTGGGACCATCGCCGGCACAGGTGCTACTGACAGTGACAGCGAGACCACTCGATGCGACTGACCGTTCTGGGAAGCGCCGGCAGTTTCCCTGGCCCCGAGTCGCCCTGCTCGGCCTACCTCGTCGAGGCCGACGGGTTCCGGCTCCTGGTCGACTTCGGCTCGGGGTCGCTGTCCAGCCTTCAGCGGTACGCGGGGTTGCACGCCCCGGACGCCATCCTGCTGACCCACCTGCACTGTGATCACATGTTCGACGCCGTGCTCTACGTGGTGGTGCGCCGGTACGCCCCGGACGGCCCCTACCCGGCGCTGCCGGTGTACGCGCCCGCCGGCGCGCCGGACCGGCTCAGCGCCGCCTACGGGGACGACGGTTCGGTGGAGGACGTGTACCAGTTCTACGCGCTCCAGCCGGGCACCTTCCCGATCGGCCCGTTCGCCGTCACCGTCGACCGGGTCAACCACCCCGTCGAGACGTACGGTGTGCGGCTCGAGCACGAGGGCCGTTCCTTGTGCTACTCGTCGGACACCGCGCCCTGTGAGGCGCTGCTGCGGCTGGCCCAGAACGCCGACGTGTTCCTCTGCGAAGCCAGTTACCTCGACGGCGTGGACAATCCGCCGGATCTGCACCTGACCGGCCGGGAGGCCGGCGAGGCGGCGACCAAGGCCGCCGTGGGACGGCTGCTGCTCACCCACCTGGTGCCCGCCTGGGGCAGCGAGGCGCACACGTTGGAGTCGGCCGCCGCCGCGTACACCGGGCCGCTCGAGGTGGTCCGGCCCGGTGCCAGCTACGACATCTGACCCACCGGGGCACCGCGGGCGGGGTGGATCGTCGCACCGCATAGGGTGCAGGCATGGCGCGACCTGACGGGCGAGGGCCCTCTCAACTCCGACCGGTGACCCTGACCCGAGGCTGGAGCACCCATCCGGAGGGCTCGGTGCTCGTCGAGTTCGGCGGCACCCGGGTGCTCTGCACGGCGAGCGTCACCGAAGGGGTGCCCCGCTGGCGCAAGGGCTCCGGGCTCGGTTGGGTGACCGCCGAGTACGCGATGCTGCCCCGGGCCACCAACACCCGCTCCGACCGGGAGAGCGTCAAGGGCCGGGTCGGTGGCCGTACCCATGAGATCTCCCGGTTGATCGGCCGTAGTCTGCGCGCCAGCATCGACCTCAAGGCGCTCGGCGAGAACTCGGTGGTGCTCGACTGCGACGTGCTCCAGGCCGACGGCGGCACCCGCACGGCCGCGATCACCGGCGCGTACGTCGCGTTGCACGACGCGGTGAGCTGGCTGGCCGCCCGCAAGTCGTTGGCCGGTAAGCCGGAGAAGGTGATGCACCGCTCGGTGGCCGCGGTCAGCGTGGGGATCGTCGCCGGGGAGGCACGGCTCGATCTCTGCTACGAGGAGGACGTCGCCGCCGAGGTGGACATGAACGTGGTGTGCACCGGCGCCGGGGACTTCGTCGAGGTGCAGGGCACCGGCGAGGCGGGCGTGTTCGCCCGCGACCAGCTCGATGCCCTGCTCGACCTGGCCGTCGCCGGCTGCGCCGAGTTGGCCGAAGCCCAACGGAAGGCACTCGCATGAACAAGGTCCTGCTCGCCACCCGTAACCGTAAGAAGCTGGTCGAGCTTCAGCGGATCCTGGACGGCGCGCTCGGCGCGCACCGGATCGCCCTGCTCGGGCTGGACGACATCGAGCAGTACGCGGAGCTGCCGGAGACCGGCCTGACCTTCGGCGAGAACGCGCTGATCAAGGCGCGGGAGGGTTGCCGGCAGAGCGGCCTGCCGACCATCGCCGACGACTCCGGGCTCGCTGTGGACGCGCTCAACGGAATGCCGGGGGTGTTCAGCGCCCGCTGGTCCGGCCAGCACGGCGACGACCGGGCCAACCTTCAGCTGGTGCTGGACCAGATCGGCGACGTGCCCGACGAGCAGCGGGCCGCCTCGTTCGTCTGCACCGTCGCGTTGGTGCTGCCGGGCGGCAAGGAGCACCTCGTCGACGGCCGGCAGTCCGGGCGGGTGCTGCGCGCCCCGCGCGGTGACGGTGGGTTCGGCTACGACCCGATCTTCCTGGGCGACGGACAGGACCGCACCAACGCCGAGCTGACCCCGGCGGAGAAGGACGCCATCAGCCACCGGGGCAAGGCGTTGCGTGAGCTGGCCAAGCTGATCGCCAAGGTGCTGCCGCCCGCCGCCTGACCCGCGGCGGACGACAGCGACCCGCCGGAGATCAGCCCAGCGGGCCGACCTCCCGTTCGATGGCGGCGCGCAGCTCCGGCCCGGCGACGACGGCTCGGGCCGCCTCCATCACCGGGGCGAGGAACACGTCCGGGCCGGGCTCGCCGGCTGCCGTACCGAGCGCGGCGACGGCCGCCCGGCCGGCCGGCGACGGCTCCAGCGGGGCGCGCAGCTGGAGGCCGCGTACGCCGGCCAGCAGCTCCACCGCGAGCAGGCTGGTCAGGTTGTCCAGGACGGTGCGCAGCTTCTTGGCGGCGGCCCACCCCATCGAGACGTGGTCCTCCTGCATTCCGCTGGTGGGCAGCGAGTCCACCGAGGCGGGGGCGGCCAGTCGACGGTTCTCGGCGACGATCCCGGCCGCCGTGTACTGGGCGATCATCAGCCCGGAGTTGACCCCGGCGTCGGGGGAGAGGAACGCCGGCAGTTCCCGGGAGCGGGTGACGTCGAGCAGCCGGTCGACCCGCCGCTCGGCGATCGCGCCGACCTCGGCGGCGGCGATGGCGAGGAAGTCCGCGGCGAAGCCGAGCGGTGCGCCGTGGAAGTTCCCGGTCGACTCGACCCGGCCGTCCGGCAGCACCACCGGGTTGTCCACGACCGACACCAGCTCCCGGCCGGCGACGGTGCGGACGAAGTCCAGGGTGTCGCGGGCCGCGCCGGCCACCTGCGGCGCGCAGCGCATCGAGTACGCGTCCTGCACGGCGTGCGCCAGGTCGTCGCGGTGCGAGTCCATCACCCGGGAGTCCTGCAACAGGCGGTGGATGTTCGCCGCCGACGTCGCCTGACCGGGGTGTGGGCGGATCGCGTGCAGCTCGGGCAGGAACGGCCGTTCCGAGCCGAGCATCGCCTCGATGGCCAGCGCGGCCGTCACGTCGGCCATGGCGAACAGGTGGGCGGCGTCATGGATGGCCAGCAGGAGCATGCCGAGCATGCCGTCGGTGCCGTTGATCAGCGCCAGCCCCTCCTTGGCGGCCAGCTCGATCGGCTTGAGCCCGGCGGCGGTCAACGCGTCGGCGGCGTCCTGCCGTTCACCGGCCGGGCCGAGCACCCAACCTTCGCCGAGCAGCACCAGCGCGCAGTGCGCCAGCGGCGCCAGGTCGCCGGAGGCGCCCAGCGAGCCGTGTTCCGGGACCCACGGGGTGATGTCGTGGTTGAGCAGGTCGACCAGGGCTTCCGCGACCAGCGGCCGGACCCCGGAGCGGCCCAGGGCGAGGGACCGGACCCGCAGCAGCATCATGGCCCGGACCACCTCGCGCGGCATCGGGGCGCCCACCCCGGCGGCGTGCGAGCGGATCAGCGCGTGTTGCAGCTCGGCCCGCCGCTCCGGCGCGACGAAGGTGTTGGCCAACGCGCCGAACCCGGTGGAGACCCCGTAGACGGGACGGCCCGACGACTCGATGCCGTCCACGATGGCCCGGCTGGTCGCCATCGCGTCGATGGTGGCCGGGGCGAGGACGACGGTGGCGGTGCCGCGGGCCACCGCGAGCACGTCGTCGGCGCGGACTCCGGTGGGCTGGATGGTCACGTGCGTCATTGCGGAACTCCGTTGCGTATTACCTGGCGGATCAGGGGGACACCGGGCCGGTAGGCCAGGTGCAGGTGTGAGGGCGCGTCGAGGATGACGAGGTCGGCCCGCGCGCCGGGGGTGAGGACGCCGATGTCGTCGCGGCGCAGCGCCCGTGCGCCACCGGCGGTGGCGGCCCAGACCGCCTCCGCCGGGGTCATCCGCATCTCGCGGACCGCGAGGGCCACGCAGAACGGCATCGACGAGGTGTACGACGAGCCGGGGTTGCAGTCCGTCGCCAGCGCCACCGTGACACCGGCGTCGAGCAGCCGGCGGGCGTCCGGGTAGGGCGAGCGGGTGGAGAACTCCGCCCCGGGCAGCAGGGTCGCCACGGTGCCCGCCCCGTCGCTGTGGGCCGCGTCGGCCAGCGCGGCCACGTCGGCGTCGCTCAGGTGGGTGCAGTGGTCGACGCTGGCCGCGTCCAGCTCCACACCCAGTTGCACCCCGGGGCCGGGGCCGAGCTGGTTGGCGTGCAGCCGTACGCCCAGCCCGGCCGCCTGACCGCAGGCGAGGATGGCGCGGGCGTGGTCCACGTCGAAGGCACCCCGCTCGCAGAACACGTCGATCCACTTCGCGTACGGGGCGGCGGCGGCCAGCATCGGTCCGCAGACCAACCCCACGTAGTCGTCGGGGCGGTCGGCG
>NZ_JBEYSY010000012.1:0-217129 GCF_040704315.1 Micromonospora sp. NPDC047644
AGCCGTTCACGAAACAAGGCAGGCGCGGGGCTGAAGATCGAGCGGGTGTGGACGACCGAGGGGGTCCACCCGTACGACGAGCTCTCCTGGGAGTGGGCCGGGGGGGTGGGCCCCGGGGGGCAGGGCTAGGGGACGGTCAGGGTGAACTCGGCCGTTCGGACTTCCGCGTCCACCTGGAAGTCGAGGTAGAGGCGGTAGCGACCCGGGCCCGGGGTGGTCAACCAGAACTTGATCTGACCGTCCACCAACTCGGTCTCCGGGTGCACGTGCAGATAGCCGAGGTCGCCCTCGCGCAACGCCACCAGGTGCCCGTACGCCCCGAGGTACCGCTCCAACTTCGCTGCGCCATCAGCGCCGTCCACCCGGAAGGTCAGCGGCACTGTCGCCCCGGCCTGCGCGGTGCCCTGGTAGCCGACGGTGAAGCCGTCCACGGTCGTCGAGGTGGCCGGCCCCGGCAGGGGACGGGGTCGGTAGTCGCCGGGGGCCACCAGGTCCGCGCCGAGGGTCACGGCGGTCTGCGCGCCGCTGTCCGCGACCACCGTGAAATCGGCGTACGCGCGCCAGAGGCCGGGCTGCGCGAGGGTCAACGGCACCGACCACGTGCCGTCCGCCGCCATGCTCGGGTGCAGGTGCTGGTAACCGGTCAGGTCCCGCCGGACGACGATCAGGTGCATCGGCTTGTCGTGCACGATGGCGAACCGGGTGATCGGCCGGCGCTGCGCGTCGCGCACCTGGAAGCGGAGCTGACCGGGGCGACCCGCCGCGAACTCGGTGGCCAGGGGCGCCAGGGTGAACCCGGCCGAGCTGACCGCGAGACCGCCCGGCTCGACGGCCGCGCCCTGATCGGCGGCGGTGGCACTGCCGTGGTTGTGCGG
This sequence comes from Micromonospora sp. NPDC047644, assembly GCF_040704315.1. Taxonomy (NCBI): domain Bacteria; kingdom Bacillati; phylum Actinomycetota; class Actinomycetes; order Micromonosporales; family Micromonosporaceae; genus Micromonospora; species Micromonospora sp. NPDC047644. The sequence continues at coordinate 876 of NZ_JBEYSY010000012.1, forward strand.
CGCGACGCCCGGTGGGTCGGTGTGCTCGGCGGCCAACGACGGGCTGCCGGTGGCGGCACCGTTGGCGTTCAGCCGGCCGAGGCCGAAGCCGAGCAGCACCGCCAGCACCAGCCCGCCGACCACCAACGCCAGCCGGAGGGTGCTCCGGTCCGGCTCGGCGGAGCCCTGGTCAGCCACGACCGACGCCCAGCGCCTGGCTGGCCTCGCCGCCAGCGGTCCTGCCCGCGACGGTGCGCGCACGGGTGAAGGGCTGCCGGTCGGTCATGCCGACCACGGTACCGCCGCGCCCCGCCGGGTCAGGCCGACGCCCGGACAGCGTGGCGACCGTCGCACTCGACACCGCCCGGGAACTTTCCCACCCCGAGCGGCGCGGATCGCGCCGCAGCGCCCGGCAACACCCCGACCACGGCACCGACCACGGCGCGGACCGCGCCACATCGCCCGGCAACGCCCCGAGCACGGCACCGACCACACCACAGCGCCCGGCAACGCCCCGAACAGGCACCGACCACGGCGCGGATCACGCCGCAGCGCCCGGCGGGCACGGACCACGGCGCAGACCGGACCATCGCCGAGGACTGGCCTCGCGACCGACGTGCGGGCTGCGGGTCAGCCGGCTACGGCGAGGGCGAGCGGGAGCACGTCGGTCGCGCCGGCGCGACGCAGGGCCCGGGCCACCAGCGTCATCGTCCAGCCCGAGTCGATCAGGTCGTCGACGAGCAGCACCGGGCCGTCCAGCCCGGCCAGGGCGTCGGACAGGTCGGCCGGCACGGTGAAGGCGTCGTGCAGCGCGCGTACCCGTTGGGCGCTGTTGCCGCGCGGCCCGGCGGGGCCGTCGGGACCGGCCGCGGTGACCTCACCGAGCAGCGGCAGCCGGCCCACTGTGGCGATCCGCTCGGCCAGCGAGCCGAGCAGCCGGGGCCGCCGCCGGGAACCGACCGCGACCACCGCCACCGGCCGGCGGGGCCACGGGTCGTCGCCGTGCGCCCACGCCTTCAGCACCTCCACGACCGCGCCGGCCACGTCGTCGGGCACCGGAGCATCCGGCGCGTCCGGGCCGACGAGGGCACGCAGCCGGCCACCCCAACCCAGGTCGGAGAGGCGCCCGACGGCCCGGCCCGGCAGCGCCTGCTCCGCGGGGGCGATGCGGCCCTTGAGGGGTACGCCCACCGCGTCGAGCCCGGTCGGCCAGAGCTTCTTCGGGGCGATCTCCACGCCGGGTCGACCCAGGAAGGTCTGCGCGGCGGCGAGCGCTGCCGTCGACACGTCCGCGGCGAAGAGTGGGTCGGCGCACCTGTCGCATCGGCCGCAGTCGACCGCCTCGGTGTCGTCCAGGCGTTCCCGTAGGTACCGCATCCGGCAGTCGGACGTCGTCGCGTACTCCCGCATGGCCTGTTGCTCGACGGTGCGCGCCTCGGCGACGCGGCGCAACCGGGCCTCGTCGTAGACCCACGGCTCGCCGGTGGCGAGCCAACCACCGCGCACCCGGCGGACCGCGCCGTCCACGTCGAGCACCTTGAGCATCAGCTCCAACCGGGCCCGGCGCAGGTCGACGAGGGGTTCGAGGGCCTGGGTGGAGAGCGGGCGGTCGGTGTGCAGGGCGGCCAGCACGGCCCGGACCTGCTGCTCCGGTGGGAACGCCAGCGAGGCGAAGTACCGCCAGATCGCGGCGTCCTCGACGCCGGGCAGCAGCAGCACCTCGGCATGCTCGACGGCGCGACCCGCGCGGCCGACCTGCTGGTAGTACGCGATCGGCGAGGGCGGCGCGCCGAGGTGGACGACGAAGCCCAGGTCGGGTTTGTCGAAGCCCATGCCGAGGGCGCTGGTGGCGACCAACGCCTTGATCTTGTTGTCGAGCAGGTCCTGTTCGGCGGCGCGCCGGTCGGCGTCGTCGGACTGCCCGCTGTACGAGGCGACCGGGTAGCCCCGGGAGCGCAGGAACTCGGCGGTCTCCCCCGCTGCCGCCACGGTCAGCGTGTAGACGATGCCCGAGCCGGGCAGCTGGTCCAGGTGGTCGGCGAGCCAGGCCAGCCGGTGCGCCGGGCTGGGCAGGTCGAGCACCCCGAGGCGCAGCGACTCGCGGTCCAGGGTGCCGCGCAGGATGAGGGCGTCGCCCAGCTGCTCGGCGACGTCCTGGGTGACCCGGGCGTTGGCGGTGGCGGTGGTCGCCAGCACGGGGGTGCGCTCGGGCAGCTCGGCGAGGAACGTCCGCAGCCGCCGGTAGTCCGGTCGGAAGTCGTGCCCCCAGTCGGAGACGCAGTGCGCCTCGTCGACGACCAGCAGGCCGGTGGTGGCGGCCAACTTCGGCAGCACGCCGTCGCGGAAATCCGGGTTGTTGAGCCGTTCCGGGCTGATCAGCAGCACGTCCACCGCGCCGGTCTGGATCTCGGCGGTGATCTCGTCCCACTCGTCGAGGTTCGCCGAGTTGATCGTGCGGGCCCGGATGCCGGCGCGCGCGGCGGCCTCGACCTGGTTGCGCATCAACGCCAGCAGCGGCGAGACGATGACCGTCGGGCCGTGCTCCCCCCGTTCCCGCAGCAGGGCGGTGGCCACGAAGTAGACAGCCGACTTGCCCCAACCGGTGCGCTGGACGCAGAGCACGCGCCGCCGGTCGACGACCAGCGCCTCGATCGCGCGCCACTGATCCTCGCGCAGCCGGGCGTGGTCACCGGCCAGCCGGCGCAGCACCGCCTCGGCCCGTTCACGTACCGCTGCCCGCTCTGCTGTCTCCACCCGGCATTTCTACCAGCGCCGCCCGTCACACCCCTGTTGATCAAGAGGTTTGCGTCACCATCCGGTCGGATTCTGACGCAAACCCCTTGATCAACGCTTAACGGCGGGGGCGGAGGGCTTTGGTCAGGTGGGAGAGGCGGGGGGCGAGGCTCGTTAGGCCGCCGGGGAAGAAGTAGACGGCCAGGATGAATACGGTGCCCAGGACGAACAGGGGCTGGCTCAGTGGGCGGCTGAGCACGGCCGGCAGGTTGTCTACCGCGTCGCTCGTGCCGAAGGCGGTGAGCCGGTGGTCCAGGTACATGTAGAGGACACCACCGAGCACCGGACCCCAGCGGGTGCCCGGCCCGCCGAGCACCACCATGACCAGCAGCGACAGGGTCAGCTCGGAGGACGTGATGTGCGGCGACGCGCCGCCGACGATCAGGACGTAGACCACCCCGCCCGCCGACGCCAACCCGCCGGCCAGGGTGAACGCCACCAGCTTGTAGCGGTACGGGTCCAGCCCGAGCACGCCGATCCGCCGCTCGTCGTCGCGCAGCCCGGCGAGCACCCGACCGGTCGGTGAGCCGCTCACCCGGTGCACCACGAAGACCACCAGCGTCAGGTACGCCAGCGCCAACCAGTACAGGTTGACCGTGTTCGTCACCCCGACCAGGCCGGCGGGCAGCCCGGACACGTCCAGCGGCAGGCCCTCCTCACCACCGGTGAGCCCGCCGAAGTCCCGGGCCACCAGGATCGCGCCCACCTGGGCGAAGGCCAACGTGACCATGGCGAACGCGATGCCCACGGTACGCAGCGCCACCGCGCCGAGCAGAGCGGCGAGGATGGTGCCGCCGGTGACGGTCAGCAGCGCCGCCTGCCACAGCGGCAGACCGGCCCGGGTGACCAGGATGTCGGTGCCGTAGACACCGGCGGCGAAGTACAGCGCGTGCCCGAAGGAGAGCATCCCGGTCCGGCCGAAGAGCAGGTCGTACCCGGCCGCCAGCCCACCGAAGATCAGGCAGATGGCGAGAATCTGCAGGGTGCCGGGTGAGTTGACCGGCCCCTCGAAGATCCCCGGCAGGGAGATCGTCGAGTACGGCAGGATCGCCAGCACGACAAGCGCCACCAGCGGCAGGAACGGGCGGACCCGGTGCCACCGCCCCCGCTGCGGGGTCAACTCGTCGGGCACCTGCGCGGGAGGAGCGTCGATCACCGTCATGCCGTTGCCACCTTTCCGGCGATGCCCTGCGGGCGCAGCAGCAGCACCACGGCCAGCAGCCCGACCACGCAGATGTCGCCCAGCCCGGATGTGCCGTAGTAGTTGACGAACTGCTGCACCAGCCCGACCACGACCGCCGCGTACGCGGAGCCGACGACCGAGCCCATTCCGCCGATCACCACCACGATGAACGCGAAGATCAGCAGCGAGCCGCCCTGCCCGGGCGAGACGGTGCCGAAGTAGACCCCGCCGAGCGCACCGGCGAGCGCCGCAGCCGCCCCACCGATCGCGAACACCAGCGTGAACGCCTTGCGGACGTCGATGCCCAGCGCGGTCACCATCTCCCGGTTCTCCACCCCGGCCCGGATCACCAGGCCGTACCGGGTCCACCGCAGGAACGCCAGGATCGCGCCGAGCACCAGCACCGCCGCGATGATCAGCAGCAGACCACCGTTGGGCACCTGCGCGCCGAGGATCCCGGTCACCTGCCGGGTCCAGTCCGGGCGCGGGAACGGCCGGGCATCCGCACCCCAGGTGGCCTGGAGCAACGCCACCCCGGCCAGCGACAACCCGACGGTGACCAGCACCTGCTCGATGGTGCGGGAGTACAGCGGGCGGATCAGCACCAGCTCGACCAGGATCGCGACCAGTGTGCCGGCGGCCACCCCGAAGGCGACAGCGACCACGAAGCCGAACCCGTCCGGGCCGGCGCCCGGCAGGTTGCCCGCCGCCCACCAGGTGCCGTACGCGCCCACGCCGAGGAACAGCCCGTGCGCGAAGTTGAGCACGTCGGCCAGACCGAAGACCAGGGACAGGCCGGAGGCGACCAGGAAGTACAGCGCCGCCAGGCCGAGCCCGGTCAACGCCAACAGGATCACGGTGCCCATCAGTGCTGGTCCTCCCTCGCGACTGCGGGGCTCGCAAGCTCACTCCTCGCGCTCGGCGCGGACACCTCCGCCGAGCCGACACCGAGCAGCGACTTCGTCAACGCGGTCTCCAACAGCAACTCGTGGGCGTCGCCGGTCCAGGCCACCTTGCCGGCGGCCAGCACGACCGCGTCGCGGGCCAGTCGGCGTACGACGGCGAGGTTCTGCTCGACCAGCAGCACCGGCACCGACTCCGCGACCCGTTCCAACACCTCGGCCACCTCGGTCACCACCTTCGGCGCCAACCCCTTGGTCGGCTCGTCGACGAGCAGCAGCCGGTTGTCGTTCAGCAGCACCCGACCGATGGCGAGCATCTGCTGCTGCCCGCCGGAGAGCGAACCGGCCCGTTGCCGTCCGCGCCGGTCCAGCTCGGGAAAGAGCGCGAAGACCTTGTCGTACGCCGGGGTGGTGCCGCGCCGCTCGGCGAGCCGCAGGTTCTCCGCGACGGTGAGCCCGGCGAACACGCAGCGGTCCTCGGGCACGTAGCCGAGCCCACCGCGGACCAGCCGGTGCGTCGGCCGGGTCAGCAGACTCTGCGCGCCCATCCGGATGGTGCCGCGGACCTCCCCGGCGGGCGGGGTGAGGCCGACGATCGCGCGCAGCGTGGTGGTCTTGCCGACGCCGTTGCGACCGAGCAGCACCGTCACACCGGTCGGGGCGACGGTGAAGGACACCCCCTGGAGGATGTGCAGCCCGGAGATCCGGACCGACAGGTCCTCCACACTGAGGATCGGTTCACTTATCACAGCGACTCCCCCAGGTATGCCTCTTGCACCGTGGGGTTGGCCATCACCGTCTCCGGGGTGTCGCAGGCCAGCAGTGCACCGTGGTGCATGACGGCGATGCGGTCGGCCAGTTCCAGGATGACGTCCATGTGGTGTTCGACCATCAGCACCGCCCGGCCACTGTCGCCGGTCAACGACTTGATGACGGCGACCAGCTCCGGCACGTCCTCGGCGCTGACCCCGGCCATCGGCTCGTCCAGCAGCATCACCCGCGGTTCACCGGCGAGCAGCAGGGCGATCTCCAGCTTCCGCTTTTCGCCGTGGGCCAGGGTGCGGGCGAGGGCCGTACCCCGGTGGGCGAGGCCGACCCGGTCGAGCGCCGCGTCGGCGGCGACGGCGACCTCCCGGTCGGCCGCCGCCCGCCGCCACAGTGCCATCGAGCCCCCGCGGTGCGCCTGCACGGCGAGCCGGACGTTCTCCCGCACGCTCAGCGAGCCGAAGATCGAGGACGCCTGGAAGGTACGGCCCAGGCCGAGGCGGGCCCGCCGGTGCGGCGGAAGCGCCCCGATGTCCTGCCCATCGAGAACGACCCGGCCCTCGGTGGCCCGGCGCAGGCCGGTGATCAGGTTGAACAGTGAGGTCTTACCGGCGCCGTTCGGCCCGATGACGCCCAGGAACTCCCCGGGCGCCAGGTCGAGGTAGACGCTGTCGACGATGGCGACCTCACCGATCCGCCAGGTCAGACCGCGGGTGGCGAGCATGGTCAGCCCTTCATGGCCACGGCCGGCGGCGCGGTCTCGTCACCGGTGAGGCTCTTCTGCGCGGTCGCCGTGAACGCGGTGCCGCTGCCGGCCAGCTTGGCCTGGAACATCGGCTGGAGCAGCGCGTGGTCGGCGGCCCGGATGGTCATCTTGCCCTTGACCCCGTCGAAGCTCCACCCCTCCAGGGCGGTGACCATCTTGTCGACGTCGTCCCCACCCTCCTGCGCGGCCCGAACCACCATCTGCGCGGCGGCGAAGCCGTCCGGGTGGAACAGGTCGATGGTGTTGACCTTGGCCTTCAACGCCTTGCTGGCCTCGGTGTCGCTGGCACCGTCGAAGTAGTGCGACAGGAAGGAGATCTTCGCGCCGGCCGCACCGAAGGTCGGCCACGAGGCGCGGATGTCCAGGCCGGTGACGACAGTGGTGGACGAGAGGACGCCCTGCTGGTCGAGGGTCTGCCACATGGCCGGGGCGGTCGTGCCCGCCCACGCCACGAAGAGCAGGTCCGGCTTGGCGGCCTTGATCTGGCTGGCGAACGGGGTGAACTCGGTGGCACTGGCCGGGGCCCGGACGCTGCTCACCGTCGCGCCCGCGCTGCCGATGACGGCCTTGACGGCGGCCTCGTTGGCGTCACCGAACGCGCCGTCCTGGGCGAAGACCACCACCTTCTTGCCGGTGGGGTCGCCGATGAAGGACTTGGCGGTCACCACGTCCTGGTACGACTGCCGACCGGAGCGGAAGGTGTACTTGTTCGCGCCGGTCACCGCGTCCGTGGCGGCCGGGCCGGAGATGAACAGCACCTTGTTCTGCGCCGCGATCGGCGCCACCTGGAGCGCCACACCGGAGGCGGTGGAGCCAGCGATGATCTTCGTGCCCTTGCCGATCAGGTCCTTCGCCGCGGAGACCGCCTTGGCCGGATCGCCCGCGTCGTCGACCTCGGTCAGCTCGATCTTCCGGTCACCGACCTTGCCGGTGCCCTGGGTGGCGAAGTCCAGCCCCGCCTTGAACCCCTCGATGTACTGCTTGCCGTAACTGGCCAGGGCTCCCGACTGGGAGTACACCAGGCCGACCTTGACCGGCGCGGCACTGTCGCCGCCGCCGGTGGCGGTGTCCTGCGGGCTGCCACAGGCCGTGGCGGCCAACGCCGCGGCCATCATCGTGGCGGCGGAGAGGAACGCCCGCCGCGTCGTCCGGACCGTCATTGCGACTCCACATGAGGACTCAGAGGGAGAGAACTTCTTCGTGACGGCTCACGCTAGAAGTGACGTCACCCACGAGCTATGTGGCGGAAACACACAAGTAACAGGAATGAGGTGGCCGGAGGTTACAACGGGCCCCACTAGCAGTCGGGAGCCCCTGCCCTCGATGGCCCGAACCGCCACGGACCACCCGAGCCGTGTGTCGTCCCGCGCCATTCGCCCGGTTCGGTCAGCCGCAGGGCCCGTGGTGGGCAGCCGCACGCGAGCGGCGCCGCCGATCGTCGAGCAGGCTGTCACAAGAGACCCGATGACGTACGCGCTGAGCGTCCTCCTCGGACACCGTCGTCTCCGCCCGATCGACGTCGACGAGGAACCAGCGCTCAGCCCGACCGGTAACGCCGCCCGAGCGCGCCCCCGCAGGCCGAGCGGGCGAAGATCGCCGCAGTTGCCACCTCGCCGATCATGCACTTGTGGTGGGCAACAAAACGCCCCCGAACTACCAAGCCCGGCACCACACTCCATGATCGCCCGCGCCGCGCTGTCCCTGCTCCGCGATCTTGCACTTCCTGTCCCGACATAAGCTGCATTCCGCCCATGTCGACAACCGAAACCGCAAGATCGGCGCGATCTTCCCGCTCCACCTGCGGTGCTCGACCAGGGAGCCCCTTGTTCAGGGCCAGCGCGGGCGGACTGGGGCGGACGGGGGCGGGTGCGATTCGTTTGCGGCATCAGCTCCATAGCGTCGGGAGGTGATGCCCGCACCCCGCAGGCGGCACCTTCAGGCGGGCGGGCACGGAGCTGGCCCGTCGCCCGGGTGGCGGACGACGGGCCAGCGTGTGGGCCGGGCGTGTCGGCCCGGTGGTCGACCCGGAGCGGATCAGCTCCGGGCCGAGGTCAGCTCGGTGGGGAACTCCCGGGGAGGCGCGGAGTGGATCAGCGGCCGGCGAGGGCCGCGACTGCGGTGTCCGGGTGGTCGCTGAAGACCCCGTCGAGACCCAGGCCGAGGAAGAGCTCGTACTCGGCGGTGATGTCGCCGCGTGCGTTCGGGTCGGCGCCGATCCGGAAGTCCGCCGGGAGGAACTGGTTCTCGGCCCGGAACGTCCAGGAGTGCACGAGCAGGCGCTCCCGGTGCGCGTCGCGTACGACGTTGGTGGGGGCGAGCAGGGCGCCGGCAGCGTTCCGGGGAACGATCAGGTTCTTGTTCGCGCCGATGCCGTCGGCGTACCCGGCGATCCACCTCAGCCCGGCCGGCGTGACCAGATCCTGGTAGGTGCGGGCGTCGCCGGCGGCGGTGAAGTCGTACGGGCGACCGGTCGCGTCGAGCAGTTGGACCAGCTTCACGTCGGTGAGCCGGCTCAGGCGTCGCAGGTTGGCCGTCTCGAACGACTGGATGAAGACCGGCGAGTTCTTCCGGTCCAACTTGTTCTGCCGCAGCACCCGCAGCAGCGGCTCCTCCAAGGGCAGTTCGATCGATGCGAAGTAGCTCGGGTGCTTGGTCTCCGGGTAGATTCCGATGGTGCGGCCCCGTGCCCGCCCCTCGGTCCGGGCCAGGTCGATGACTTCCTGGAGGGTGGGCACCTCGAAGCGGCCGTCGAAGGTGGTGTTCGCCACGCGTACCTGCGGCAGCCGCTCCTTGGCCCGCAGCATCTTCAGCTCGGCGAGGGTGAAGTCCTCGGTGAACCACCCGGTCACCGCGACACCGTCGATGGTCTTCGTCGCCTTACGGGCCGCGAACTCCGTGCGGGTCGACACGTCGGTGGTGCCGGAGATCTCGTTCTCGTGCCGGGCGACCAGCACGCCGTCGGAGGTGGAGACCAGGTCCGGCTCGATGTAGTCGGCGCCCATCCGGATCGCCAACCGGTATGCCTCCAGCGTGTGCTCCGGCCGGTAGCCGCTGGCACCACGGTGACCGATCACTATTGGTCGGTCGTTGGCCCGGGAGCGGTCCGCGTCGGCCGTTGGTTCGGCCGCGGCCACTGTCGGCAGCGCCACGGCGGCGGCGAGCAGAGCGCTGGCCACGCCGAGGGTCGAGAGGGTACGTCGCAACGCCGTCTCCTGTCATCGATGGTCCGGGTAAGCAGACCGCCCGTGATTTGCCAGGAGTTGGTCGATGGCTGGCCGGCAGATGAATCTCCGGAATGCCCGTTCCCACTCCAGGGAAGCGGGAGGACAGGAAGATTGTCTGGTGCACCGGTTCTTCCGCAATCCCGTGCGGCTGGTGCCGTTCGCGTTCCTGGTGCCGATCCTGCTCGGTACCGGGTTGCTCATGGCGCGCTGGGCGACCGCCGAACACGTACGCCCACCCGTGGTCACAGCGCTCTTCACCGCCACCTCGGCCGTGTCGGTCACCGGCATGGCCATCACCGACACGCCGAACTACTGGTCCGGCTGGGGCCTGCTGGTGATCACTCTGCTCACCCAGCTCGGCGGCCTCGGCATCCTCACCGTCGCCGCGTTGGTCATCCTGGTGGTCTCCAGTCAGCTCGGACTGCGCAACCGGTTGCTGGTGCAGGCCGAGACGGCGGAGTTCGGCCTCGGTGACGTGGGCCGGTTGCTCCGCCGGATCGCGCTGACCGTCTTCGCCTGCGAGGCGGTGATGACAGCGCTGGTCACCGGTCGACTCTGGCTGACCTACGACTACTCGTTCTCCGAAGCCCTCTGGTCGGGTGTCTTCCACGCCGTGCAGGCGTTCAACAACGGTGGCTTCGCGCTCTACACCGATGGCCTGCTGGCCTTCAGCCGCGACCCGTGGGTGTCGCTGCCCCTGGCGATCGGCGCGATCATCGGCGGTCTGGGCTTTCCCGCCCTCTTCGAGGCGGTCCGCGAATGGCGGCAGCCGATCCGCTGGGCGGTGGCGACGAAGCTGACCATCTGGGGCAGCGCGGTGCTGCTGCTGCTCGGCTTCGGTGGCCTGCTCGCCGCAGAGTGGACCAACGCGAGCACGATCGGCCAGTACGACGTACCCGGGAAGATCCTCGCGTCGTTCACCCAGATCGCGCTGAGCCGGACCGGCGGCTTCAGCGTCCTGGACATCACCGCTCTCCAGGAGGAGAGCTATCCCCTGCTGATCGTGCTGATGTTCATCGGCGGCGGCAGCGCCAGCACGGCCGGTGGCATCAAGGTCTCCACGTTCTTCCTGCTGGCGTTCACCATCTGGGCGGAGCTGCGCGGTGAGCCCGACGTGACGATCGGGCACCGGCGGGTGGCCACCGCGAGCCAGCGGCAGGCGATCACCGTGGCGCTGCTCAGCGTCGCGTTGGTGATGGCCGGAACCATGCTGTTGCTGCTGCTCACCGAGGGCGTCCGCTTCGTCGCGGCCCTGTTCGAGATCACCTCGGCGTTCAGCACCACCGGTCTGACCATCGGTCTGGCCGCCGAACTGCCGGCCGGCGGCCAACTGGCGCTGACCGTGCTGATGTTCATCGGCCGCGTCGGGACGCTCACCCTCGGGTCGGCGATCGCCCTGAACACCCGACGCCGGCTCTACCGCTACCCCCAGGAGCAACCCATTGTCGGCTAGGGCGTGGTCCGGAGGTGTCGGCCAGCTCGCACAACGGCGACACGCCATTGGAAGCAGGGAGGGCCGAGGTGTCGGCTAGACGGGCGGACAGCCGCGGCATCGTGGTGATCGGGCTGGGTCGATTCGGTTGCCACCTGGCCGGGTCGCTGACCCGGATGGACCGCGAGGTGTTGGCGATCGACCGTAGCCCGGAGAAGGTGCAGCGGTGGTCGGCGCAGCTCGACCGGGTGGTTCAGGCCGACGCGACCGAGGAGGGGGCGCTGCGGCAGCTGGGCATCACCACCTTCGGGCGGGCGGTGGTGGCCATCGGGGCTTCGGTGGAGGCGAGTGTGCTCACCGTGTTGGCGCTGGTCGAGCTGGGCGTACCCGAGATCTGGGCGCGGGCCACCTCGCAGAAGCACGCGAAGATCCTGGCGTCGGTGGGCGCGCACCACGTGATCTTCCCGGAGGCGGAGACCGGGGACCGGGTCGCGCACCTGATCGTCAGCCGCTTGCTCGACTTCATCGAGTTCGACGACGATTTCGCCATCGCCACCGTCCGGGTGCCGGAGTCCCTGGTCGGGCGCACCCTGCTCGACCTGAGACCGGAGGAGCGCTTCGGGGTACGCGTGGTCGGCGCCAAGCTGCCCGGCGAACGCTTCCGGTACACCTCCGACGACACCACGCTCCCCCAAGGCGGGGTGCTCATCGTGGAAGGTGGGATCGACCAGGTGCAGCGGTTCGCGGGGATGCGCTGACCAGCCACGCCCCTATCGTGGCCTGCTCATTTCCGGTGACCACGCGGCCCCTTGGTCACCTTCACACTTTTCCCGGACCACCACCGGCGGCCTTCGCGGGCTTCGCGGGCTTCGGCGGGGCCTTCGCAGGCTTCGGCGGCTTGGCCTTCGACGCGCCGCCACCCGCGCCGGAGCCGCCGCGTGCCGTCGTCTTCTTCGGCGGGGCCTTCACCGTGGCGGCCTTGGCCGGCGGGGCCGTGGACGGCACGCTGCCGGCGACGCCGGAAACCCGAACCCCGCAGGCCGCCTCGCCGAGTCGGAACTCGACAGGCAACTGGTTCGCCCCGCTGTACTTGCCCGTGAGGGTCACCTTCTCGACCGCACCGGGGGCCAGCGTGGTGCGCTGGGCCGCCGGTCGGATCAGCACCGTGCTCCCCTGCTGCTGCACCGGCGCGGGCTCCGCCTTCGTCACCTTCTGCTGCCCGGGGAAGGTGAAGCTCATCGCCCAGTCCCGCAGCTCACGGCCACCGGTGTTGGTCAGGGTCAGCTCGGCGGAGAAGTCGGTGCCGGAGTCGGTGCGCAACGCGTACGCCACCTCGCAGGGCGCCGCCGTCGGCAGACCCATCCGAGCCTCGGTCGTCGGCCTGTCCCCTCCGCTGGCCGGGCTGCGCGAGGTGAACCCCCACATCGCCCCGGTGACCGCGATCAGCCCGACGGCGGCCACGCCGGCCTCCACCCGCCTACGCCGGGTCACCCGCTGCTGCGTCCGCCGGTTGCGGGTCCGCGACAGCGGCAACGCGTCGGTCGCCGCCGACCAGGGCAGGATGGTGGTACGCGCACTGCCGAGCATCGCCGCGTCCAGCGGCCCGGCGGCCGGGGAGACCGGCACCGCCGCGAGCATGCCGGCCGCCTCGGCGAGCGTCCGGGTCAGCTCGGCGGTGACCGGCCGGTCCGCGGGTCGCTTGGCCAGGCAGCGTCCGACCAGTTCGGCCACCCCGTCGGGCAGCCCCGGGACGGTGGGCATCGGCTCCGGATCGTTGTACATGTGGGCGCGCAGCATCTGGGTGGTCGTACTGGCCTGCCACGGCAGTCGACCGGAGAGCATCCGGTAGAGCAGCAGCCCGACGGCGTACACGTCGGTGGCCGGGGAGACCTGGCCGTTGTCCAGCCGCTCCGGGGCGAGGTACGCGGGAGTGCCCAACAGCGCGCCGTCCGGGCCCTTCTCGCTCTCCCCGACGAGCGCGGAGATGCCGAAGTCGACCACCTTGACACCGGTCGAGGTGAGCATGACGTTGCCCGGGGTGACGTCACGGTGCACCACTCCGCGAGCGTGCGCGGTGGCCAGCGCGGAGCTGACCTCGGCGCCGATGGTCACCGCCTCCCGCCACGGCAGTTGGCTCTCCCGACCCAGCCGGCTGGCCAGCGAAGCGCCGTCGACCAGCTCCATCACCACGTACGGCACGGTAAGGCCGACCTGCTCGGACTCGCCGTAGTCGTACACGTTGGTGATGTTGGGGTGGCAGAGCCGCGCGGCGGCCTGCGCCTCGATCCGGATGCGGTGGCGGAAGGCCCGGTCGCTGGCCAGCCGGGAAGCCAACACCTTCACCGCGACCTGGCGACCGAGCACCTCGTCGTAGCCACGCCAGACCACCGACATGCCGCCCGCGCCGAGTTGCTCGATCAGCCGGTACCGCTCATCGAGCAACTGCGCGCCGTTCCGGTCCCCACCGCCCATGGTGAGCGATGTTGCCCAGGAACGGCCCGCCTACACCTGGAGTATCGGAATCGGTCAGGATTGTCACCCGATCAGGCGGTGGCCAGCAGTTGGTCCACCGGGGCGTAGTCGTCGGTCAACACCATCGCCGGACCGACGAAGTCCGTCAGCGCCGCACCGGACAGCAGGCTGACCTTCGGGTCCACCTCGGCCAGCCGGGCCCGGACGGCCTCCAGCGGCAACGGCGCGTCGGAGCCGACGATGAGGAAGTTGGAGCCCTGCTCCTCGGCGAGCGCCTCCGGGGGCGCGATCACCGCGACGTGCCCGAACTCGGCGGCCACCGTGGCCAACTCGGCGCGGATGAACCGCAGCGGCGGGTAGTCGATGACGTTCTGCACGTAGACGCCGCCGGGGCGGGTCACCCGCCGGACGTCGGCGGCCATCTCCCGGGTGGCCAGGTGCCAGGGCACCACCAGGTGCCCGAACGCGTCGCCGACCACCAGGTCACGGCTGTCGGTCGGCTCGCCGGCAACCAGCATCCGGGCGTCACCCACCACCGCCCGCAGGTCCGGCCCCGACCGTACGCCCAGCTCCTGCTCACCCAGCTCGACCAGCCCGCCGTCGATCTCGAACACCAGGTTGTCGGTGCCCGGTCGGGTCGCGGTCAGGTAGCGCGGCACCGTGAACCCGCCGCCGCCCAGGTGCAGCGCGTCCAGGCGCTGACCGGCCGGCGCGGCGACGTCACCGACCGCGCCGATCCACTTCGTGTACGCGTACTCCAGGTGCTTCGGGTCGGCGAGGTCCACGTACGAGTGCTGGGCGGAGTTGAGCAGCAGCGTCCGCCCGCTGGGCCGAGCGGGGTCCGCGGTGACCCGGGCGCAGTGGTACGCCGTCTCGATGTCGCACGGGTTGGGCGCCACGGTGCTCAGCCCCGCCCCGGCCAGACCGAGCACGGCCAGCGCGGCGCGGACCCGGGCCGGACCGGGCAGCTCGGTGGGCTCCTGCCGGCGCAGATACCAGCCGAGACCGAGACCGACCAGCCCGAGCGAGATCGCCAGGGCGAGCAGGATGACGGTGCTGCGCAGCGCGGCGACCAGCACGAACCCGGTGCCCAGGGTGGCGGTGATGCCGCCCAGGGTGCCGATCCCGGAGAGCCGGCCGACCACCTGGCCGGTGCGGCGCAGGTCGGCGAGCTGGAGTTTCACGACCAGCGGGGTGACCGCCGCCAACAGTGCGGCCGGCACGAACACCGCCAACGCGACCAGCAGCAGGATGCCGCTGGCCGCACCACCGCGCAGCACCTCACCGGCGTACCGGACGACGGGCAGGGTGACCGCGGTGGCGATGCCGGCCAACACCAACGCCGGCGCCAGCAGGCCCCGCGGGTTGCGCCGGTCGGCCAGCCAGCCGCCGGACCACGCCCCGTAGGCGATCGCGGCCAACGCGATGCCGATCACGGAGCTGGTCACCTGAAGGGTCACCCCGACGTACGGGCCGACCAGGCGCAGCGCGACGGTCTCCAGCACCAACACGGCACCGCTGGAGAAGAAGACCAGAAAGGCGGCCAGGCCGTTGGGCAACGCCCGGCCGGTGGTCGGCACGGGCTGGGCCGGTGGTGCGGGGAGGGCCGCTACGTCGGACGGTGGGGAGCTCATCGTCGCGATGGTACGCAGCGAAGCTGGTGCTTCGGGTCAGTACATCGAGAGATGAACATGGTTCGTGTGGGTCGCCGCCGGAGAGCCGCTTCCACTGTATGAGCGCCACCCGGTGCCGGGGTGCCAGATCTGCCGGTACCAGATCACGTAGAGCACGCCCAGCCGGTCGGCGTTGCGCACGTGCCAGGCGGCCAGGCTGTCCCCGTACGCCTTGTCGCCGCCGGTCGCGTTCTTGTCCTCGAAGCCGTTCGTGGCGGCCGAGAAGTCGCAGGCCCGGCCCTTCGGATGCTCGCCGCCGCCGCCACTGCGCTTGCAGGAGACGTGCCGCTTGTAGCCGGCCGCCTGGGTCTGCTTGAGCGCGTTGAGGGTGCGCGGAGTGATGCACCCGGAGGTGGTCGGGTCCTTCACCGAGCAGGATTCCGACGGCCAGGACCCGTCGGAGTTACGCGGTGCCGGCTTCGCCGAGGTGGAGCTGCCACCACTGAAACCGTTGCTGCCGCCGGAGCTGACCTCGGCGAGCGCCTCCTCGGCTTCCTTCTTCTTCTTCGCCATCACGGCGAGTTGCTTCTGCTGCTCGCGGACCTCGGCGTCCATGGCCACCTTGGCCTGCTGCGCCTGCTGCCGGGCCTCGGTGAGGTCACGCAGCCGCTTGCCGTCCCGCTGGGCCATCAGGTCGAGGTCGCTGGCGCGTTGCAGGAACGCCTCCGGCGTGGCGGTGTTGAGCAGCATCGACGCCGCGTTCAAGCGACCGAAGCGGTACGACTGCGCGGCCACCTCACCCACCTGGGCGGTGAGCCCGACCAGCCGACCCTCGAGGGCCGTCAGCTCGCCGGCCAGCGCGGTCTGGCGACGCTTGGAGTTGTCCAGTTTGGCCTTGGCCTCGATGTGGCCCTTGGCGGTCAGCTCCAGCGCGTCCCGCAGCTTCTTGCTGCCACCCTCGTCCGGCTCCGCGTACGCGGGCACCGCGGCACCACCGAGCACCAGCGCGACGGCGGCGAGCACGGCGAACAGTGCGCGGCGACCGAGCCGCGGGCTGACCCTGAACCTGGGCACGAAAGCGTCCTTCCGTCGACCGCCGGCCCCCGATGTGACGCTCCACGGAGACGCCGGTCGGCGGTCCGCTGGCGGAGACCGCCGGTCACGATACCGGATCGTGGGCGGGTGACCAGCCTGCTGACCCTCAGGCTGTCTCGATGTCGACGCAGCGTTCCGGCGCGGTCGCGCAGCGCGCGGATCAGGGGCGCAGGAGCGCCTCGTGCACGTCGGCCCAGACCTGCTCGTTGGCGGCGACGAGCAGACCGCGGCCGTCGTCGGCGGGGTGGTAGTCGACGCCGTCGAATCGGCGGGCGACGCCTCCGGCGGCACGGACCAGCAGCGTGCCCGGGCCGTGGTCCCAGGGCAGGGTGCGCCAGAAGAGGACGAACTGCTGCTCGCCGGTGAGGATGTCCAGGTACTCCCGACCGGCGCAGTGCTGGCCGGGTAGCAGCTCACCGAGCCGCCGCCCGCCGGCGCGGACCCGGTCGCGGGTCTCCGGCGGCAGGAAACGGGTCATCGCCGCGCCGCGGAGTTCGCCGAGCGGCGGCACCGAGCCGACGCCGTCCACCGGTCGACCGTTGAGCAGGGTGCCCTCGTCCGCCCGGCCGGCCGCGAGAGTGCCGGCCAGCGGGTCGAGGATCCAGCCGGCGGCCGGTCGCCCGTCGGTCAGCAGCGACACCATCAGTGCGAACGGCCGGCGACCGGCGGCGAAGTTGGCGGTCCCGTCGACCGGGTCGACCAGCCAGACGTCCCCGCTGTCGCGCAGGTGCCGCAGCAGACCCGGATCGTCGGCGACACCTTCCTCGCCGACCACCGTCGAGCCCGGCCGCAGCCGGCGCAGCCCCGCCGAGAGCAGCTCCTCGGCCCGGCGGTCGGCGACGGTGACCACCTCACCGGGCGCCTTCTCCGACACGTCGTCGTCGTCGAGCTTGCGGAACAGCGGCAGCACGACCTGGTCGGCGGCCTCCCAGAGCAGGCCGCCGACGTCGTCCAGCAGGGTGTCAGCCACGCGGCGGCAACTTGACCACGCTGACGAAGAACTCGTCGATCTGACGGACCACCGAGATGAAGCGCTCGAAGTCCACCGGCTTGGTCACGTAGGCGTTGGCGTGCAGTTGGTAGCTACGCAGAATGTCCTCGTCGGCCTGCGAGGTGGTGAGCACCACCACCGGGATCCGGCGCAGGTCCTGGTCCTTCTTGATCTCTTCCAGCACCTCCCGGCCGTCCCGCCGGGGGAGGTTGAGGTCGAGCAGGATCAGGTCGGGCGCCGTCGCGTCGGCGTACTGACCTTCCCGGCGCAGGTAGGCGAGCGCCTCGGCCCCGTCGGAGACGACGGTCAACCGGTTACGCAGCTTGTGCTCCTCGAACGCCTCCTGGGTCATCAGCACGTCACCCGGGTCGTCCTCGACGAGCAGGACCTCGATCGGGCTCTTGCCATCCGCCGGCGCGGTCATCCCACCGTCTCCCTCATGTCACCCGTTCTACCGCTTTCCAGCGTCCGGTCGGCCCGGTCCGGCTGGTCCGGGCCGTCGGCCGGCTCCGCCAGCGCTGCCGGAGCCTCGGTCGGGGGCGTCGCGTCACCATCGGTCGGCTCCCCCGCGGAGTCGACGGCGGCAGCCGCCGCGACGTCCTCGGGAAGTGCCGGCAGGGTGAATCGGATCGCGGTGCCCTCCGGCACGTCGGTGTCCACCCAGACGCGGCCACCGTGGTACTCGACGATCTTCTTGACGATCGCCAACCCGATGCCGGTGCCCGGGTACGCGTCCTTGGAGTGCAGCCGCTGGAAGATCACAAAGATCTTGTCGGCGAACTCCGGCTCGATCCCGATGCCGTTGTCCTGGCAGGTGATCTCCCACTCGGCACCCACCAGGCGCGCCGAGACGTGCACCTTCGACGGCACGTCCGGGCGGCGAAACTTGATCGAGTTGCTGACCAGGTTGGCCAGCAGGTTGGTGAGCAGCGGTTCCTCACCGGAGATCGTCGGCAGCCCGCTCCAGGTCAACTCGGCGTCCGCGTACTGCCGGGCGGCCTCGGTCTGGCCGGCCACGTCGCCCATCACCTTGTTGAGGTCGACCTCGACGAAGCCGGTGGTGAGCCGCCCGATCCGGGAGAACGCGAGCAGGTCGTTGATCAGGCGCTGCATCCGTTGCGCGCCGTCCACCGCGAAGGCGATGTACTGGTCGGCCCGCTCGTCGAGCTGCCCGGCGTAACGGCGCTGGAGCAGCTGGCAGAAGCTGGCGACCTTCCGCAGCGGCTCCTGCAGGTCGTGCGAGGCCACGTACGCGAACTGCTCCAGATCCCGGTTGGAGCGGGTCAACTCCTCGGCCTGCTTCTGAAGCTGACTGTTCACCCACTCGATGCGCTCGCGGGCGGCCCGCACCTCGGCCAGGTCGGCGGCGATCTTCTGCCGCATCGCGTCCACGTCCTCGCCGAGTTGGATGAACTCCGGCGGGCCGACGGTGGCGATGCGGTGCTGGTAGTCGCCTTCGGCGACCTCGCGAACCTGGGTGGCGAGGCCGGTCAGCGGCCGGACCACCATCCGGTCCAGCGAGAGCAGCAGCACCGTACCGGCGATGACCACCACCAGGGCGGCCACGATCAGCAGGACGACCAGCACGTTGCTGCTGGTACGCACGTTGGCGGCGGTCTGCTCCCGGGCGGACAGGACCTCCTCCTGGAGATCGTTCACCGCCGAACGCACCCCGTCGAACTGTTGCCGGGCGGATTCGGTGACCAACGCCTGGCCGGCGCTGGTGCCGCTCTGCTCGGTGGTGGTGATCACCGGCTCCGCGACCGACCGACGCCACTGCGTGACACGCTCCTCGACGGTGCGCAGCTCCTGGCTGATCTCCGGATAGTCGTCGAGAAGCTTCCGCATCGAGGCGGTGACGCTCTGCTCCTGGGCGAGCCCTTCCCGGTAGGGGTTCAGGTCGTCCTGGTCGCCGCTGACCGCGTACCCGCGGATCGCCGTCTCCTGGTCGAGCAGCGCGTTGAGCAGTTCCTGGGACTGCACCCGCAACGGGCCGGTCTCGTTCAGCACCGCGTCGATCTGGGTGCGGTTGCGGGCGGCCATCGCCGCTTCCGCGCCGGCCAGCCCGATCAGCAGAAAGCCCACGACGGTGAGCAGGGTGATTACCCGGCGGCGGAGACTCCAGCCACCGATGACCGGCCTCACCGGCCACCGCCCCGGCTGACCAGCAGCATGGCCACGTCGTCGGCGAGCGGACCACCGTTGAGCCGCTCGGCCCGCCCGACCAGCCACGCCGGCAGCTCGGGCAGCGACACCGTACGGTTCGCCGGCTCGTCCAGCAGGCCACTGAGGCCCGGCACGTCGAGCCGTTCGTTGCCGGCGCCCACCCGCCCCTCGATCAGGCCGTCGGTGTACATCAACAGGGACCAGTCATCGGTGTCGAACTCCAGGTCGTAGGCGATCGGCCGGCGGGGCCGTACGCCCAGCAGCAGGCCGCCGGGCGCGGGCACCGGGGCGACCCGGCCGCCGGAGAGCAGCAGCGGTGGCGGGTGCCCGGCCAGTCGGACGGTGGCCCGGTTGGCGTCCAGGTCCAGTCGGATGGTGGCCACCGTCGCGAAGATCTCCTGGAGGCGGCGCTCACTCATCAGCACCTGCTCCAGGGCGGGCAGCACCTCGTCGTCCGGCACCCGGGCGAGCACCAGGGCCCGCCAGGCCACCCGCAGCTCGACCCCGAGCGCGGCCTCGTCCACCCCGTGCCCACAGACGTCGCCGACGATCAGGTCGAGGCGGTCGGGGTGGGTCTGCACCACGTCGAAGAAGTCCCCGCCGATCAGGGCGGCGTGCCGGCCCGGCCGGTAGAAGGTGTGCACCGCCACCTGGTCGGTGTTCATCAGCGGTTGGGGCAGCAGACCGCGTTCGAGTCGGGCCGACTCGGCCTGGCGCAGCTCGACCTCGCGCAGCCGGCGGGCGTTCTCGTCGGCGCGCTTACGCTCCACGGCGTAGCGCAGCGCCCGGGTCAGCAGCACCCCGTCGACCTGACCCTTGACCAGGTAGTCCTGGGCGCCCTCGGCGACCGCCACGACGCCCAGGTGCTCGTCGGTGCGGCCGGTCAGCACGCAGACCGCGGCACCGCTGGACATCTCCAACACCTGGCGCAGCCCGTCCAGGCCCTGGGCGTCGGGCAGACCCAGGTCGAGCAGGACGCAGTCCACGTCGGTGATCCGCTGCCGCGCCTCCCGCAGGCTGGTGGCGACCAGCAGGTCGATCATCGAGTTCGTCTCGGCCAGCAGCTCACCGACCAGGAAGGCGTCGCCCTCGTCGTCCTCCACCAGCAGCACGCGCAGCCGCTCACCCGGCGGCAGGTTGGCGTGCCGCGCCAGGCCGCCGTGCGGGTACGGCACAACTGGGGAACCGGCCGAGCCGGCCCCCCGGTGCGGCCGGGTCACCGCCGCGAGACGCGGGAGTTCGCTGGTGATGTCGGGCTCCTTCCGAGTGCCCCGCTGATCCTGTATTAGACAACGGTCCCACACAACACGATGCCTCCGGCGCGGGCGGGGATGGGGCGCATCACTTGCTCGGCCATGGACAAACCGGGCGGCTGATGGACGCCTGACGTACCGGCCATCCCCCTGCGCGACCGCCGACGGGCAGGATGATCCCACCCCAGGCCCCACCACCCCCGAGGAGTTCCCGTGGGAGCATCCACCACCCCGGCCACGACGGGCACGCCACCCCGTCCGGTCCCGGGCGTACCCCCTGCCGACCGTGCGTTGACCCGACCGCGCCGGCGGCTCGTGGCCGCCGCGGCGGCTCTGGTCGCGCTGGCCGCGGTCGGCGCCGGCAGTCTGCTCGACCTGCGCACCCCCGCCCCGAAGTCGGCCGACGCCCCGGCGGACGCGTTCAGCGCCGGCCGGGCGTACGAGGACGTCCAGGTGATCGCCGCCCGGTCGCACGTCGCCGGCAGCCCGGCCAACGAGCAGGTCCGCGCGCACCTTGAGCAGCAGTTGCGGGGGCTGGGCCTGGAGACCGAGGTGCAGGACACCGTGGCGCCGGAGGCCGGCCAGCTCAGCGGGGCGGCGGGAGGGGCGACGCTGGCCCGGGTCCGCAACGTGGTGGCTCGGATGCCGGGCACCGACTCGACGGGCCGGGTCTTCCTGGTCGCCCACTACGACTCGGTGCAGACCGGGCCGGGCGGCAACGACGACGCGGCCGGCACGTCGACGATCCTGGAGGTGGCCCGCGCGCTGACCACCGGCCCCCGGCCGCGCAACGACATCGTCTTCGTGCTGACCGACGCCGAGGAGGCGTGCCTCTGCGGCGCGTCCGCGTTCGCCGCCAGCCACCCGCTGGCCGCCGACGGCGGCGTGGTGCTCAACCTGGAGGCGCGGGGCTCGACCGGGCCGGTGATCATGTTCGAAACCTCCCGGAACAACGCGAAGCTGGTGGACATCTTCGGCCGGGCCGCCCCACACCCGGTCGGCACCTCGTTCGCTGTGGAGATCTACCGCGCGCTGCCCAACGACACCGACTTCACCGCCTTTCTCGATCAGAAGTTCGTCGGGCTGAACTCGGCGTACATCGACGGAGGCGCGATCTACCACACGCCGTTGGACACCCCGGCCGCCATGGACCGGGGCAGCCTCCAGCAGCACGGGGACAACGCCTTGGGCCTCGCCCGGGAGTTCGGCGGCACGGACCTGACCGACCTGCGCTCCGGGCACGACGCCACCTACTTTCCCGTCCCCGGCGGGCTGGTCCGCTACCCCGGCTGGCTCACCCTGCCGCTGGCCCTGCTCGCGGTGGCACTGGTGGCCGCCCTGGGCTGGCTGATCCGCCGCAGCGGCCGGGCCAGCACCGGCCGGCTGGCCGCCGGCTTCGCGCTGGCCCTGGTGCCGATCCTCGCCGCGCCGGTCGCCGCCCAACTGCTCTGGCTGGCGATCACCACGATCCGACCGGGGTACGCGGAGCTGCTCGACCCGTACCGGCCGATCTGGTACCGGTTGGCCGTCCTGGCGCTCGCCACCGCCATCCTGTTCACCTGGTACGCGCTGACCCGCCGCCGGATCGGCCCGGCCGCGCTGGCCGTCGGCGGGCTGGCCTGGCTGGCGGTGCTCGGGGTGCTGCTCGCCGTGGCGGTGCCGGGTGGGGCGTACCTCACCACACTGCCGGCGCTGGCCGGCGCCCTCGGCGGGCTCGTCGCGCTGCGTACCCGGCAGAGCGGACCGTGGCCGGTGGTGGCGGTGACGGCCGCCGCGGCAGTGGGTGTGGTCATCCTGCTGCCCACCGTGGTGCTGCTCTTCCCCGCGCTGGGGATGGCCATGGGCGGGGTGGCCGCGCTGGTCGCGGTGCTGCTCGGCCTGGTGGCCCTGCCGGTGGTCGACCTGCTGCACCCGCAGGCCGGCGGCCAGCGTGGTCTGCCGGCGCTGCGGGCCCGGCGGCTCGCGGTGCTGCCGGCCGGCGCCGCCGCCGTGGCGGCGGTGGTGCTCGCCGGGGTCGGCCTGGGCGTCGACCGCTTCGACGCCGCCCACCCCGCTCCCACCCACCTGATGTACGCCCTGGACGCCGGCACCGGCCAGGCCCGTTGGCTCAGCCACGAGAGCGACCCGCAGCCGTGGACGGACGGCTATGTGGACGGGGTCACCGACGTCGGCGACGACTTCCCCGGGCTCGGCGACGGTGAGTTGCGGGCCGGGCCGGCGCAGTCGGCGAACCTGCCCGCACCGAAGCTGGAGGTGGTGGCCGACGCCACCACGGGCGGCGAGCGCACGCTGCGGCTGCGGCTCACCCCGCAGCGGGTGTCCCGGCTCGCGACCCTGCACGTCGACACGTCGACCGCCACCGTGCTGCGCGCCGACGTGGCGGGGCGGTCGGTGCCGGTGGAGCCCCGCGCCGGGAAGTGGGGCTTCGGGCTGGTGTTCCACGCCCCGCCGGCGGAGGGCATCGAGGTCGTGTTGACCCTGCGCCCGATCACCGGGCAGGTGTCGCTCCGGGCGATGGATGCCAGTGACGGGTTGGACGCGTTGCCCGGCTTCCGCCCCCGGCCGCCGGCCGTCGGCGTCGTCGGGTCGCACAGCTCGGAGATGCTGGCGGTCGCCCGGACCTATCCCCTCTGACTGTCGGAGGTGGTCCGGCGAGCGGTTCGTCGCCGGACCACCTGCTCCGGTCAGCCCACCGGTTCGGGCTGGCCGGCACCGATACGGTGCCAGCGATTCCCGTCGTGGTCGGTGAAGGTGAGGTCCACCAGAACGGTGTCGGCCGGGCGGAGCCGATGCTCCGCCGCGACGGTGACGAAGAGGTCGTGCACGTCGCGGCCGGGAATCCGGAGGACCTGTTTCGCCGCGGCGAGCCCGACCGGTGGGGCGTCCGGGTCGTCGGGCGGGGCGAGCCGGGCCAGCACCACCACGTCCAGCACCGGAGCATCGCTCTCGTTGGCCACCACGACCCGCAGCACCGAGGTGCCACGAATCTCGGCCACCGCCGAGACCAGCCGAGCCTGGGTGGCCCGGATCCGCAGATCGTCGTCGCGACGGGCACGGATTTCCCGCCGCAATCCGAGGTAGACGAAGAGCACGCTGGCAATGGAGCCGACCGCGCCGAACCAGTCCGGCACGGAACCCCAGTCGACGACATCCTGGATTGGCGACCAGTTCATAGGTCCATCGTGGATGCCCATGTCGAGTGTCGCGCACGGCGGATCGGCCGGAATCAGCGGCGAACTGGAATTCCGGCGCTGATTTTGGTCAGCCGGGCGGCCTGAACGGAGAGTGTGCAACCCAGTACGGGGATGGATACGCTTGCGGTCGACATGGCGCGGATGGCAATCCCTCCGACTGTCCATCAGATGGACAGGATCTTCCGCCTCCGCCCCATTGTGAATTCGCCACCGAAGGGGGACCGCATTGACTGCGGACGTTCCACCCGAGGATGCCGGCGTGCCTCGGCCTGCGTACGACCGGCCGAGTCGGGTCTCCGTCGATCCACCGCTCGGGCGACTGGACAGCCCTTTGCACGGGCGCGACGACCTGATCGGCGAGATCATGCGGCCAGGGGAAGCTGCCGAGGGTCGACCCGCGGTGCACATCCTGTGCGGCATGGGCGGCTCCGGCAAGAGCCACGTCGCGCTGGAGATCGCCCGCCGGGCCCGCGCCGACGGCCGTACCGTCTGGTGGGTGCAGGCGGGGCGGCTCAACTCCGGGATGCGGGAGGTGGTCAGCCAACTCGGCGCGTCGGAGACCCAGGTCGACCAGGCCTGGGCCGGCATGATCAGCGCCACCGACCTGGTGTGGCGCTACCTCAACCAGGCCGCACAGCCCTGGCTGTTGATCTTCGACAGTGCGGACGAGCCCGCCAGCCTGGGCCCCACCGACGGCGTGCTGGCCGACGGCACCGGCTGGCTGCGCAGCCCGGAGGCCGAATACGGCATGGTCGTCGTGACCAGCCGGGACGGCAACCGGGCCACCTGGGGCACCTGGTCGGTACTGCACCAGGTGCGCCCGCTCGACGCCGAGGCCGGCGCGAAGGTGCTCATCGACCGGGCCGGCGCCCAGGCCGGCGGCCTGGCCGACGCCCGGGAACTCGCCCGGGAACTGGGCGGTCTGCCTCTCGCCCTGCGCGCCGCCGGCAACTACCTGCGGTCGGTCAACGCCAGCCCGGTCTGGCGCGGCTCATCCACGATCACCACGTTCGCCGACTACCGCAGCGCCGTGCAGCGTCGGTTCCGCTCACCACGCGATGCCACCGACGTCGACCTCGACGAGTCCCTCGGCCTGGAGATCGTCCGCGAGGTCGATGACATCTCACTGGATCTGCTGGCCCGCCGCCAACTCCAACAGAGCCGACCACTGCTCAACGTGCTGGCCTGCCTGAGCATCTCCCCGGTGCCCTACGAGGTGGTGCTCAAGCCGGCCATCCTGGCCGAGTCGCCGCTCTTCAAGGGGCTCACCGGCCGGCAGCGGGTGAAGGTGCTGGAGGGCATCGGCAACCTGGCCCTGGTCGACTTCGACGTGCACGAGGAGGTCACCGACCCCGCGTTCGCGCACGTGCTGTCGCTGCACCCACTGGTGCACGCGATGTTCCGCGACCGCGACGAGGTGCGTGAGCAGATCGCCGAATACCACGGGCTGGTCATGAAGCTGCTGCTCGCCGCCACCGAAGGGCAGAACCCGGACGACTCGGCGGCCTGGACCAACTGGGACGTGCTGGTGCCGCACCTGGTCGAGGCCGTGCGCGGATACCTCGTGCCGCAGAAACACAAGCACGACCCCGAGACGGTACGCCGCGCGCTGGAGCTGACCCGACTCACCGCCCGCTACCTCATCGCGGTCGGCCTACCCGGTTCGGCCTTCGACATCCTCGACCCGATCGTGCGCGGTTGCGCCGCGTACGACCACGACCTGGACCGACCGCAGGTGCTGGCGCTGCGCCACGAACTGGGCCGCACCTGGCTGGAGCGCAACCAGCCGGAGATGGCCGACCGGGTGCTCCGCGAGGTGATCGCCGACCGCACCAGGGTGCTGGGCAGCGACGACGCCGACACCCTCGCCAGCCGGCACAAGCTCACCAAGGCGATCATGGCGCAGCGGCAGTGGCCGGAGGCCGAGCTGGAGCTGCGGCAGATCGTCGCCGCCGAGGATCAGGTACGCGGCCCGGAACACTGGGACACCATGATCGTGCGGCACAGCCTGGCGTTGGCGGTGCTGGCCCAGCAACGGGCGCCCGAGGCCGAGGAGATGCTGCACGCCATCCTGGAGGTCCGCTACCGGTTGTGGCCGCTCAACCAGCCGGAGACCTGGCAGGCCCGGCACACGCTGGCCCGCTGCATGCAGGCGCAGGACCGGTTCGCCGAGGCGGAAGCCGAGCTGCGCGCCACCCTGGCCACCGTGGAACCCCGGCACGCCGACCGCAGCGAGGTGCTCGCCATCCGATCCACCCTGGCCCTGGTGCTGCTGCTCGAGGAGCAGGTCGACGCGGCGATCGAGGTGTACGAGCAGTTGCTGGCCGACCGTCGGCGACTCCTGGGCGACACCCACCTGGACACCCTCCAGGTGGAGCACGCGCTGCGCCGGCTGCGCGACGGCGGCTGACCGGTCACTGCGGCGCGGCCGATCAGTGCGGCGCGGCCGATCAGTGCGGCGCGGCCGATCAGTGCGGCGCGGCCGGGCCCAGGTCGCTCGGGTCGGTGTTGCCACCACAGATGACCACTGCCACCCGCTCCCCCGGCTGCGGCACGTACGCGCCGCCGACCAGCGCGGCCAGCGCCGCGGCGCCACCCAACTCGGCGGCGACCCGCAGCTCCGACCAGAGCAGCCGGCGCGCCCGCACCAGGTCCTCGTCGCGGACCAGCACGGACACCACCTCGGTCCGGCGGGCGGTGTCGAAGGCGATCTCGCCGATCCGCCGGGCACCCAACGAATCGGTGGCGATGCCACCCACCTCGATGTCGACCGGACGACCCGCCTTCAGGGCCGAGTGCAGGGTGGGGATCTGCTCCGGCTCGACCGCCACGACGCGTACCGAGCCACCGAACCAACTGGCGATGCCGGACACCAACCCGCCGCCGCCCACCGCCACCAGCACCGTGTCGATGCCGTCCACCTGCCGCTCCAGCTCCCGGCCGACGGTGCCCTGACCCGCCACCACCTCGGGCTGGTCGTACGCGTGCACCACCAGCGCGCCGGTCTCCGCAGCCCGCTGCGTGCTCGCGGCCAGGGCCTCGGCGTAGTGCTGGCCGACCTGGCGCACCTGTGCGCCCAGCCCGGCCAACCGCTGCACCTTCACCGGCGAGGCGGTGACCGGCACGAAGACCTCCGCCGGCACGCCCAACGACCGGGCCGCGTACGCGACGGCGAGGCCATGGTTGCCACCTGACGCGGCGATCACTCCGGCCGAGGGCAGGGCGCCCTGGAGCATCCGGTTGAACGCGCCACGCGGCTTGAACGAGCCGGTGTGCTGATGCAGCTCCAACTTGAGACTGAGCTGCCCCGGCACACCCAGATCGGCGCCGTCGACGGCGATGACCGGGGTTTCCCGGACCCGCCCCTCGACAAGGGTCGCGGCCGCCTCGACGTCGCTTCTGTCCACCATGGGGAAACGCCCTTCACTACGACCAGAGGGCCAGTCGACCATCGTCGGTGAGCCCGACGAAGCATCCTATGGAAATCCGTCGGCCATCCGACGCCTGACGCACCGTGTGATAGAGCCGCGGATCAAACAGAAAGCCCTCCCCGAGCGTGGGGCGCAACGTCAACGACTGCGCGGCGGCGGCCACCGTCTCCTGGAAGCCGTAGCCGCCGGGGATCCGCAGCGACTCGTCGTCGGGCTGCCAGCGCCGCCGCCAGAGCACCGTCTCACCACCGGCCGGTGGCACCCGGATGTAGATGTTGAACGCCAACTGGGCCACCACCTCGCTGTCGAGCAGCCGGCCCGCGTACTCCCGTACCGCGTCGTCGAAGTGCACCTGGAGCCCCGCGTTGATCTCGCGGACGATGCCCACGTGCATCTCCCGACCCTGCCGCCGCGCGGGCGCCACATCCGGCCAGGCACCGCGGAACGCGGCCAGACACAGATCCCGGGGCGAGTCCGACACGCCCAGCGTCGACCAGCTCTTCTCGGCAGCGCTGGCCGCGTCCCAGTAGTCCTCGCGGAGCTCTCCGGCGGACCGGTGGTCGTTGATGGCCGGACCGAACTTGGCGACGACGGGAAAGACCCGGCTCTCGTCGTAGCGGTCCATGGGCGCATGGGCGAGGGCGGCGGTGATCGCCTGGCAGCGGGCCGCGGAGAGCAACCCCGGCACCCGAACGGCGGCGAGCCGCCCCGCGATGAGCCCGGCGACATCCGCTCGGGTGATCGATTCTGCTTCGACGGCGACGAACAAGGGATCGGTCCTGCTTGAATGCTGCACGGCGGTCCTCCCGTAACGAAGATCCCTCACCGGACTTGTCGCGCCCCCCGACCCGCGCACCGTGCAATGTACAAACCGCAGGCAAGGCCAGGTGTACGCAGTTCCGGGCGACGTGGCGCGGCCACCGCTACCATCGGCGCAACCGGGAAAAGTGACACCGAACCGTACGGCGGAAGCTTTCCACCTTTCGGTTAATGGTGACGATTCTCGGCGTGACGCATGATGCGACTAGTTCGAACGCTGACAAGGAGTTCGAGATGGCAGGCGCCGGCCCGACGGATCTTGACGTGCACGTCGACCGCCTGGAAATGGCGCGTCGAATAGCCCGGGAAATGATCGAGTCCGATCATCAGGCCCTGGAGCTCGCCGTCCGACAGCGCCCGCAGTGCTGGTCCCGACGCCCGGCCGGCCACGGCTCTCGGGCCGACGCCACAGCCTTCTGAAGACTCCCTTCCAGCCGAGTGGCCCTAGCTGTCGGTGCCGAAGAAGGACTCGTAACGACTGAGGTACAGCGGCCAGCCGGTGTCGGTGTCGACGCCATCCCGAATCGACTCCCAGCCGGGGCCGTGCCGGTCGATGTTCCGGTGCTCAAGCTCGACCCGGGTCCGGGACGAGGTCTCGGCCACGAATCGGATCTCCACCTCGCTGGTGAGGGCCAGGTTCGTCTCGATCTGCCAGGTCGGGTCGATGTCCCAGCTGAAGACGATCCGGGTCGGCGGCTCGTACGCGAGGATGCGCGCCCACCGGCACTCGCTGCCGTCGGCCCCGACGTCGTAGATGTGCCCGCCGACCCTGGGCTCGAACACGGTAGCGGTGACCGGGACGTCGAGCAGGGTGTGCTCGGGTGGCTTGAAGTCGCCGAACCGTTCGGCGAACACGGTGAAGGCCCGCTCGACCGGTGCGTTGACGACGATCTGGCGGCGTACCACCGCTGTGGCTGCTTGCGTCATGAACTCTCCTCCGTCTCTTCGACGACGTCCTGATATCCGTTGAGCGCTCGACGCCAGAAGGTGTCGAGCTGGTCCCGCAGCGCGCTCAACCCCACCGGACTCAACCGGTAGACCCGGCGGGTTCCCATCGCCTGGTCGATGACGAGGCCGGCACTCTTGAGCACCTTGAGGTGCTGCGACACGGCTGGCCGGCTGATCGGCAGCTCGTCCGCCAACTCCCCGACGGCACAGGGCCGTTCGGCCAGGCGCTGGACGATGGCGAGCCGGCTGGGATCGCCGAGCGCCTCCCAGCCCGAATGCGCTCCGTAAGTTACCACGAACGTAAGCTACGACTTACCGACACGCTCGTCAAGCAGGTCCGCATTGGTCGTATCGATCTTGTGCGTGAGGCTCCGGGAGTGGCGAACGAAGATCGGACGCAGGAACTGCACGCTCGCGGAGCGGGTCAGGTGAAGGACCTCGCCCGAGCGCGGCTTCCGCCGTGTCGGCCGCGGTGTGGGTATCCGGTCCGACGGCTCGTCCACCACGCTGCTCTCCCCTTGGTCATCACTGCGGGAAAGGGCCCCCGGTGGTGCCCACCCGTCGAGATCTTGGACAGTTTCCGTCACGTGATGACGGAAACTGTCCAAGATCTGCGGCAGGCCGAGGTCGGCCGGGCGGCGCGGCCTGGTTCCGCTACCTGAACGAGGCCGCCGAGGGGTTCCGCACAGTCGAGTCCTTTGAGGACGCGGACACGATGGTGCGCACCCTTCCACGACGCCGTCAGCCGCCCGGTCGCACACCCGGTCCGTCGGCGGCCGGCTCGACTGCGCCATCGTCTCCCCTGACGCGGCGCACTACATCGCCCCCACCTACAAAGACGCCCGTCACCTATATATGCGGCCCGGCCCCCAACCGGTGGGAGCCGGGCCGCTTACTGCCCCGGTGTTACCGGTACGTCGCGACGACCTGCGCGATGCGGCTGAGAAGGGGACGCCCGAAGGCCGACGCGCCGTCGACGGTGACAACCGCAAGGCCGCCCGGCGACCGCGAAGCTAGATTGAATCTAGCTTCGGAGCGATCTACCTAAAGCCCTCGGTGGCTACGGGCGCGCGCCACAACTGGTAGCGCGGTGCTTCCACTGGCCGTGTGTGAACTCCTCATCGCCAGCCTCTGACCGCCGCCGCTCACCTCAGACCAGCCGCTGGATGCGGACCTTCGGACGCTCGTTCCGCAGGTGGCCGTGTTTGTGCTGGCGAATCTGCTCGTCCCATACGTCCTGGTCGTAATCGGGGTCCGGCGGGATCCACTTGTGGGAGCCGTCGCTGTAGTGGAACTTCTCGTCACCCGCACGAAGGATGCTCATCGGGTCCAACCCAGGAAGCGATAGTGCAGATGGCCGGCCGGAACCTGGACCAGATCCTGGGCGGCGTCAACCAACTGGGCGGCCAGGTAGAGGGCCAGCGACACCGGGGCTCTGTGGTATTCCGCTTGCAACTCTCGACGGCGGGTATGGCAGGGCCAGTCGGCACCACAGCCAGCGCAGATCCAGGTTGGGGTGATCGCGAGGTGGCTCGTCATTGCATTTCGTCCTGCCTCGGCCAATGGCGGCGACTGATCGGGATCCGGTGACGGCTTCCGCACGGCAGGTCGGAACCGCAGCGACAGATGCGTCGCCAGTGCCGCCAGGACCAGACTGGTCGGTGTCGGCGCGCCAGGGTGAGCGCCACTGCGATGACGTACTCGTCGTAGGACACGCGCTGGTTGTGCGCCGCCCTTCGCTGCCGATCGTCGAGATCCCCAGTTGCACGGGCGAAGCCTCCGGTTGAGGCAGCATCGTTCGGTCTGGTCACTGCGCCTCCCAACGACGCCTGGGGTTCCGTGGGCACCCGGCCAGCCGTGTCCGGAGACAGGGCACCCACGGCAAGGACGACCCGGCCGCCAAGCTGGGTAGCCCCACGAGCCAACTTAGGACGCAATGTACGCAGGGTCAACAGCTACGACACATAGCGTTGTAAGTCGAGCCGAAGATGTGGTTCTCTTGCACCAGCCGCCAAGCTGGGAGCACCATCTATGTCTGAAGCTGCCTACCTACAGGTCGCCCGAGATATCCGCGAGCAGATCAGCTCCGGCACGTTGAAGCCGGGCGACAAGCTGCCGTCCTTCGCCGCGCTGTGCGAGCAGTACGACGTCAGCAACACGGTGATCCGCGCCTCGATGCTTCTACTCAAAGCCGAGGGCTTGATCGACGGGCGGCAGGGCAAGGGCGTGTACGTCGCCAACCCGCTCCCCCGATAAAGCGCCTCCATCCACGCTCACCGCGGCGAGCCGGACCGCGCCAGCGCCCTCGGGCGCACAGCGCTCACGGTAGATTCACTCGCCTTCCAGGAAGTCGCGGTTTCCCATCACCCCGGACCCCGCGATTTCCTGAACGGCGAGTGGATCATCTGGCTTCGCACTCGCTCAGCGGACTTGGCAGCGCCCTGCTACGCAGGTCAGCCGAACGCGCGGCCTACTTCCAGCGGAAGTGGACGAAGAGGCGGCCGAAGTTCTTCGAGTCCTTCTCCACCCGGTGGTAGAGCTGCTTGACGTCCTTCTGGTCGAGGAACCGCAGCACCCGCTTCTTGAGCTGGCCGGACCCCTTGCCGGGGATGATCTCGACGAGGGTCGCCTTCTTCGCCACCGCCTCGTCCATGATCCCGCGCAATGCCCGGTCGATGTCCTGGCCCTTGTTGAAGATCTCGTGCAGGTCCAGCTTGAGCTTCATGCCGCAGCCCCCGGCCGGTCAGGTCCCATGTCCGCCATCCTAGGGCGTGTGTCGAAGCCCCTGGCCGGCCTGCGGCGGGCCCAGACGACGCCCTGGGCACGTCCGCCAGGTCGCCCCACGACGACGAAGGGGCGGCCCCGAAGGACCGCCCCTGCCACGTCAACCCGCACGCTCAGCGCCGGCCGCCGACTCGGGTCTCCACCCGTTCCAGCGCGGTCCGGTAGTCGTCGTTGGCCGCGTACATCGCGGCGGCGATCCGCAGGTGCCGCAGCGCGTCGGTGTGCCGGTTGAGCCGCTCCAGCGTCCGACCGAGCACGTGGTGCGCGTAGTGGTCGCTCGGGTCCCGTTCGACCAGCTCACGCAGGTGCTCCTCGGCCCGGTTGAGCTGGGCCGACTGGAAGTACGCCCGGGCCAGCAGTTGCCGGACCGCAGCGTTGCCGGGTTCGGCGTCGATGATCGGCTCCAGCAGTCGGGCCGCACCGCTGGGGTCACCGGTCTCGAAGAACATGGTCGCCCGCCGGTAGTCCGCCAGAAGATCCATCTGCCACCTCCTCGGGTCGCACCGTCACCTGTTCCGACGCTGGCACAACACCGAACGTTTGGCGACTGTTCCCGGGGTCGAGATCGGGTCACTTCCGGCCGCCGATGGCCGCCGAAGAGGCGTCGAACGGTCAGGTGCGGGCGTTGCGCCGTCCGGCGGAAAGTTCCCAGGCGCGCACACCGCCGACGATTCCGGCGGTGTTCGGCACCACCACCACGTCGTCGCCCATCCGGGCCAGCTGCTCGGGCCGGATCAGCCGGGAGTTGCCCCCACCCAGGTAGAGCCGGTCCCAGCGGAACACCGGGCGGAGCCCGTCCACCACCTGCCGGATCCGACGGGACCAGAAGGCGTCGCCGAGCCGCCGCCGTTCCGGCTCGCCGACGTACGTGTCGTAGGTGGTGCCCCAGCGCACCGGCGCGTGCGACAGCTCCAGGTGCGGTGCGAGCACCCCGCCGTCGAAGAGCGCGCTGCCCAGCCCCGTCCCCAGGGTCAGCACCAGCTCGCAGCCGGTGCCGGCGACCACTCCGGCACCGTGCACCTCGGCGTCGTTGAGCACCAGCGCCGGCACGCCGAACGCGTCGGCCAGCGCGCCGCGCGCGTCCCAGCCGGACCACTCGGCCAGCAGGTCCGGGTCGACCCGACTGCGGGGGCCGCTGCGGGTCACGTAGTGCGGCGTGCTGACGACCACTCCGTGCCGGATCATCCCGGGTACGCCGACCGTGAGCCGGTCCGCCGTTGGCAGGCGCCCGCCGAGATCCAGCAGGGTCCGGACAAACAACGCGGGCGGCAACGGGTACGGGGTGGGCACCCGCAACGGCCGGGCCCGCATCGTTCCCGCCTCGTCGAGCACGGACGCCTTGATGCCCCCGCCGCCGCAGTCGATCGCCAGTGTGGTCACCACGTCGTTGAGTCTGCCCGCTGGGGAGCGGTGATATGCAGGCGGCCGGATAGGCTGCCGTCCTGATGAGCGCCACGATGATCGTCAAGGACCTGGCCGCCGGGCACGGCGACCGCTCACTCTTCTCCGGGTTGGACCTGGTGGTCGCCCCCGGCGACGTGATCGGCCTGGTCGGGCCGAACGGGGCCGGCAAGTCGACGCTGCTGCGTACCCTCGCCGGGTTGTTGCCGGTCGAGGCCGGCAGCGTGCGACTCAGCCCGCCCACCGCGAGCGTCGGACACCTGCCGCAGGAGCCGGAACGGCGACCGGGCGAGACGGTACGCGACTTCCTGGCCCGCAGGACCGGGGTGACCGCGGCGCAGGCGGCGTTGGACGCGGCGACCGAGGCGCTGACCGCCGGGGCGGCGGGCGCCGACGACGCGTACGGCGACGCCCTGGAGCGTTGGCTCGCTCTCGGCGGCGCGGACCTCGACGAACGCGCCGAGCAGGTGAGCGCCGACCTGGGGCTCGCCGTCGATCTGGACCACCCGACGACCGGGCTCTCCGGCGGTCAGGCGGCCCGGGCCGGGCTCGCGTCGCTGCTGCTCAGCCGGTACGACGTGTTCCTGCTCGACGAGCCGACCAACGACCTGGACCTGGCCGGCCTCGAACGGCTGGAGGAGTTCGTCACCGGGCTGCGCGCCGGCACGGTGCTGGTCAGCCACGACCGGGAGTTCCTCACCCGCACGGTGACCCGGGTGTTGGAGCTGGACCTGCCACAGCAGCAGGTCAACCACTACGGCGGCGGCTACGCGGCGTACCTGGAGGAGCGCGAGGTGGCCCGCCGGCACGCCCGCGCGGACTTCGAGGAGTACGCGGAGACCAAGGCCGGGCTGGAAGCTCGGGCCCGGACCCAGCGTGGCTGGATGGAGAAGGGCGTCAAGAACGCCCGCCGCAAGGCCACCGACAACGACAAGATCGGCCGCAAGTTGCGAGCCGAGTCGAGCGAGAAGCAGGCCGCCAAGGCCAAGCAGACCGATCGGCTGATCGAACGGCTCGAGGTGGTCGAGGAGCCCCGCAAGGAGTGGGAGCTGCGGATGGAGATCGCCGCCGCTCCCCGCGCCGGCGCCGTCGTGGCCACGCTGCGAGGAGCCGTGGTACGCCGTGGCGGCTTCACCCTCGGCCCGGTGGACCTCCAGATCGACTGGGCGGACCGGGTCGCGGTGACCGGGGCGAACGGCTCGGGCAAGTCCACCCTGCTGGCCGCGCTGCTGGGCCGGCTGCCGCTGGACGAGGGCACCGCCTCGCTCGGGCCTGGCGTGGTGATCGGCGAGGTGGACCAGGCCCGCGGGCTGTTCCTCGGCGACATGCCGCTGATCGACGCGTTCGAGGCCGCCGTACCCCACCTGTCGCCGGCGGACGCGCGGACCCTGCTGGCCAAGTTCGGCCTGCGGGCGGCGCACGTGCCCCGACCGGCGGCCACCCTCTCCCCCGGTGAGCGGACCCGGGCGGCGCTGGCCCTACTCCAGGGCCGTGGGGTCAACCTGCTGGTGCTGGACGAGCCCACCAACCACCTGGACCTGCCGGCCATCGAGCAGCTCGAATCGGCGCTGGCCAGCTATCCCGGAACGCTGCTGCTGGTCACCCACGACCGGCGGATGCTGGCCGCCATCGAGACCAACCGGCGACTGCGGGTCGACGCCGGGCGGATCGCCGAGGATTGATCCGTGCCTGCGGGCCGGCGCGGGGTGAGAATGACGCCATGCTCAAGTGGGAGTACGCCCTGCTGGTCCGCCGCCGCCAGGCCGCGACCACCGACCTCGGCTGGGAGGTCGTGTTCGTCTGGTACGGCCCGGACGGCTCGATGGTCGACGTGACGCCGTACGGCGACACCTCGCTGGCCCACCTGAACCGGGCCGGCGACCAGGGCTGGGAGTTGGTCGCCATGAGCGAGGACCCGTCCCTGCCCGGCAACCACGAACTGCACCGCTACCACCTGAAACGGCCGAAGCCCGCCGACCCGCCACCCCGCCAACGGATGCGCGGCGGCCGGCGCACCATCTCCGGCTGACCCGACCCGCTCCGGGCCGAGGCGGCCCCTCCCCGGTCGCTGACGAGGCGACCGGCCATCCGTGCGTTGGTGTGAGCCGCCTGGACCGCTCGGCGGCTCAGCCGATGCCGGCGCGAAGCCGGGTGCCGGCGCGAAGCCGGGTGCCGGCGCGAAGCCGGGTGCCGGCGCGAAGCCGGGTGCCGGCGCGCTTTCGGTGTCGGCCATTCAGCCGGTGCCGCCGCGAGGCCAACGGCGGCGCGAAACCGTGCCAGCACGAAGCCCTTGCCGGCCGTTCAGCCGATGCCGGCGCGGGGCCAATGCCGGCGTGAAGCGCATGCCTCGGTTGACCGTGATGTCACAGAGTCATCGTGATGACTGTGTGACATCAGGATGACTGCGCATCTGCCCAGGACCCGCGACACGAGCGTGGGCGTCGGCGCGGGCGGACCTCGCCTCGAATGGCGGCGAGGTGGACGAGCGGGGCATAACGGGCGGGATTGCGGGTATCGCGCGGCGGGAGGTGGCCCGAATGGTCGCTTTGGCACAGACTCCGCCCTCGGCCGACCGGCTGCGGGCGATCGACGATTTCCTCGCCCAGACATGGGCGGATCAGGTCCAGCATGATGACCGGTTGCGGAGCCTGGCGGTCGAGGTGCGGTTCGACCGGGGGGTGGCGCATCTGAGCGGTGATGTGGCCGAGCCCGCCCAGCTACGGCTGGTGCGGGAGCTGGTGGGACGGCTGGCCGGTGTCTACGGCGTCTGGTGCCGGGTCGGCATCGGCGGGCGGGCGCCGGTGGTGGTGGACCTCGGTTGTGGGCCGACTAAGCAGTGGTCGAGCAACCTGGGGCTGGACATCTACCCGGCGCCAGGGGTGGATGCGGTGGCGGACCTGTCCGGCTCGCTGCCGCTCGCCGACAACTCGGTGGACGTCCTCTTCGCTGTGCACATCCTGGAGCACCTGATCGACTTCCTGCCGCTGGTCGACGAGTGTCACCGGGTGCTCCGCCCCGGTGGGGTGCTGCACGTGATGAGCCCCTGGTGGGGGCATGTGAACGCGGTAGCCGACCCGACCCACGTCCGGCTGATGGATGTGCAGACGTTCAAGGGGATCTGCCAGCTGCGGCCCCCGGGCACGCCGCGCTGGTACCCGCTGCACGCGGGCTGCGACGGCGCCTCGATCTTCGCCGATTTGACGCCCCTTCCCCCGGACGCCGACCCGGCACCGCAGTCCCACCTGGCCCGCTTCTTCGACTGATCACCCACCCATCCTTCGTTGATCATGAAGTTATTGTCATGAATGACGGCGTGTCCCCGCAATAACTTCATGATCAACGCGGGCGACGCGGGCTGCGGGGGCGGGGCGGGCGACGCGGGCGACGCGGGCGACGCGGGCGACGCGGGCGACGCGGGCTGGGTGGGCTGGGTGGGCTGGGTGGGTGGGTCTGGGTGGACTCGCGGAGTTTCAGGCAGTGGGGGGCGCGGAGTTCCCGGGCGGGGGCGGTGGGGTCACCGTTCAGGCGGTCGGCGAGGAGTTGGACGGCCAGCCGGGCGATCTGCTCCTTCGCCGGGGCGACGGTGCTCAGGGTCGGGGTGGCGAAACCGCCGTCCTCGATGTCGTCGAAGCCGGCCACCGCCACGTCCTCGGGCACCCGCAGACCGGCCTCGTGCAGCGCCCGCAGGGCACCGAGGGCCAGCGTGTCGCTGAAGCAGAAGACGGCGTCGGGGCGTACACCGGAGGTGAGTAGGCCGCGCATCGCGGCCGCGCCGTCCGCGCGGTGCCAGGCCGGCGCGGACGCCACCAGGGAATGGTCGAGGCCGGCGGCGCGCAGCGCGTCGCGGTAGCCGGCCAGGCGCAGCCGGGCGCTGGCACCCCCGTCGGTGCGCTGCGGGCCGACGGCCGCGATGCGGCGGCGACCCAACTGGATCAGGTGGCTCGTGATCTCCCGGGCCGCTGCCACGTTGTCGATCACCACGCGATCCGCCGGGCAATGGTCGGTCCGCTCGCCGAGCAGCACCATCGGGGTGCCGTCCAGACCGGCCAGGTCCGCCGCGGTGAGCGCCGACGGACTGAGGATGAGCCCGTCGATCAGGTGGTCGGTGATACCGGGGGCGAGCGCCCGCTCCTGGCCGCGCCGGCCGCCGGTCTGGTCGACGAGCACCGTCCAGCCGTGCTCGGCGGCGGCGCTGATCACGTGACGGGCCAACTCGGCGAAGTACGGGATGTCCAGTTCCGGAACCGCGAGCGCGATCACGCCGGTGCGGCCCTTGCGGAGGTGACGGGCGGAGAGGTTCGGCCGGTAGTTGAGTTCGACGATCGCCTGCTCGACCCGGGCCCGGGTGTCCGGTCGCACGTGCACGTGGCCGTTCACGACGTTGGAGACGGTCTTGACGGAGACGCCGGCCCGTTCCGCCACGTCCTTGAGTCTGTGTCGCACGCCGCAACCTCCCCGAGGTGACCCAGCGCACCATAGCTGCGCGGGCCGCGCGCAAGGGCCCCGCCGACGGGGCCCTTGCGCACCTTCGGGTCAGGCGGTCGGCTCGCGGGGGGTCGGAGCGACGGCGGGCTCGTGCTGGGCCAACCGGTTGCGGCGGTAGCCGTAGCCGAAGTAGATCAGCGCGCCGAGCAGCATCCAGGCCAGGAACCGCAGCCAGGTCTCCACGGACAGGTTGAGCATCAGGTAGAAGCAGGCCAGCGCCGAGACGATCGGCAGCACCGGTGAGAACGGCACCCGGAACGGCCGCTCCAGGTCGGGGCGCTTGCGGCGCAGGATCGGCACCGCCACCGACACGAGAACGAACGCGCAGAGCGCGCCGATGCTGACCAGGTCGGCCAGCGCGGACAGCGGCAGGAAGCCGGCCAGCAGTGCGACCGCCACCGTCATGATCGCCGAGATCCGGTACGGGGTGCCCCAGCGCGGGTGCACCTTCGCGATCGAGGGCGGGATCAGACCGTCCCGGGCGATGGCGAAGCCGATCCGGCCCATCGCCACCAGGTCGACGAGGATGACGCTGGTCAGGCCCGCGACCGCGGCGATGGAGACCAGCACGGCGGCCCAACCCGCGCCGACCGACTCGAAGGCCGACGCGATCGGGGCGCCCCGGTCGATCTCGGTGTACGGCACCATCCCGACCACCACCAGCGAGACGCCGATGTAGAGCACCGTCGAGATCAGCAGGGTGCCGAGCAGACCCAGGGTGAGGTCCCGCTTGGGCTTGCGCGTCTCCTCGCCCAGGTTGGCCACGGCCTCGAAGCCGGTGTACGCGAAGAAGACCACGGCGGCGGCGCTGAGCACCCCGACGAAGCCGAAGACGGACGGCTCAAGCCCGAAGAGCGCCTGGGTGACCGGCTGCTTGATGCCGT
Source organism: Micromonospora sp. NPDC047644 (assembly GCF_040704315.1). Classification (NCBI taxonomy): domain Bacteria; kingdom Bacillati; phylum Actinomycetota; class Actinomycetes; order Micromonosporales; family Micromonosporaceae; genus Micromonospora; species Micromonospora sp. NPDC047644. Next base: position 39,456 of record NZ_JBEYSY010000012.1, read on the forward strand.
CGTCGCCGCTCCCGGCGGGCTCGGCCGGCGGGATGAACGGGGTGAGGTTGGCGGCCTTGACGAAGAACAGGCCGGCGACCACCACGAAGACGCAGATGGCCACCTTGACCAGCACCAGCAGGTTGGTGATCCGGGCGGATTCCCGGATGCCGACGATCGCCACGATGCCGAGGATCAGCACGATGGCGATGGCGCCCACGTTGACGGTGCTGCCCTCCTCGCCGAACCACCGGGTCGGCAGGTCGAGCAGTTCGGCGAGGTATCCGGACCAGCCTCGGGCCACCACGGCGGCGCCGAGCGCGAACTCCAGCAGGAGATCCCAGCCGATGATCCAGGCGACGATCTCGCCCATCGTGGCGTACGCGTAGGTGTAGGCGCTGCCGGCGGTCGGCACGCTGGAGGCCAGCTCGGCGTAGCAGAGGGCGGCGAGCAGGGCCACCACGCCGGCGATGGCGAAGGAGATCACCACGCCCGGCCCGGCGCTGTCGCGTGCCTCGATGCCGGTGAGCGTGAAGATGCCGGTGCCGATCACGATGCCGATGCCGAAGCCGGTGAGGTCGATCGCGCCGAGCCGTCGCTTCAGCCCCAACTGGCCGTCGCTGCCGTCCGCCTCACCCTGGGCTATCACGTCCTTGATTGGTTTTGTGCGCAGCACGGACACCCGGTCACCCCTCCCACCGTGCGACCACCCCGTGGCGGCCGGTGACCGGCGTTGCTACCCAGCGGAGCGATTGGTCAACCACGAACTCTTGCGGCGATGGCCAGATTGTGAAAATTTCCTACCAGCAACGCGGACATCGACGGCGAATCTTGCCGCGCACCGCGCGAAGCATCCGGGAGCCCCAACGAAGGGACACACCGCATGAAAGCCACCCGACTCGGAGCCGCCGGGCTGGTCACAGCCCTGCTCGGCACGTTCGTCACCGCCACCCCCGCGAGTGCCGCCCCCAGCGCGGTCGACACCACCACCACCTGCGCCACCGACCCGGCCACCCCGAAACGGCAGTTCCGGGCCATGTGGATCTCGTCGGTGGTCAACATCGACTGGCCCAGCAAGGCGTCCCAGACCAGCCCCGACCGGATCGCCGCGCAGCAGGCCGAGTACCGCGAGCTGCTCGACCTCGCCGGGCGGCTGCACCACAACGCCGTCGTGGTGCAGGTCCGGCCCACCGCCGACGCGCTCTGGCCCTCGCCGTACGAGCCCTGGTCGGAGTACCTGACCGGGGTACGCGGCCAGGACCCGGGCTGGGACCCGTTGGCCTTCCTGGTCGACGAGTCGCACAAGCGGAACCTGGAGTTCCACGCCTGGTTCAACCCGTACCGCGTCTCCATGCCGGCCCCCGGCGGCGCCGGCGCGGACCTCGCCCAGCTCGCCCCCGGCCACCCGGCCCAGCAGCACCCCGACTGGACCTTCGCCTACCCACCGGCTGGCGTGGCCGGCAGCCGGCTCTACTACAACCCCGGAATCCCCGAGGTACGCGAGTTCGTCCAGACCGCCATGATGGACGCCGTCAAGCGGTACGACATCGACGGCGTCCACTTCGACGACTACTTCTACCCCTATCCCAGCGGCACGTACCAGGTGCCGGACGACGCGACCTTCGCGGCCCACAACCGGGGCTTCACCGACCGGGCCGACTGGCGGCGGGACAACATCAACCTGCTGATCCAGGAGATGAACGGCAAGATCAAGGCGGCGAAGCCGTGGGTGAAGTTCGGCGTCAGCCCGTTCGGCATCTGGCGAAACAAGACCGCCGACCCGCTCGGTTCGGACACCACCGGCAGCCAGTCGTACGACATCATCTCCGCCGACACCCGCAAGTGGATCAAGCAGGAGTGGATCGACTACGTGGTGCCGCAGCTCTACTGGTACATCGGCCAGTACCCGGCCGCCGACTACGCGCGCCTCGTGCCGTGGTGGGCCGAGACGGTGCGCGGCACCCGCGTGCAGCTCTACATCGGCCAGGCCGACTACAAGAGCGGAGACCCGGCGTACGGGCCGTACTGGCAGAACCCGCGTGAGCTGTCCGACCACCTGACGCTCAACCGGTCGTACCCGGAGGTGCAGGGCAACGTGCACTTCTCCGCGGTGCAGGTACGGGCCAACCGGCTCGGCGCCACCGACATCTACGCCGCCGAGCACTACTCCCGCCCGGCGCTGGTGCCGGCCATGCCCCACCTGCCGGCGCGACCGCTGCTCTTCCCGGTGGTCAGCAAGGCGACGCGGCAGGCCGACGGGGTCCGGCTCACCTGGCGGCAGCCCGCCGACGGCGTCGGCCCGCTCGGCACCGCCACCTCGTACGCGATCTACCGGTTCGACGGCACCACGCTGCCCGGCCGGTGCGCCACGGCCGACGCCAGGCACCTGGTCGACACCGTCCGGGCCACGCCCGGCACCGTCCAGTCCTGGGTGGACACGTCGGCCGAGCCCGGTCGGCGCTACACCTACCAGTTGACCGCACTGGACCGGTCGGCCAACGAGAGCGCCGCCAGCCCGCCGGCATTCGTCCTGCGCTGACCGTCTCTCCGAATGCCCCGGACGCCCCGCGTGTCCGGGGCATTCGTCTGTTTCAACGCATGTCACCAATAGTTGGCGATGCGCATACCACCCAGTTGATCAGCTGATCGACACTCATCGACATCCGGTAACCCGCCGGTAACTTCCGTCCCACCCGCTCACCCCCGCGGAGGTAACCCGTGCCCCGACGTCTCGCCACCCTGCTCGCCTCGGGCGCATCAGCGCTGCTCGCCACCCTCGCCATCGCCTCACCCGCCGCCGCCGTCACCCCCGCCCAGAAGCTCTCCGTGCTGTCCAGTTGGACCCAGACCAGCGCGTCCAGCTACAACTCGTGGAACAGCGCCCGGGTCAACCGGGCACCCTGGGCCGACTACAACTTCAACTGGTCCACCGACTACTGCTCGTCCAGCCCGGACAACCCGCTCGGCTTCACCTTCAACCTAGGCTGCTACCGGCACGACTTCGGCTACCGCAACTACAAGGCGGTCGGCCAGTTCTCCGCCAACAAGTCCCGCCTCGACAGCGCCTTCTACGAGGACCTGAAGCGCGTCTGCACCACGTACAACTCGGTCGTCCGACCGGCCTGCTACAGCCTGGCCTGGACCTACTACCAGGCGGTCAGCATCTTCGGCTCGGTGGCGGCCGTCCAGCAGGCCGACATCGACCGCGCCGCCCGAATGAAGGCCCAAGCCGAAGCCAACGCCCAAACCCACTAACCCCCACCCCCACCCTCACCCCACGCCCCGTTCCCCCCGCCCCGTGCCCCGCCCCCCGCGCCCCGCCCCGCCCTGCCCCGCCCCGCCCTGCCCTGCCCTGCCACGCGATCTTGCACTTTCGGTTGTCGATTTGCCGCTTTAGCACCGGTATTTCGCAACAGAAAGTGCAAGATCGGCGGGCGGGGCGCGGGGCCGGGGCGGGGCGCGGGGCACGGGACGGGGCGGCGTGGGGCGGGCGCGCGGGGCCGGGGCGGGGCGGGGCGCGGGGCAGGGGCGGGGCGGGGCTGGGCGGGGTTAGGCGCGTTCGGTTCGGGTGGCGGGGTGGCGGTCGGGGTCGGCGGGACGGCGGGGGGCTGGTTGGGACAGGCCGGTGCTGAAGCGGGTCGAGTCCGCCGCCAGGTCCGGGTGTTCCACGTCGAGTGCCAGCGCTGCGGCCTCGTCCAGCCCCAGCTCCGCACCCTCGCCGTACGCGTCGTCGAAGGCCGTGTCGCCCAGCACCGCGCGCAACTCCCCCTGCTGCTCGGCCCAGTAACCGCCGAAGATGCCGGGGGTGGCCCGCATGCTCGCCCGGGTGGCCTGCGCCGCCCCGAACAGGCGGGCGGCGGTCAACCGCTCCCCGCCGATCGCGCAACGCACCGCTACCGCGTTCAAGGTGTCGCACGCCCGCCCGTGATAGCCGTGACCCATCCGGGAGCGCAGCGCCACCAGCAGATGCTCGTGTGCGGCGATCACGTCGCCGCGGGCCAGCGCGACCATGCCGAGCAGCATGTCCACCGAACGCCGGCCCCGCTCCACGGGCCGGGCGGCCTCCACCGGACGCACCGCGCCCAGCAGCTCCGCGGCCTCCTCCAGGGCACCCCGTCGCCAGAGCAGCTCGGCCAGGCTGAAGACCGCGAACAGAGCCTCGCCGACCACGTCCTGCCCGTGCGCCCAGTCGATGACCTCCCGGCACACCCGTTCGGCCTCGACGAACTGCCCCATGTCGACCAGCGGCGCGGCCCTGCCGGCGAGCACCCGTGCCAGCAACCCGGCATCGCCGGCCTGCCGGGCCGCAGCCTCCGCCCGCTGGGAGTAGCGCAGTTCCTCGGCGAACTCGCCGTCGGCGCTGGCATGCAGCGAATGCATGTGGTACGCCGCCGCCAGCTCCGCCTCGGGGATCCGCTCTCCCGTCTCCGCGATCCGTCCGTACAGCCGGAACAGCCACAGCCGCCCCTCGCGGGCCAGGCCCCGCTCCAGCCACCACTGGTCCAGCCCACCCGCCAGGCCGAGACCGGCACGGGCGCTGCCACCGGTGGCGCACCACCGCAGCGCGGCGCGCAGCTCCCCGGCCAGTGGATCGAGGGCGTACAGCGACAGCGTCACCGGCCGGCCGTCCTGGCCCAGGTGGGCCCGGTCCAACGCGTGAGCCGACCAGGCCACGTGCCGATCCCGGGCGGCCTGCTCCTCGCCCGCCTCGGCCAGCCGTCGCGCCGCGTACGCCCGGATGGGGTCGAGCATCCGGTAGGTGCTGCCGGCGGCACGCGGCTCGGCCAACACCATCGACTTGTCCACCAGGACCGAGAGCGGGTCCAGCGGATCGTCACCCAGCAGCCACTCCACCGTTGCCAGATCCACCGGGCCGGCGAAGACCGCCAGCCACCGCAGCAGACGGGCGGCCCGGGGCCCCAGCGTCCGGTAGGACCAGGTGACGGTGGCCTGCATGGTCAGATGCCGTTCGGTGGCCGAGCGCTGCACCGCCCGGCTCGCCGGGGTGGGCGGCGACGCCCCGGCCGCCGCGGCGACCAGGTCGACGGTGTCCTGCTGGTTGCCGGACCAGCCCCGTTCCACCGGTGGCGGATCCGGGTCCTCCCGGCCGGCGTCCAAGGTGCCGAGGACGTCGTCCAGGCGCTCGGCGAGCTGACCGACCGAGAGCACCCGCAGCCGGGCGGCGGCCAGCTCGATGGCGAGCGGCAGGCCGTCCAACCGCTGCACGACCCGACGCAGGTCGGCGGACTCGGCCGGGTCCGGCTGCCGACCACCACGCGCCGCCGCCGTACGGTCCAGCAGCAGCGCCACCGCGTCACTCTCCGCGCCGTCCGCGCGCGGGTCGACCGAGAGCGGCGGAATCCGCCACACCACCTCGCCGGGCAGGCTGAACGACTCGCGGCTGGTGGCCAGCACCCGTACGCCGCTGCCACCGGACAGTAGCCGCGCGATCACCTCGGCGCAGGCGGCCGGTTGGGTGTCACAGGTGTCCAGCACGACCAGCATCCGACGGCCGGCCGCGTACTCGACGAGGGTGTCCAGCATCGGCCGACCGGGCTCGGGACGCAGGCCGAGCACGGCGGCGATGGCGAACGCCACCAACCCCGGGTCGGTCACCGAGGCGATGTCGACGAACCAGACCCCGTCCGGGTACGCCTCGACAACTCCGCTGGCCAACTCCACCGCGAGCCGGGTCTTGCCAGCGCCGCCAGCGCCCAGCACGGTGACCAGGCGGTTCTGCCGCACCAGCAGGCTCAGCTCGATGCGCTCGGCCTGCCGGCCGACGAACGAGGTGACCTGGGTGGGCAGGTTGTGCGCCACCGCGTCGGCGGTGCGGGGCCGGGGGAACTGTCGCTCCAGACCCGGTGCGACCAGTTGGAACAGCCGTTCGCGGTCGTCGAAGCCGCGTAGCCGGTGCAGCCCCAGGTCGAGCAGGGTCGCACCCGGCGGCATCGGCTCGGCCCGACGGGCGGTGGACGCCGTGCAGAGCACCTGCCCGCCGTGCGCGGCGGCCGCCACCCGGGCGGCCCGGTGCACCTCGGGGCTGGCGTACTCGCCGTCGCGTGGCTCGGCATAGCCGGTGTGCAGGCCCATCCGCACCCGGGGCGCGGCCTCGGGGGTGGGCCAGTCGTGGCTGGACAGTGCCCGCTGAGCGGTCAGGCACGCGGTCATCGCCGCGGAAGCTTCCTCGAAGGCCAGGAAGAACGAATCGCCCTCGGTCAGCAGCTCCGCGCCACCGGTGCTGGCCAGCGTGCGGCGCAGCAGCCGCCGATGCTCGGCGAGCACCGGGCGGTAGTCCGGGCCGAGCAGCTGAGCCAGCCGTGTGGAGCCCTCGATATCGGTGAATACGAAGGTCACCCAACCGCTCGGGAGCTGGATCCGTGGCGACATGCGAGGAACCTCCGCCCGTGACGTCGGGTTCATGCTGCCTGAGTCCGAACGATCACACATCGTGAGAACGGCCGGGCAAGTGCCGCCTCAACGTGCCACTCGGACCCGCTCCCGGCAAGGCTGGCCCACCAGGCGGCGGCGAATTGACCCGATCAGCAGCCGCAGCCGCCGCCGCAGCAGCCACCCCCACCACCAGCGGCGGGTGCCGGGGCACCACCACTGCGACCGGTGACCGCGACCGCGGAAAGAAGCTTGACCGTGTCGGCGTGTCCCTGAGGGCAGCTGGCCGGCTCACCGGCCGCCGCCATCGAACGGTTGACCTCGAAGGTGTCGCCGCAGGCGCGGCAGCGGAACTCGTACCGGGGCATGCCACCCAGGGTACGTGGATCTGACGGTTCGCGGAGCATGGGTGATACTCGACAGGTGGTGGACGGCGAGGACGACACGCGTGTGCAACCGTTACGACCGGCCGCGCCGCTGGACGGGCCGCTCGAAGGCTCCGGGGCCGCGCCCGACCTGGCGCGCAAGGTGCCCCGGCCTCGCCGCCCCTGGCTGAGCGGGCGTTCCGCCGACGCGCCGAGCACGCCAGCGACCACCACGCCGCCAGCCGCCACGCCGGTCCCGCCAGCGGAGAAGTCCTCCGCAGCCGAATCCGCCGGGTCCGAACCGGACCCGCGCGCCACCGGCCCGAAGGTCCCGGCCGAATCTGTCCCGACCGCAGGCCCCGCAGCCGGCCCCCCGGCCGCGGCAGCCAAGGCCGAGACCGGCAAGGCCGAGACGGGTAAGACCGACACCGCGAAAGCCGACACCGCGAAGGCCGACGCGGCAGAGGCGGACGGCAGCGCCAGTGGCCCGGCCTCGTCGAAGGCGGCCGGCGTGTCGAGCGCCGACGCGCCCGCCGACGACGCGACGACCGGTGCCGCGGATCCGGCGAAGACCTCTGTGGATGAGATCCCGGTCGTGCCGGTGTCCAACCCGGCCCGCCGACGGCGGGTGCAGTTCGCGCACGCGGTACGGCTGCCGCCCCGTCGGGCAGCAGCCGCAGCGACCCAGGCCACCCGAGCCTGGGCGCGCCGGCCGAGTGGTCGGCTGACCCTGCCCGGTGTCTTCCTGCTGGCGCTGGTGGCGGCGACGGCTGCGGCGGGCGCACTGCTCGTACCGGCCACGATCCGCGCACCACGCCCGGTCGCGGTCGACGCCTCGGCCGCGCCGAGCGGGGTGGCAGCGCCCGGGATGCCGTCCGGCCTGCCGACCAGTCCGCTGCCGACCGGGCCGCTACCGACCGGGCCGCTGCCGACCCTGCCGCTGCCCTCCGGTGGGTTGCCCGGCAACGGGCTGCCGACCGGGTCGGTGATCGGTGGTCGACCGTCGGACGCCCTGGCCGGCTGGGCGCAGCAGGTCGGCGTCAAGGTCGGTGTCCCGGCGGTAGCCATGCAGGCGTACGGCTACGCCGAGCTGGTGCTCGCCCAGACCAACCGCAGCTGTGCGCTGAGCTGGACCACGCTGGCCGCGATCGGAAAGGTCGAATCGGATCACGGGTCGACCAACGGCGCGCGGTTGGGGCAGGACGGCAAGGCGGTACCCAACATCTTCGGGCTGCCGCTGGACGGCAAGGACGGCCGAATGCGGATCATCGACACCGACCGTGGGGCGCTCGACGGGAACTCGACCCTCGACCGCGCCATCGGGCCGATGCAGTTCATTCCGACCACCTGGCAGGAGATCGGCGCGGACGCGGACAACGACGGCGTCAAGGACCCGCACGACCTGGACGACGCGGCGCTGGCGGCGGGGAACTACCTCTGCAAGGGCGGCCGGAACCTGAGCATCGCGGGCGACTGGTGGAACGCGATCCTCTCCTACAACGACGTACGGCGGTACGCCCAGGACGTCTACGACACCGCGAACCGGTACGGACGGGCCAGTCGCTCGTGAAGTGATCGTCTCGATACGTTGGAGAACTGGACACTTCCCCCGGGCCTCTGTTAGCGGCAAGCTAGACGGGTGATGGTGCGCGAGTGGGACCCCAGGACCGCGTCGTCCGCCGAGATCGCGTCGCTGTTGGCCACGCTGAACGCGGTCCTGGCGGCCGACCTGCCGCAGGATCCGCCCTGGCGGGAGGCTTCACTGCGGGAGTACCTCGCCGAGGTGATGCCCGGCGAGCGGCGGATCTCCTGGATCGCCCAGGCCGAGCCGACCGCCCCGGGCGACACGGGCGCTGTGATCGGCCAGGTGCACGTCCTCCTTCTGGGTGACATCGGTGTGCTCGAAGTGTTGGTGCACCCGTCCGCGCGGCGCACCGGCCTCGGCCGTGACCTGGTGCTGCGTGCTGCGCGCCGGGTCTACCAGGAGGGCTTCCGGTCGATCGGGGTCGAGGTTGTCGGCGACACACCGGCGGTCGGGTTCTACGAGTCGCTCGGCTTCACCCGGGAGTACGTGGAGACGCGCAGCGTGCTCGATCTGACGGCGGTGGACTGGGCCGAGCTGGCCGAGATGGCCACCGGCATCGGGGCGGGCTACCAGTTGGAGTTCTTCCCCGGCGGGCCGCCGGACGACCTGATCGAGGCGTACGCGCGGGCCAAGGCCGAGGTGCGCGACGTCGACGACGGTGAGCTGCGCCCCAGCTCCTACGACCCGGAGCGACTGCGCGACAGCCTCGACACGCTGCACCGGCGGGGCATGAAGCCGTACATCATGCTCGCCCGGCACGAGCAGAGCGGCGAGGTGGCCGGGCTGACCGAGGTGGTGGTGCCGGCGCAGCACCCGACCCGCGCCGACCAGTACGACACGATCGTGGCGCAGGATCACCGGGGCTACGGCATCGATCGGGCGATCAAGGCCCGGATGCTGCTGGAGTTGCGCTCCGCCGAGCCGGAGCTGATCGAGGTGCAGACCTGGAACGCGCAGGCCAACGAGGCGATGCTGAAGGTCAACGCTGAGCTGGGCTACCGCCCCGACCGGGACTGGTGCGAATACAGCGTCGACGTCGCAGAGCTGGTGCACCGCCTCGATCCACCGCGCTGAGGAATTCACGAAACTGTCCATTAGAGGATGGACGGTGGACAGTCGCGCACCTTAACGTGCGTTGACCCCCATCCGCCCATCGTGGAGGCCCTATGCGCCCGCGCCGCTCAATCGCCGCGCTCGCGACCGCCACCGCCGCCGTGACCGTCACGGCGCTCGGCGTCGCACCCACCGCGGCCAGCGCCGCGCCCACCGACCTGTTCATCTCGGAGTACGTCGAGGGTTCGTCGAACAACAAGGCGATCGAGCTGTTCAACGGCACGGGCACCGCCGTCGACCTGGCGGCCGGTGGCTACCAGTTGCAGCTCTACTTCAACGGTTCCACCACGGCCACCACGATCGCCCTGACCGGCAGCGTGGCGGCCGCTGACGCGTTCGTGTTCGCCAGCGCCTCGGCCGGAGCAGCCATCCTCGCCCAGGCTGATCAGACCACCGGGGCGAGCCTCTTCAACGGTGACGACGCGATAGTGCTGCGCCGGGGCGCCACGGTGCTCGACTCGATCGGCCAGGTGGGCGTCGACCCGGGCACCGAGTGGGGCGCCGGCGTGACCAGCACCGCAGACAACACCCTGCGGCGGCTGGCGAATGTGGCCGCCGGTGACACCGACCCGTCGGACGCCTTCGACCCCGCAGCGCAGTGGGCCGGCTTCCCCGTCGACACCTTCGACGGGTTGGGCGCGCACACCGTGGACGGCGGTGGCCCGGTCGACGTGCCCGCCACGCTGACCTGCGGCGGGCCTCTGGTCACCGCCGCCGGGACGGCCGCGAGCCGCGAGGTGACCGCCGCCGACGCCGACGACACGATCGTCGACCTGGCGGTGACCGCGATCAGCCCGAGCCCGACCTCCGGCTCGATCACCCGTACCGGCTTCACCCCCGCCGACGGGGTGGGCGGCACCGCCCGCGCCACGGTCGGCGTGAGCGCCGACCTCGCCGCCGGGGCGTACACCGTCACCCTCACCACGACCGACGCGGGCGGTGGCACCGCGAGCTGCGCGCTGGCGGTGCAGGTGACCCGGGAGCTGACCGTCGGCGAGGTGCAGGGTCCGACCACCGACACCGAGTCCGGTCCGAACGACCGGTCACCGCTCGCACCGGCGAGCGGCAACGGCACGAGCAGCAGCCTGTACGACGTACGCGGCGTGATCACCCAGTTGACCCTGGCCCGCACCTCGGCCGGAGCGGAGCAGCACGGCTTCTTCCTGCAGAGCCGCGTTGGTGACACCGACGGCGATCCGACCAGTTCCGACGGCATCTTCGTGTTCATGGGTACGTTCACCTCGCTGATCGGCGGTTACGTGCCCACGGTCGGCGACGAGGTCGTGCTGCGGGCCCGGGTGTCGGAGTACTACAACTTCACCCAGCTCTCCGGCGCGTCGCTGGTCCGCGTGATCCAGGGTGGGCTGGCCGTGGACACCGCGGTGGCGGTGGCCGACGCGGTGCCGCCGGCCGTGCTGACCGACGCGCAGCGCTTCTGGGAGCGGCACGAGGGCTCCCGGATGCGGGTACGTGCGGGCAGTGGCGCGGTGAGCGGCCGGGACGTCTTCTCCTCCACCGCCGACGCGGAGCTGTGGGTGGTCGACCGCGACGACCCGCTGCTGGACCGCGCCGACCCGTACTCCCGGCGGGTCTTCCGTGATTCGCACCCGCTGGACAACGACCCGACCCGCCGCTTCGACGACGGCAACGGCCAGCGGACGTTGCTCGGCAGCTTGGGCGTGAAGGCCACCGCCGGGGACAGCGCCGCGCTGCTCCCGCCGGCGCACACCTTCGACACGCTGCGGGCGGACGCGGTGGGCGGGGTCTACTACTCGTTCGAGAAGTACGGCGTCCAGGTCGAGCGGGCGGAGTTCGCCGCCGGGGCCGACCCGTCGGCGAACAACCCGCCCAAGCCGGCCGACCGGTCGCAGGAGGTGGCCGTGGCCACCTACAACGTGGAGAACCTGTACGACTACCGCGACGACCCGTTCGACGGCTGCGACTTCGCCGGCAACGCCGGCTGTGTGGGCGTCTCCCCGCCGTTCGACTACGTCCCGGCCAGCGAGGCGGAGTACCGCGAGCAACTGGCCGCTCTCGCCGATCAGATCGTCAAGGACCTGCACGCACCGGACCTGATCCTGGTGCAGGAGGCCGAGGACCAGGACATCTGCACGGTTTCGGGGGCGGCGCTGAGCTGCGGCGAGACCAACAACGCCGATGGCGCTCCGGACAGCATCCAGGAGTTGGCGCTCGCGGTGACGGCGGCCGGTGGGCCCGCGTACGCCGCCGCCTATGACCGGACCGGCGCGGACGCTCGCGGTATCACCGCAGCCTTCCTGTACCGCACGGACCGGGTGTCGCCGGCGGCCGCGACGGCGGCGGACCCCCTGCTGGGGGCGACACCGACGGTGCAGTACCGGGCTGCGGGGCTGCCGACCAACGCCGACGTGCAGAACCCGAAGGCCCTCAACGCGGTGCTGCCGGCGGACGTGGACACCTCCACCGGCAAGGACGGGAACAACGTCTTCACCCGTGCTCCCCAGCTGGGGAAGTTCACGGTGGCCGCCGCTCCCGGCTCGTCGGAGCGGTTCACCCTGTACGCGCTCAGCAACCACTACTCCTCCGGCCCGGACAGCCGGGTCGGGCAGCGGCGTGAGCAGGCGCGTTACGGCGCGGCGATCGTCACCGCGATCGAGGCGGCCGACCCGGGGGCCCGAGTGGTCTACGGCGGGGACCTGAACGTCTTCCCCCGCCCGGACGATCCCATCGCGACCGGAGAGCAGCCCACGCCGTCGGACCAGCTCGCTCCGCTCTACGAGGCGGGCCTGCGCAACCTCTGGGACGACCTCGTCGCGGACGTGCCGGCCTCGGCCTACTCGTACAGCTTCGAGGGGCAGGCGCAGACTCTCGACCATCTGTTCGTCAACGACGCGTTGCGCAACGACCTGGTGCAGGTGCGGGCGGCGCACATCAACGCCGACTGGCCGGCGGAGTTCGCCGGTGACGGGTCGCGAGGTTCCAGTGACCACGACCCGCAGGTGGCGCGGTTCCGGTCCCGGGCGTCGTTGACAGTCGCCGACTCGGCGGTGACGGAGGGCGATCAGGGCACCCGGCAGCTCACCTTCACCGCGACCGTGTCTCGACCGCTGTCCCAGTCGGTGCTGCTCTGCGCCGCGACCGTCGGCCTCACGGCGCAGGCGGGGTCGGACTTCGACCCGTATGCCGGCTGCAAGGTGTTGGCCGCCGGGCAGACATCGCTGGCGTTCCCGGTCTCGGTGCGCGGTGACCGCAAGCGGGAGGCGGACGAAAAGTTGACGTTGCTGGTGGCCGGTGTGCCCGGCCTGCGGCTGGCCGATCCGCTCGCGACCGGAACGATCACCAACGACGACTGATCGCGGATGCGGTCGACGACGGCCCGTCGAACCCCATCCGGGGGCGGCGGGCCGTCGCCCATCCCGCCTCAGCGGTACCGCCAGAGCTGTGGCGGCGGCGGATCACCGCGGTGCTTGGCCACCCGCACCTCCCATTGGCTGCGCCGCCGCATCGCGTCCCGGACCTCCCGATTGCGGTAGAACGTCTCGGGTGGGCGGGCCAGCCCGTAGATGTCCGCCCACCACTCCCCCGGCTCGGGGTCGAGGATGGTGTCCAGGTGCGACGGGTAGCGACGCCCGGCACCATCGCGTGTGTCTTCCCAGTCCCGCATCGGCTTCAGCACCCGGCCGAACTCGTCGACGACGGCCAGCCGACATCCGACGACCCCGACTGTCCGGCGGAGCAGCTCAATGCTCGGGACGGTCCGACCGGCCTCGATGCGGCCGATGGTCGCGTGGTGCACCCCAGCCCACCTGGCCAGCTCACGTTGGCTCAGGTCGGCCTGACGACGGACCGCCCGGAAGATGCCAACGACTGGCCATGGGGTGTCGGAGGGCTCGCTGAGGATGACTTTCCGCTGCGGGATGCGGGGGCCGGGGCCGGGGTCGTCGAGGATCCAACTGTCGACGCCGGGCGCTCCGGCCTCCAGGGGTGTCACTGAATCGTCCATGCCGCCACCGTCCCGGCTCACGCCGATCCTCGCAGTCCCGTCCGGCAGACCTGTGGACAACGACGGCACCTGTGGACAACCGGCGTTCGTCACCGCGCGGAGACGGTGCCGGTGCGATCGACCGCGACCGGCAGCTTGAGCGGTACCCCTCCACCCCCAAGGAGCAGGGAGCACTTCCGAAACATTGCCCCTTTGCTCTGCACCCTCATAGGCACCAGTCGCGGACCGTGACCGTCGCACCCGCGGGTGCAGAGCAAAGCTTGGCGCGCGGGGTTGTTACCGCCGAACGGCTATCCCAGCCGAGGGCCGTGCGGCCATGCGGCCATGCGGCCATGCGGCCATGGGGCCGGAACCTAGCCGTCGCATCGGCGGGTGCAGAGCAAAGGCTGGCGCGGAGGCGTCGCGGCCAAGGCTGGCCGATCCGGCCACGCGCCACGCGCCACGGGCCGGGTGCCGGGAGGTTGGCTCAGTAGCGCTGGCGGAGCAGACCAGCGGCCTCGACGGCCCAGTAGGTGAGGATGACCTGCGCACCGGCCCGCTTGATCGAGGTGAGCGTCTCCAGCATCACCCGCTCGCGGTCGATCCATCCGTTAGCGGCGGCCGCCTCGACCATCGCGTACTCCCCGGAGACCTGGTAGGCGGCGACCGGAACGTCCACCGCGGCCCGCACCGCCGACACCACGTCGAGGTAGGGCAGCGCCGGCTTGACCATCACCAGGTCGGCACCCTCGGCCACGTCCAACGCGACCTCGCGCAACGACTCCCGCAGATTGGCCGGGTCCTGCTGGTAGGTGCGCCGGTCGCCCTCCAGCGCCGACTCCACCGCCTCCCGGAACGGGCCGTAGAAGGCGGAGGCGTACTTCACCGCGTACGCCAGCACGGAGACGTCCTGGTAGCCGGCGGCGTCGAGGGCTCGGCGTACCACGCCGACCTGGCCGTCCATCATCCCGGACGGCCCGACCATGCCGACCCCGGCGGCGGCCTGGGCCACCGCCATTTCGGCGTACGCGGTCAGCGTCGAGTCGTTGTCGACCTCACCGTCTCCGGTGAGCAGCCCACAGTGCCCGTGCGAGGTGAACTCGTCGAGGCACAGGTCACTCATCACCACTGTGGCGTCGCCCACCTCGGCCACCACGTCGCGGATGGCGACGTTGAGGATGCCGTTCGGGTCGACGCCGCCGGAGCCGGTCGGGTCCCGCTGCTCCGGCACGCCGAAGAGCATGATCCCGCCGACACCGGCCTGGACCGCCTCGGCCGCCGCCTTGCGGAGCGAGTCCCGGGAGTGCTGGAGCACCCCCGGGAGCGACCCGATGGCGCGGGGCTCGGTCAGCCCCTCCTTGACGAACATCGGCAGGATCAGGTCGGCCGGGTCGACCCGGGTCTCGGACACCAGCCGGCGGACCGCCGGGTTGCGGCGCAGCCGGCGGGGTCGGATCTCGGGGTACGACATGGCAGGCCCTCCTCGAACGACTACCGGAAGCGCAGAGCGGTCGGACCCTGCACCTTCGAGCCACGGCGCTGCTTGGCCGGCATGGCGGCCAGCTTCTCCCGCAGTTCGACGGCGTAGGCGGCAAGCGCCTCCACCAGATCGGGCACCGAGGCGTGCGGCGGCTGGACGTCGACGCGCAGGCCGAACTCCGTCGCGGTCTCCGCCGTCTTGGGCCCAATGACGGCAACAACGGTGCGGGCGTGCGGCTTCCCGGCGATGCCGACCAGGTTGCGCACGGTCGAGGACGAGGTGAAGAGCACCGCGTCGAACCCGCCCGACTTGATCGCGTCGCGGATCTCGGCGGGCGGCGGAGCGGCCCGCACCGTCCGGTACGCGGTCACGTCGTCGACCTCCCAGCCGCGCTCGGTGAGCCCGGCGGCGAGCGTCTCGGTGGCGATGTCGGCGCGCGGCAGCAGCACCCGGCCCACCGGG
Organism: Micromonospora sp. NPDC047644; assembly: GCF_040704315.1. Classification (NCBI taxonomy): domain Bacteria; kingdom Bacillati; phylum Actinomycetota; class Actinomycetes; order Micromonosporales; family Micromonosporaceae; genus Micromonospora; species Micromonospora sp. NPDC047644. Next base: position 54,791 of record NZ_JBEYSY010000012.1, read on the forward strand.
TCGAGGATCTCGTCGTGCGGCGAGAACTCGGCCAGCAGGCCCTCCGAGGACTGCTCCCCGGCGGGGATCAGCTCCGGCTGGATGCCGAACGCGCGGACGGAGTCCGCGGTGGCCTCACCGATGCAGGCGATCTTGACGCCGCCGAAGTGCCGGGCGTCGAGGCCGTGCTCGGCGAACTTCTCCCAGACCGCGCGGACCGCGTTCACCGACGTGAAGATCACCCAGGCGTACCGGCCGTCGACCAGGCCCTTGACCGCCCGCTCCATCTGGGCCGGGGTACGCGGCGGTTCGACCGCGATGGTCGGCACCTCGCACGGGATGGCCCCGTACGCGCGCAGCCGGGCACTCATCGCACCGGCCTGCTCCTTGGTCCGGGGTACGAGCACCTTCCAGCCGTACAGCGGGCGGTTCTCCCACCAGCTCAGCTTGTCGCGCTGCCCCACGCCGACACCGACGGTGAGCACCACCCGGCCGGTGAAGCCGAGCGCGGCGGCCACGAAGCTGTCCACCGTCGACGTGGTCGTGTACTGGGTCTCGCCGGTGCCGTCGCCGGTCACCCCGACGCCGGTGGTGCCGTCGACCCCGGCGGCGAGCAGCCCGTCCCGGACGGCGGCGAGGTCACCGGCGTCCACGGCGAGCGCGAGCGATCCCCGGCCGACGGCCGTGGCCAGCGCCTCGAAGTCCAGCGCGCTGACGTCCTCGACGTCGGCTGCCGTACGCACACCCGGCAGCGGGACCCCGGCGTAGGTGGCCACACCCTCGGCCTGGCCGACGCCGGGCACCACCTCGAAGTGGGCGGCGGTGCGGGCCACCGCCTGCACCTCCTTCACCACCGAGTCGTGCCCGAACGGGTCGCCGGCGACCAGGTGCACCGCGTTCAGCCCGGAGCGGGCCGCGGAGATGAGCACCTTCGCCACGTCCCCCGGCGCGCCCTCGGCCGGGGTGAACTCGGCATCGTCAGAGGCCTCGGCGCGCACGACGGCGAGCAACGACTCCGGGACTCCCCGGTCGTAGATCACCTGGTCGGCGTCGACCAGGGCGTCGTGGGCCCGACGGGTCAGCAGGCCCGGGTCGCCGGGGCCAGCCCCGACGAACGCGATACGGCCGACGGGCTTACGGGTGCGGGTCATTCTGTGCTCCCAAATTGCTGGGTCCCCGGGCCGGTGTGTCCTTCGTGGCCGAGGATCGAGTCGGCGCCGAGGTCGAGGAGTTCGGCGGCGAGTGCCTTACCGATCTCCGCCGCGTCGGCGGGCGTTCCGGTGCGGGACAGCCGGAGGTCACGAGTGCCGTCCGGGCTGATCACCGCCCCGCGCAGGTAGATCTCATCGCCGGTCTCGCCTTCGGCGAGTTCGGCATAGGCGGCGACGGGTGCGCTGCACCCGGCCTCCAGGGTTGCCAGAAACGCACGTTCCGCGGTGACCGCGGCACGCGACGGTGCGTGGTCGAGCACGGCGAGCAGCTCGACCAGGTCCCGGTCGTCGACCCGGCACTCCACTGCCAACGCGCCCTGAGCGGGAGCGGGCAGCATGAGCATCGGATCCAGCGACTCGGTGATCACGTCGAGTCGGCCGAGTCGGGCCAGACCGGCCCGGGCCAGGACGACGGCGTCGAGATCGGCCTCGGGGCCGAGCACCCGCCCCAGGCGGGTGTCGACGTTGCCGCGGATCGGGGTGACCTCCAGTTGCAGGCCGAGGGCGTGCAACTGGGCGATCCGACGCAGCGCGCCCGTGCCCACTGTGGCCCCGGGCGGCAACTCGGCGAGCGTTCGGCCGTCGCGGGCCACCAACGCGTCGCGCGGGTCCTGCCGGGCCGGCACCGCCGCGATGTGCAGCCCACCGGCGGCGGCCGTGGGCAGATCCTTGTAGGAGTGCACCGCGAAGTCGATCGTCCCGGCGGTCAGCGCGTCGCGCAGCGCGGAGACGAACACCCCGACGCCCAGGCGGTGCACCGGCGCGTTGGAGCGGTCGCCCGCGGTGACCACCTCGACCAGCTCGACGGGGCGACCGGTGGCGACGGTCAGCGCCTCGGCGACCTGGCCGGACTGGGCCATCGCCAGGGCGCTGCCCCGGGTGCCGAGGCGCAGGGGGGCGGTCATCGCGCACCTCCGCTGGGTGGGGTCGGCTCGGCGGCGTCGGCTCCGGACAACAGGTCGGTGCCGGGGAGCGCCACGCCGAGGTCAGGGGTCAGCACGTCCGGGACGGTGTCCACCGGCGAGGTCTGCGGCACCTCGAGGTCGAACAGCTCGCGCAGCAGTGCCGCGTACTGGTCGCCACCGGGCTCGGCGGCCAACTGGCGGACCTTGACGGTGGGCTGGTGCAGCAGCCGCTGCACCACCCGGTGCACCGTGCGGGCCACCTCGGCCCGCAGGTCGTCGCCGAGGTCGGGGCGACGCTGGGCCAGTCGGCGCAGCTCGGCGGTGACCACGTCGTCGGCCCGACCGCGCAGCGCGGCCACCGTGGGTGCCACATCCGCGCCGCGCAGCCAGGTGAGGAAGCCCTCCACCTCGCCGAGGACGATGCGTTCGACGGCTGCGGCGTCGGCCGCCGCCGGACCGTCGGCCAGCAGCGCCGCCATCCGGTCGATGTCGATCACCTCGACGCCGGGCAGCTCGGCGACGCCCTCCTCGACATCGCGCGGAACGGCGAGGTCGAGCAGGACCAGCGGGCCCCGGGAGGCGTCGCGTTCGGCCAGCGCCGCGGTGACCACCGAGCGGGTGAGGACCGGTTCGGTGGACGCGGTGGCGGCCACTACGATGTCCACTGTGGAGAGGGTGTCGGCCAGCTCGGTCATCGGCGCGGCACTCGCCCCGTACGACTCGGCGAGCCGGACGGCCCGGTCGGTGCCCCGGTTGCTGACGGTGAGCGGCCCGGCGCCGAGCCGGGACAGCGTGGCCACCCCGAGCGAACCCATCGCACCAGCGCCGACCACCAGGGCCGGGTGGCCGACAAGGTCGCCGTCGAGGTGCCCGGCGGCCAGCTCCAGGGCGGCGGTGACGACGCTCTGGCCGGCCCGGTCGATGCCGGTCTCGGCGTGGGCCCGTTTGCCGACCCGCAACGCCTGCTGCATCAGCTCGTGCAGCAGGCGGCCGGCCGAGTCGGCGCCGGTGGCCCAGTGGTACGCGTCACGCAGCTGGCCGAGGATCTGCGCCTCGCCCACCACCATCGAGTCCAGCCCGGTGGCGACCCGGAAGACGTGGTCCACGGCCGCGGTGTCGTAGTGCACGTACAGGTGGCTGGCGAGCGCGGTCGGCGAGCTGCCGGCCTGCTCGGCCAGCACGGCGCAGACGTCGCCGAGCCCACCGTGGAAACCGGACACGGCGGCGTAGACCTCCACCCGGTTGCAGGTGGAGACGATCACCGCCTCGGCCACGTACGGCTGGGCGACCAGGCGGTCCAGTGTGCGGGTCAGGTCGGCGGGGGGCACGGCCAGCTGCTCCAGCGTGGCGACCGGGGCGGTCCGGTAGGACGCGCCGACGACGAGCAGTTTCACGTGCCGATCGCCTCCTGGGTGTCGGTGGCCGCGAACCCGCCCGGCAGGGCGGTGAGAGCGGACCCGCCGGTGGCGGGCAGCGCGGTCAGCGACGCCTTGCGGTGCTCGTGGAAGGACAGAATCTGCAGCTCGATGGCGAGGTCGACCTTGCGCACGTCGACCCCCTCCGGAACCGAGAGTACGCACGGCGCGAAGTTGAGGATGCTCGTCACGCCGACGGCGACCAGTTGGTCGGCGACCTGCTGGGCGGCGGCGGCCGGGGTGGCGATCACGCCGATCGCGAGGGATTCCTCCGCGGCGACCGCCGGCAGGTCGTCAACATGCCGGACCACCAGGCCGTTGATCTCCTCACCGACCCGCGAGCGATCGGCGTCGAGCAGTGCGGCGATCCGGAAACCCCGGCTGGCGAAGCCGTCGTAGCCGGCCAGAGCGTGACCGAGATTACCCACGCCGACCAGGGCGACCGCCCGACGTTGGGTGAGCCCGAGCACATACTCGATCTGCTCGATCAGCAGCGCCACGTCGTAACCGACGCCCCGGGTGCCGTACGAGCCGAGGTGGGAGAGGTCTTTGCGGAGCTTGGCGGAGTTGACCCCGGCGGCGGCGGAGAGCCCCTCGCTGGAGACCGTCTCGTGCCCGGTGTCGGCGAGGTTGTGCAGCGCGCGCAGGTACTCCGGGAGCCGAGCGACGGTCGCCTCGGGCAGGTCCGGGAGCGCCGGTACGGCACCGGCGCGGCCGGGCGCGCCTGGGTGACGGTGCTGACTCATGAGACTCCGTGCGGTGCGATCCTCGGCCAACTCCGCTGGTCGGCCGTTTGTGGACTCCCGCTGGCGACCGAGATTGCCGGCTGTGCTAGCAGGGCGCGTCGGAGTCACAGCGTAGGCGCTTGTGAAGACGTGCACAAATCGCGATCTTGTCGCTGCGTGGCGCGACCTCACCAGCCCCTCCATTCCACAAGATCGATTGAACGGCCTGGTCCGCTCACCGCCCGGGCGATTATTGCTCAATCCCGACTTCTCTGACCAATCCCGCGCCGGCCCTGCCCCCGACCTACCGCCACGCCTCGCGATCTTGCACTTTCTGCTCTCACTTCTCGCCCATTCAAGGGCAATTCACCAACACAAACTGCAAGATCGACGCCGTTGAGGGGTGGGGTGGGGTGGGGAGGGTGGGGGGTGGGGCGGGCGGGGGTGGGGGTAGCACTACGGCGGATGGGCGGGGTTTCGGGATGGGGGCGGGGTCCCCGGCTGCCTAGCCTTTGAGCATGACCACCGTTGCCGCCACCAGCGCCCGACCGCCGCTGGCACCGAGCATCCCCCGCCAACTCCTCGTCGACTCCGGCTACGTGCTGCTCGGCCTGCCCCTGGGGCTGGCCAGCTTCGTCGTGCTCGTCGTCGGCCTGTCGGTGGGCGTCGGCCTGGTCGTCCCGGTGATCGGCCTGCCGATCCTCAGCGGCACCCTGTACGCCGCCCGTGGCCTGGCCGACATCGAGCGGCTGCGGATGGCCGCGGTGCTCCGACAGCCCCGGATCCGGCCGAACTACCGGCTGCCCGAGGCGGGCGCGAACGCCTGGAAGCGGATCTTCGTGCCGATCCGGGACGCCCAGTCGTGGCTCGACCTGGCGCACGGCATCCTGCGGCTGATCGCGGCGGTGGGCAGCTTCGTGGTGACCACGGTCTGGTGGGCCATCGCGATCGCCGGCTCCCTCTACTGGGCCTACGATTGGGCCATCCCCCAGCCGTCCGGCGAGGGTGACCAGGATCTGGCGCAACTGCTCGGCCTGGGCGACTCGACCACCGCGCGGATCGGGCTGAACACCGCGCTCGGGGTGTTCTTCCTGATCACCCTGCCGATCGTGGTGCGGGGTTGCGCACTGCTCCAGGCGAGTTTCGCCAAGGCGATGCTGACCGGGGTGGCCGAGATGCGCGACCGGATCACCGTGTTGGAGGAGCAGAAGCGGGCCGCCGTGTCCGCCGAGGCATCCGCGCTGCGCCGGTTGGAGCGGGACATCCACGACGGACCACAGCAGCGCCTGGTCCGGCTGGCGATGGACCTCAGCCGAGCCCGGATGCAGCTCTCCTCGGACCCGGACGCGGCCGGCCAGACCATCGACGAAGCGGTCAGCCAGACCCGGGACACGCTTGCCGAGTTGCGGGCGCTGTCCCGGGGCATCGCCCCGCCGATCCTGGTCGACCGGGGCCTGCCCAGCGCCCTGGCCGCGATCGCCGGCCGCGGGCTGATCCCGATCGAGCTCCAGGTGGACCCGCAGCTCGGCACCCCGGCCGGGCGGCTCGACCCGGCGGTGGAGAACACGGCGTACTTCGTGGTGTCCGAGGCGCTGACGAACGTCGCCAAGCACAGCCGGGCCACCGAGGCCACCGTGACAGTGACCCGGCGAGGCTCCCACCTGCAGGTGTGGGTGGGCGATGACGGGCAGGGCGGCGCGCACCTGGCGAAGGGTCACGGTTTGGCCGGCATCGCCGACCGGGTCCGGGCCGCGGGTGGCGAGCTGATGGTGGTCAGCCCGACCGGTGGCCCGACCGAGATCCGCGCCGAGCTGCCGCTGTGAGCGCGAGGAGTGAGCCGGGTTTGCGAGCCCCGCACTCGCGAACCACGAAGTCGCGGTGAGCCGCCGCGATGGTGAGTGACGTGGTAGACAACACAGCCATGCGCATCGTGATCGCCGACGACGCCGTCCTGCTCCGGGAGGGGCTGGTCCGGCTGCTGACCGAGAGTGGGCACCAGGTGGTGGCCGCGGTCGGGGACGGTGACGCCCTGGTCGAGGCGGTGGTCGAGCACCGGCCCGACGTGTCGATCGTCGACGTCCGGATGCCGCCGTCGCACACCGACGAGGGGCTGCGGGCTGCGGTGGAGGCGCGCCGGTTGGTGCCGCGTACGCCGATCCTGGTGCTCTCCCAGTACGTCGAGGTCTCGTACGCCGATGATCTGCTCGCGACCACCGGCGGCGCCGGCGGCGGGATCGGCTACCTGCTCAAGGACCGGGTGGCCGCGATCGACGAGTTCCTGGACGCGCTGCGCCGGGTGGCGGGCGGCGGCACGGTGCTCGACCCGGAGGTGGTCGGTCAGCTCTTCGCCCGACGCCGCCGCGACGACCCGCTGCGGGAGCTGACCCCCCGCGAGCGCGAGGTGCTCGCGCTGATGGCCGAGGGGCGTTCGAACACCGCGATCGCGCGCGCCCTGGTGGTCAGCGACGGCGCGGTGGAGAAGCACGTGCGCAACATCTTCACCAAGCTCACCCTGCCACCGGACACCGAACAACACCGGCGGGTGCTGGCCGTCCTCACCTATCTGCGGAACTGACCTCCCGGGCCAGGGCCACCGCGTCGGTGAGGGTGTCGGCGACCGGGTGACCGGAGGCGCGCAGCCGACCCGGGTCGGTGAACCCGCCGGTGTAGAGCACGGCACGGCCGCCGACCGCGAGCGCCGCGTCGGCGTCGTCGATGGAGTCGCCGATCAGCACCACCGAGGCGCCGTCGACGCCCAGTTCGGCGAGGTGCAGCTTCAGCGACTCGGCCTTGGGGCCGCCGCCGACCGTGGCCCGCAGCCCGTCGACGCGGGTGAAGTGGCTGGTCAGACCGTACGTGTGCACGGTCGGGACCAGCTCCTCGTGGAACCACATGGAGAGCAGGCTCTGGGTGCCCGGCCAGGCGGCCATCGCGGCGCGCGCGTCGGCGGCCAGCTCACAGGTGGTCAACCCGGTGCGGTACGCGTCGTGGAAGATCTTGTCCAGTCGACCGAACTCGTCGTCGTCCACTGCCTGCCCGAGCACGTCGGCGTAGTACTCGGCGATCGGCCTGCGGAACCGCACCCGGTGCTCGTCGGACGTGACAGTCGGCCCACCCAGGCTCGCGAACACGACGTTGGTGGCGGACACCACCAGGCTGAGGTCGTTGAGCAGGGTGCCGTTCCAGTCCCAGACGAGGTGCGGGCGCGCAGAGGTCATCGGAGCACCATAGGCATCCGTCAGAGCTGCGGCGTGGTCAGGTCCCGCAGCAGCCGGTCCTCCTCGACCCGCCAGTAGCCGTGCTCCTTGCCGTCGAGCATGACCACCGGCAGCCGGTCCCCGTACTCCCGCTCCAGCCCCTCGTCGGCGGTGACGTCCCACTCGACCCACTTGTCGCCGGTGACCGCGACCACCCGGTCGAGCGCCGCCTTGGCGTCGTCGCACAGGTGGCAGCCGGGACGGGTGATCAGGGCGAGTCGGGCGTCAGTGGCCATCGGTTACCTCCGTGCGGTCGGTCGGCGGGGCCGACCGGAGTTGGGTCTTGCGTACCTTGCCGATCGCCGAGTGCGGCAGGGCGTCGACGAACTCGACGGTGGTCGGGCACTTGAACCGGGCCAGGTTCCGTGCGCAGTGGGCGAGCAGCTCCTCGCTGGTCACCGGTCGGCCCCGCGCCGGCACCACGTACGCCCGCACAGTCTCGCCGGTCCGCGGGTGCGGCACACCCAGTACCGCCGACTCGACCACCCCGGGGTGCCCGGCGAGCACCAGCTCGACCTCGTGCGGGTAGACGTTGAACCCGTTGACCAGGATCAACTCACCGAGCCGGTCGACCAGGAAGAGGTCGCCGTCCTCGTCGGCGTACGCGATGTCACCGGTGCCCCACCAACCGTCGGCGTCCGGGCCGCCCCGACCGTCGGGCCAGTAGCCGGTGAAGAGGTTCGGACCGGACACCACTATCTGCCCCGGGTCGGTGCCCGGAGCCACGTCGGAGATGTCCAGCTCGTCGGGGTCGTCGTCGAGGACGGCCAGTCCGTCCCGCCACAGGTCCGCCCCGTCGGCACCGACCAGGCGTAGCCGCACCCCGGGCAGCGGCCGGCCGATCGAACCCGGCTTGGCCACGCCGCCGACCAGGGTGGAGGTGAGCACCGGCGCGGTCTCGGTGAGGCCGTACCCGATGTGGACCTGATGGCCGGTGACCTCGGTGAAGCGCGCCGCGACAGCCGGTTCGAGCGGTGCCGCGCCGCAGACCGCCACCCGCACCGACGCGGTCGCCGCGCGGGCCGTGGCCGCGCCGGCCCAGGTCAGGAACATCGACGGTACGCCGACCAGCACGCTGACCCGGTGCCGTGCGACCTCGTCCAGCCCCGCCGTCGGGCCTGGCTCGTCGAGCAGCACACCCGTCGCGCCGTGGTGCACGACCGCGCCGAGCCCCGAGTTGAGCCCGTACGCGTGGAACAACGGCAACGCCAGGAGGACGGTGTCGGTCGGCCCGACCACCGGCGGCGCGATCCCGGCGACCTGTTCGTGGTTGGCGAGCAGGGCCTGGTGCGAGAGCATCGCCCCCTTGGGTCGCCCCTCGGTGCCGGAGGTGTAGAGCAGGACAGCCAGATCGGGGCCGCCGCGTCGCGGGCGGGGTGCCGGTCCGGGCGGGTCGGCGGTCGGTGGCGTGCCGTGCACCGAGGCGAGCGCGGGCAGGTCGGCGGCCACGTCGGCGACCAGGCCTCGAACGTGGTCGGTGGCGATGAGCACCGACGCGCCGGAGTCGGCGAGCACGTGCCGTAGCTCCGGGGCGGTGAGGCCGGGGTTGACCGGCACGGCGACCAGCCCGGCGCGCAGGGCGCCGAGCCAGGCGATCACGAAGTCCGGTGTGTTGGGCAGCGCGATGGCGACGCGTGGCGGCGTACCGCCGGGATCGGTGGGTGGCGCGGCGGCGGACAGGCCGCGGGCGGCGGCGTCCACCGCGGTGTCCAGTTCGGACCAGCTCAGGGTGTGGTGACGCCAGTGCAGCGCGGGCCGGTCGGCGCTGTCGAGGGCCGCCCGGCGGACCCGGTCGGCGAGGTTCGGCGCGGGGCTTTCCGAGGCGTCCTGCACGGTGATCGAGTCTGGCACAACGGGCCTCGGCGGGCCACGCCCGACGGTGGTGCGCCACGCCCGGAGGACGACACCGCGACAGTCCCATGTACGGGACTGTCCGGTGTGCCACCGGCGATCCGATCGGGTCCTGTCGATGGGACGTGCGACGCTGACCAAGGGCAGTTCGGCCACCCTCGTCCGGCCGGCCGACACGGCGGGCCAGCCGAACGGGCGGAGCGCCTCCGACCTGGGGATCCACCCTGGAACACCGAGCCGACGGAAAGTCAATCGCACACGACGGACAACCGGTCCGCCACCGGTGCGACGGAGCGGGAAATACTTCCGCCTTGTGTAACGGACTTGCCACGCGCGGGTGACGTTGGCCCTATCATCACTCGGGTCGGCTCACCCCATTTGCCGTGAGTCGACACCCCTCAGCCCGAGGAGGCCCCCGTGCCTGTGAGCGCATTGGACCAGCACCTCCACGGGACTTGCCGCGCGTCGGCAACTCCCGTGACCGTCCTGCCCGACCGGTCACCCGGCCGGTCCGCCCCGACGAGACCCAGACCGGCCCGCCCGGCGACCGACGGGACGGGGGCGACGCGATGACCACCTTCGGATACGCGGAACGTCCGGTCGGCCTGACCGGTCAACCCGCCCGCTCCCACGTCAACGAGCGGCCGGCGGCCCGTGCCCCGTCCGACGAACAGCACGGCGGCGGCGTGCGGGGTGACGGCGCGACGCAGCGGATCCGCAGCCGGTCACACCACAACGAGCCACCGCCGCGACCCGCGGTGCCCGGCGGAAACGCGAAGCCGGCCGGCGGCCGGGTCGCCGTACCGCCGCGACCCACGATGCCCGTGCAGGGTCGTCGGGTAAACGACACACCGACGGTCACCACCGACCCGGCGGCGGGCGAGACAGCGGTGATCCCGGCGGTGCCGGCCACCACCGCGACCACCCCGACCGGTTTCCCGAGCCGCCCGGACCCGTCCGACCCGGCGACCGAGGTCTGGACGCTGATCGAGCGGGCCCAGGCCGGCGAGTCCGAGGCGTTCGGTCTGATCTACGACCGCTATGTGGACACCGTCTTCCGGTTCGTCTACTTCCGGGTCGGCAACCGGCAACTCGCCGAGGACCTCACCTCGGACACCTTCCTGCGCGCGCTCAAGCGGATCGGCAGCTTCACCTGGCAGGGCCGCGACCTCGGCGCCTGGCTGGTGACGATCGCCCGTAACCTCGTCGCGGACCACTTCAAGTCGGGCCGGTACCGGCTGGAGGTCACCACCGGCGACGTGCTCGACGCCGACCGGGAGGACCGGGGCCCGGAGGGCAGCCCGGAGGCAGCGGTGGTGGAGCACATCACCAACGTCGCGCTCCTCTCCGCCGTGAAGCAGCTCAACCCGGAGCAGCAGGAGTGCATCGTGCTCCGCTTCCTCCAGGGCTTCTCGGTCGCCGAGACGGCCCGCGCGATGGGCAAGAACGAGGGAGCCATCAAGGCCCTCCAGTACCGCGCCGTCCGCGCCCTGGCCCGGCTGCTGCCCGACGGCTTCCAGCCGTAGTTTGTTACGGCGGGACCGACGGACGCCGATCAACGTCCGCGCAGCTCAGAGTCGGTCCCGCCCGGTGATGACCATCACTTTCTGTAATTTCCGCTCCGCCAGGCCCGTAACCCGTGCCCGGTCCGCCGCGTTTCTCCGGGTGCGACCGGTGGATGTCCCGGCAGGCCCGGGGCACCGAGGTCCGACCGGTACGCCGGCGGCACCTCACCTCCGTGGTGTCACACTGCCGCCCGGTCGCTGGCAACGACGGCGGCCGACCGGCCGTGACCAGCGAGAGGAGGTGCCTGCGGTGGACAACACCCTCTTCTCCCGCCGGCGCGCGGAGCGCTTCGCGCAGCTTCTCGACGAGGCCAACGGCGCTCGACGACACCACGTGCGATCCCAGGTGGACGGCCAACTGGCGCCGCTCGTCGCAGTGGGTCAGCGACTCAGCGTCGACCCCCCGGCTGTCGAGGTGGACCAGGACTTCCGTACCGGCCTGCGGGCGATGCTGCTCGCCACCGCCGAGCGGGAAGGGCTGGGCAGCACACCGGCGGCGGTCAGCGAACCGACCGCCACGACCACCCGCGGGCGGCTGCTGCCGGCGGTCACCGCACGACGGGCCCGAGCCCGGGGCGCGATCCTGGTCGGCATCGCCGCCGGGGCCATCGCCGTCTCCGGGATCTCCGCCGCCAGCGAGAACGCGCTGCCCGGTGACGCGCTGTACGGCATGAAGCGCTCCACCGAACGGGCACAGCTCGCCCTGGCCAGCTCCGACATCAGCAGAGGCCAACTCTTCCTGGACTTCGCCCGGACCAGAGTCGGCGAAGCCGCCAAGCTGCGCGGCGACCGGATCGGCTTCAGCGCGGTCCTCGACGACATGGACGCCGACAGCCGGCAGGGAGTTCGCCTGCTGACCTCCGCCGCCGTGCAACGGGCCGAGCCCGGCAGCCTGGACACTCTCAACACCTTCGTGTCGAGCCAGCGCCGGGCCGTACGCGGCCTGCTCGACGGGAGCACCCGGGTCGACCGGGAACGGACCCAGCGGTCGCTGGTGCTGCTGGACAGCATCCGGGAACGCTCGGACGACCTGCGCGCGGCGATCGCCTGCGGCCTGCCGGCACCGACCGCCAGCGACGCCCTCGGGCCGAACCCGGACACCTGCCCCGGGGCCCGCTGACCTGCACTCCCATACCGCACGACCGACCGGCCGCGCCACAGTTCGCTGTGTGCCCGGCCGGTCGCCCGTCTACGGCGGATACGCTCGCTGGAGAGCATCCGTCGTACCGGTGAGAAAGGGATTCGCGTGGCGCGCAGCCGTAAGGTGACGGTCAGCACCGACGCCGAGGGGCACACCGCAGCCTGGGCGGAGACCGACCTGGCCCCGGTCAGCGCACCCGATCCGAGCGCCGCGGCGTTCTTCGACGTGGACAACACGATGATGCAGGGCGCCTCGATCTACTGGTTCGCCCGTGGGCTCGCCTCCCGAAACTACGTGACGACCGCCGACCTGGCCCGATTCGCCTGGCAACAGCTCCGCTTCCGGCTGCTGGCCCGGGAGCACGCGGGTGACATGTCACTGGCCAAGGAGGCCGCATTGGCCTTTGTCCAGGGCTGGCGCGTCAACGAGGTCGAACACCTCGCCGAGGAGATCTTCGACGAGATGATGGCCCCCCGGATCTGGGCCGGCACCCACCAGCTCGCCCAGCGTCACCTGGACGCCGGCCAGCGGGTCTGGTTGGTCAGCGCCGCCCCCGTCGAGATCGGCCGGGTGATCGCCGCCCGGCTCGGCCTGACCGGTGCCATCGGCACCGTTGCCGAGGTGTTGGACGGGGCGTACACCGGACGGTTGGTGGGTGACCTGATGCACGGTCCGGCCAAGGCTGAGGCGGTCACCCAGCTCGCCGCCGTCGAAGGGCTCGACCTGTCCCGCTGCGCGGCCTACAGCGACTCGGCGAACGACCTGCCGCTGCTCCGCGCGGTGGGCCGGGCGGTGGCCGTCAACCCGGACGGCACCCTGCTGCGGCAGGCCCGCCGGCACGGCTGGGAGGTGCGGGACTTCCGCAACGGTCGCCGAGCTGTCAAGATCGCCGTGCCGTCGACCGCCGCCGCCGGGCTGGTCGCGGGCGCGGTCACCGCCGGCCTGGCCCTCCAGCGCCGCCGCCGAGCCGGCTGACGTCACGCCGGCTGGCTCAGGGGCCGAACGGGTCGGGCCGTCGCTCCAACAGCGTGTGCAGGGTCTGCTGGATGGTCTCCCGCACCTGGTCGGCGAGGTTGAAGACCACCAGCGGGTCGTCCGCCGAGTCGGTCAGGTGGGCGGTGGGAATCGGCGCGCAGAACTCGATCAGCCACTTGCTGGGTAGCGGCACCATCCCCAGCGGGCCGAGCAGCGGGAACGTCGGCGTGATCGGGAAGTAGGGCAGCTTCAGCAGCCGCGCCAGGGGCTTGATGTCGGCGAGCATCGGGTAGATCTCCTCGCCGCCGACGATGGCGACGGGCACGATCGGGGTGCCGGTACGCAACGCCGCCGAGACGAACCCGCCCCGCCCGAACCGTTGCAGCTTGTACCGGTCGGCGTAGAGCTTGCCGATGCCCTTGAAGCCCTCGGGGAACACACCGACCAGATCGCCGCCGCCGAGCAGCCGCTCGGCGTCCGGGTTGCAGGCCACGGTGCCGCCGGTCTTGCGGGCCAACTCGGAGACCACCGGCATCCGGAAGACCAGGTCGGCACCGAGCAGCCGCAGGTAGCGGTGGGCGGGATGCTTGTCGTGCAGCGCCGCCGAGAGGATCAGGGCGTCCAGGGCCACCGTCCCGGAGTGGTTGCCGACCACCAGGGCGGGCCCGTCCACCGGCACGTGCTCCACCCCGCTGACCTCGGTGCGGAACCAGTCGCGGTAGAGCACCCGCAGCAGCGGGTGGAAGACCGCGTCGGTCAACTCCGAGTCGAACCCGAACTCGTCGACCTCGTACTCACCGGAGAGCCGCCGGCGCAGGAACGCCAGCCCGTTCGCGACCTTGCGGTCCCAGTGGTCCCCGGGCCGGTCCGACACCGCCGGCTCGGTGCCGCCGGCCAACCCGCCGTCGATGCCGTCAGTCGGAGCCGGGGCCGGCGGCGCGGCCGAGGTCGGCGGCGCGGTCGGGGTCGGCGGCGCGGTCGGGGTCGGCGGCGCGGTCGGGGTCGGTCGATGTCCATTGCGCCGCGCCGGCTCCGCGTCCGGCCCGGGCACCTGCTCGGGTACGTCGAAACGCCCGACCGACTGCGGGTCGCGCCCCTCCTCGAAACCGCTCACGATGCCGCCTCGGTTCGCGACTGCGGGACTCGCACAACCGGCTCGTTCCTCGCGCTCACGATGCCGCCTCGGTTCGCGACTGCGGGACTCGCACAACCGGCTCGTTCCTCGCGCTCACGATGACCGCTCCCGGACCGCCGAGCGCACCTGCCGGATGCCGTCCAGGACGAGTTGCTCGGCGGCGGCCAGCTGATCCCGGGTGACCACCACCCCACCGTGGTGGGCCCGGATGAAGTCCTCGAACGCCTCGGCGGTCGACCGGGGCGTGAAGCCGTACTCCTGCTCGAGCCGGCTGGTGTCGACCACCCGGCCGTGCACGAAGAGGTCGACCTGGTCCAGGCCGTAGCGGCCGAAGCCCATGGTGCGGGCCAGCGCGGCGGCCCCGGAGAGACCCGGCTCCAGCACCGGCACGGCGACCCGGCCGGCGCGCCGGATCGCCTGAGACAGCGACAGCACGCCGGGGCCGGCGACGTTGTACGTGCCGGGATGGTCCTCCACGATCGACCGGTGCAGCACCTCCAACGCGTCGTCGAAGTGCAGGAACTGCAGGCGGGGGTCACGGCCGAAGACGGTCGGCACGAACGGCTGCGAGAAGTAGCGGGTCAGCGTGGTGTCCGCGGTCGAGCCGATGAACGGGGCGAAGCGCAGCACCGTGGCGGTGACGTCGGGCCGACGGCGGCGGAAGCCGCGCACGTACCCCTCAAGGTCGAGGATGTCGCGGCCGAAACCGCCGCGCGGCACCTCGCGGGGTTCGGTCTCCTCGGTGAAGACCGCCGGGTCCCGGAACGACACCCCGTAGGCGGCGGTCGACGAGCGGACCACGAGCTTGCGCAGTCGGGGTGCCCGCTGGCAGGCGGCGAGCATCTGCATGCTGCCGATGACGTTCTGGTCCTTCATCCCGGACCGGCCACCGTGCTGCGGGTCGGGTGAGGTGACGAGCGCGAGGTGCACCACCGCGTCGACGTCCAGGTCGGCGAGGAGGCCACCGAGGGAACCGCTGTCGACGCGGATCCGTTCGACCCGGTCCAGCAGGTCGGTGAACTCGATGCCGGAGTCAGGTGCGTCGACCCCGATGACCCGTTCGATGCGGGGGTCGGCGGCCAGTCGGGCCGCCACGTGGGCTCCCAGGTAACGGCCCACTCCGGTGACGACGACGACCCCCGGAGCACCTGAGGTGCCACCGGGGGTCATCTGACGCACCTACGCCGGCAGGATGGACCGAGCCGGGACGACCACGGCCTGATCACCTGAGCCTCCGGAGGTCGACAGTTTGGCAAGTGACGCCGAACGCCGGGCCTGAGCCCGGCGGCGATCACTTGCCGAGACGGCGACGCTGGACGCGGGTCTTGCGCAGCAGCTTGCGGTGCTTCTTCTTAGCCATGCGCTTACGGCGCTTCTTGACCACCGAGCCCATACGACAGCCTTTCGATACAACGTGCGGGGCGGACCGGATGACACCACGCAGGTGGCGACGGCGACCGCTTGCGGACAACGGACCGGACCAGTCTGGGCGGCGGGGCGCACCGGTGGGGTCTCGGTCGGGTTCCAGGGTAGCCGCAGGGCGTCAGCCGGACCAACGCGCCCCCGTCGCGGCCGCTTCCGGCGCACGACCCGGGGCACGCGAGCTCACCCCTCACGCCCACCGATGCCGGTCAACCGACGATCGGAGGGTGAGGCGGTGGCTCAGGCGGTCTCCTGAAAGGCACCCCGGAGATATTCGTGCACCGCGTGCTCGGGCACCCGAAACGACCGGCCGACCCGGACGGCGGTGAGCTCACCGCTGTGCACCAGGCGATAGACGGTCATCTTTGACACCCGCATGACCGTCGCCACCTCCGCAACGGTCAGGAACTTGACCTCCGACAGCCGTCCGTCGGACTGTGACCCGGCCATGGCTCACCGACCCATCCCATGCCCGGCGCGTGCCAACCCGACGGATGCTCCGGGCCGGGCCGACGACGCGCGTGTTACCAGTACGGTAGCGGGGCGGTTGTGACCGGCGCGATCCCTTCCTGCAACTGATCACGCTTCGGTGGCCGGTTCACCCGATCCGTGCTCCCGGTATCGGCCCGTCCGCGCCCGTCGTCCGGTTGTTCCTTTGCCGCTCATTCGGTGCGCAGCGCGACCACCGGGTCGAGCCGGCCGGCGCGTTGCGCGGGAACCACCCCGAAGACGATGCCCACCACCGCCGAAACCCCGAAGGCGAGCGCCAACGACCACCAGGTGATCGCCGCCGGGATCGGCGACAGCGCGTCGACGAGCAGGGCGGTTCCCACGCCCAGGGCCATCCCGGTCAACCCGCCGATCGTGGTGAGCAGCACCGCCTCCAGCAGGAACTGCACGCCGATGTCGCGGGGGCGCGCGCCGACGGCCTTGCGCAGCCCGATCTCCCGGGTCCGCTCCCGGACGCTGACCAGCATGATGTTGGAGACGCCGACGCCGCCGACCAGCAGCGAGATGCCGGCGATGGCGGCCAGCACGCCGGTGAGGACACCGAGGATGTCGCCGAGCACGCCGAGGATCTGCTGTTGGGTGACGGCGCTGAACTCGGTGTCCGGGTGGCGGCGGTTCAGCTCGGCGACGATCCGTTGGCCCAGTTCGTCGATCCGCTCCCGGTCCGGCGCCTTCACCGCGATGCCGTCGACCCGCTGGGTGCCCCAGAGTCGTTGCGCGGCGGTCACCGGCACGTGCACCTCGTCGTCCCGGTCG
Source organism: Micromonospora sp. NPDC047644 (assembly GCF_040704315.1). NCBI lineage: Bacteria > Bacillati > Actinomycetota > Actinomycetes > Micromonosporales > Micromonosporaceae > Micromonospora > Micromonospora sp. NPDC047644. The sequence goes on from NZ_JBEYSY010000012.1 coordinate 71,638, forward strand.
ACGCCGAGGCTCTGCCCGAGCGGCGCGAAGACACCGATCACCCGGAACCGCACCCCGGCCAGCGCCACCTGCTGGCCGAGCGGGTCCCGGTCGGGAAAGAGCGCACGGGCGACCGAGTCACCGAGCACCGCCACCCGGCGGCTGGTGTCGACGTCGGTGCCGGTGAGGTAGCGTCCCCGCGCCAGCGAGCGGGTGAACACCGCCGGGGTGGTCTCCAGGACGCCCTGCACCGTGGTGAAGTCGGAACGGGCGCCGGCCCGCGCGGTCGCCCCGGAGGCGACGGTTACCGCCACCCGGTCGGGGTCGCCGACCACCCGGGTGACGGCGTCCACGTCCTTGAGGGTCAGCGGCGAGACGACGGGCGCGTTGCCCACCTCGATGCGGCCGGGGACGACCAGCAGCAGGTTGGAGCCGAGCCCCTCGACCTGTTGCTCGACCTTCTGCTTGGTACCGGTGCCGATCGCCACCAGCAGCACCACCGAGGCCACCCCGATGATCACCCCGAGCATCGTCAGCGCGCTGCGCAGCCGGTTGGCCCGCAGGGCGTCCAGTGCCACCCGCCATGCCTCGGCGACCCTCACGCCGTACCTCCGGGTCGCTCGACCGCGCGCGGGCCCGCGGCGCTCTCCCGCGCCTCGCCCCGGTCGGCCTCGGGTCGCTCGACCTCGCGCGGAAGGCGCCCGGTGGCTCCGGCGGCGCCACCGGAGCCACCGGACGGGTGCCCCGGACCGCTTCCGGACGCGGACCGGGGCTCCGCGCTGGGAGCGGGGAACAGTGTCGCAGGTCGACCGTGATCAACGGACGGCGGTCGATCATGAGCGGAGCGGGGGTCGCCGCTGTCCGCCACCACCACCCCGTCGCGCATGGTGATCCGACGCTGGGCGCGGGCCGCCACCTCCTGGTCGTGGGTGACCATCACCAGGGCCACCCCCGACTCCGCGTTCAGTTGTTCCAACAGCCCCAGCACGGCGGCGCCGGTGGCGCTGTCCAGGTTGCCCGTGGGTTCGTCGGCCAGCAGCACCGTCGGCTCGGTGACCAGCGCGCGGGCGATCGCCACCCGCTGCTGCTCGCCGCCAGACATCTGGTTGGGCCGGTGATCCAGCCGGTGCCCGAGGCCGACCCGGCCCAGCATCGCCGCCGCCCGCTCCCGCCGCCGCCGGGCCGGGACCCCCCGGTAGACCAGCGGCAACGCCACGTTCTCCACCGCCGAGGTACGCGGCAGCAGGTGGAACGCCTGGAAGACGAAGCCGATGGTCTCGTTGCGCAGGGTCGCCATCTCCGGTGGGGCGAGGGCGTTGACGTCGCGTCCACCGATCACCAGGCGGCCACCGGTGGGCCGGTCCAGCCCGCCGAGGAGGTGCATGAGGGTGGACTTGCCCGAGCCGGACGGGCCGACCAGCGCCACGTAGTCCCCCGGCTGCACGGTGAGCGACACCCCGCGCAGCGCCTCCACCGACACCCCGTCGAGCTGGTACGTCCGGGACACGTCCACCGCCTCGATGGCCGGAACGCGCTTGCCTTTCGGCGGATCGCCGCCCGGGTCCGCGACGGCCGGTTCGCTCACCGGACTTCCTGGCCGTCGCGAACCTGGTCCGCGCCGCGCACCACGATCCGGTCGCCGGGCTGCACGCCGTTGAGGATCTGCACCAGGTCGGACCCCTGGACGCCCACGGTCACCGGCGCCCGGCCCGCCTTCCCGTCACGGATCACCCAGACCGCGTCCCGGCCGTCGGCGGAGAACACCGCCGACGCGGGGACCGTCACGGCGTCGACGGCCTCGCGTACCCGCAGGTGCACGATCGCGTTCATGCCGGGGCGGGGCGTGGGAGCGGGCTCGTCCTCGGCCAGCTTCCCGGCGCCCAGCGCCAGGCGGACCCGGTAGGTGACCCCGCCCTGCGCGGAGTTGGTGGGCAGCACGTCGACCGAGCGGACCACCGCGTCGTAGCTGGCGCCGGTGACGGCGTCCAACTCGACGGTGGCCGGCACGCCGGCCTTGACCAGCAGAACATCGGTCTCGTCCACCTCGGCGAGCAGGCCCAACTGCCCGGTGTCCACAACGGTCAGCACCGGGGTGCCGGCGGTGACCTGACCACCGATTGCGACGGCGTCGTCGACCCCGGGGGGCGGGCCGCCCTGGCTGGGGGCCAGCACGGACGGGTCGAGGCCGGCCGCCTGCGCGCCACCGGCCTGCTCCAACAGCCCGGCCAGACCAGCATTCGCCCCGCCGCCGGCCCGGGTGCCGCCGGGCTGCACCACCCCGGCGATCGGGGCGCGCAGGGTCAACGCGTCGACCGTCGCCTTCGCCAGGTCGTACGCCTGCTGGGCCTGGAGCCGTTGCGCCGCGGAGAGCGCGCCGACGGCGGAACTCAACCCGTTGACCCCCCGCTGCACGGCGCGGACCGCCTGGTCGGCGCTGCGCGCGGCGGCAGCGTACTGGCGTTGCGCGGACGTCACCTGGGTGAGCAGCGCGTCGCGCAGTTGCCGGTCGGCGATCTTCTCGGCGGCCTTGCGGGCCGCGTCGAACGCCTCGTCGGCGGCCTTGTCGGTGCCACGCCGGCTGCTGGTCAGACTGCCCGCGCCGACGCCTCGGCCGGCGCGCTTCGCGGCGGCCAGCGCCTCCTTGGCCTGACGGAGTCGCTGGTGCGCGCTCGGCGAGTCGACCACCGCCAGCACCTGACCGCGCTTGACCCGCTGTCCGGGTTGGACGCGCAGGCTGGAGAGGGTGCCGTCGGCGGGAGCGGTGAGGGTGGCGGCGGCGCGGGCGGTGATCGTGGCGGGTGCGTCGATCACCTCGGTGACCGGGTTGCGGGTGGCCGACGCCAGCGCGAGATCGGGGCCTTCGTCGCCGCAGGAGGCGGCGGTCGTGGCGGTGAGGACGACGACGGCGGTCAGGGCGATGAGCAGGCGGGGCCGCGTGGTGCTGGCGGGCCGTGACGACTGGGAACGGCGCACCCATCGATGGTACGGCGCACCGCCGCACCGCCTGCGAGCTGCGTCAGGCGGCGGTGGCGCGGACGTACGCCACGCACTCGTCGTGCAGCGTCGACCACTGCTCACCGAACGCCTTCTCGGAGGCCGCGTCGATGGTTCTGCCGTCGTGCACCACGGTCTTGAAGAAGGTGAGCAGCCGCAGCGGCCCGTACCTGTCGACGAGGTGCCGAACGGCCAGGTAGCCGATGCCGTAGCTGGCGGCGACCCGTTCGGCGGAGGCGTCGTCGGCGGGGTTGACGCCCTCCAACTTGCCGTCCCAGCCGCCCCGGACCATCTTGCGCACGTCGGCGATCCCCTCGTACCGGTCGACCGCCTGGCCGCCGGCGCCGGCGAACTCGGCCAGGCCCTCGACCAACCACCAGGTGAGCTTGCCCGGGTAGCCGCGCTCCGGCAGCGACGCCGCGTGGGTCAGCTCGTGCCGCAGCAGGTCGTCGGTGCCGCTGTTGGTGAGCCCTTCGGCGTTGAGCACCACCTCGTGGTGGCCGCCGCCCACCGTCACCGCGTAGCCGCCGGTCCACTCCGGACGATCCCCGCCGTACCAGCGTTGCCACTCGGTGCGCCCGGCGTAGAAGATCCGGTACCGGTCCGGCGGTGAGCCGGTCACCGCGTACGTGTCGGCGACCTTCGCCGCCGCCTCCGCCTGCGCGAGCAGGCCGGGCAGCTTGCCGCGCAGGGCCGGGGTGGTGGCGACGATGGTCCGCGCGCCGACGGCGACGGCCAGGTTGCTGATCTCCCACGGCCGGGTGCCGGTCTCCACCGACTTGGATTCCTCCATGGCGACCATCCGGGGCTGGTCGCCGTTCTCCCGCCACCGGGTGCCGATCAGCACCGGGCTGGGCCGGCAGTTCGGTGTGACGAAGCAGTACTGGAAGCGCACCAGCAGCCGCCACTCGCCGGGCTTGCCGATGATCGGCACGGGCAGGCCACTCGGCTCGGCCCGCCAGCCGGTCACCTTGAGCTCGCGCAGTGCGGCGAAGCGTCGACGCAGGTCGTTGTGGGCGGCGGGATCGGCGACGGCGAGGAACCCGGCGCGGTCACCGCCCAGCAGTGCCGCCGACTGCCGGTGGAGCTGGGCGGTGATCAGGTCGGACAACCCCCGGGCCACGGCGGTGGCCGGATCGTCCGCCGACGAGGCGCCGACCCGGCTGACAGTGGCGCGGGAGCCTGTCTCCCGGATCACTCCGACGACGAGCGCCGCCGGCAGGCCGCAGCCCAGCAGCAGGACGACCACCACGAGCACCGTCCACAGCGGCCAGAGCCGCCGCGGTACGGGCTGCTGCACCTCGTCAGTCACCCGCCGAAGGGTACGACCACTACCTGGACGCGGCGAGGCCGCCCCGGCCGCTCGCTCACCCGCCGGTGCGCGGCCAGGAACGGAACGAGATGTCCATGCTCGCGACCAACTGGTGGTACGAGCGGTCGACGTCACGGGGCAGACCGAAGCCGCCCGCGGCCTCCAGGGTCACGAAGCCGTGCAGGGCGCTGCGCAGCGCGCGGGTCGCGTCCACCGCGTCGTCCCCGGTGAGCCCGTACCCGCGCAGCACCGCGAAGACCGCGCCGACGGCGCGTTCGCCGGCCGCCACGTGTTCCTCATCGGCCGGGTCCGGCACCCGCTGCGTGGTCGGGTAGCGGCCGGGGTGCCGCAGGGCGTAGCCACGGTAGGCGTCCGCCATGGCGCGGAGCGCGTCGCCACCGGAGCGGCCGACGGCGGCGGTGGTCATCTCGGTGGCCAGTTCGGCGGTGGCCAGGGCGGCCAGTTTCTGGGTCAGCGCGTCCGCCCCCCGCACGTGCTTGTAGAGGCTGGGCAGCGCCACCCCGAGCCGGCTGGCGAGCGCGGCGAGGGTGAGCTGCTCGAAGCCGACCTCGTCGGCCAGCCGGGCCGCCTCCCGTACGACGGTCTGCTGGTTGAGGCCGACCCTAGGCACCGGCGCACACCGCCAGGAAGCCGAGCAGCTTGTCGGCGGTGCGGTGCGGCCGGTCGGCGTGCGGGTAGTGGCCGGACTCCTCGATCATCCGAGCTTCGGCGGTGCCGAAGAGCCGCCGGGCGGCCCGCGCCTCGGCTCCCGGGTCGGGGAAGTCCGGGTCCTTCGAGCCCATCAGCACCAGCACCGGTTGCCGCACCTGCCGGGCACGGGCGGTCCAGTGCGGCTCCGCCGGTGCGATCACGCCGCGCGTCGCGGCCATCCGACCGGGCTCGCGCAGGTTGGCCACCATCGATCGACGGTACGCCGCGTCGTCGGCGGGCCGGTGCACCGGGAACAGGGTGTTGTGGAACATCCCGAACAGGCGAGGGCTGTGCAGCACCGACCACATCGCCATCCGCAGCATCGGGTTGAGCTTCGGCTGACCGACGAACGCGCCGATCTGCACGATGCCGCTGACCAGCTCGGGCGCGTCGGTGGCGGCGAACACCACCGCCGCCGCGGCGGACGAGCTGCCGACCAGCACGGCCGGGCCGGCGTCGAGGTCACGGACCACGGCCAGCAGGTCCGCGCCGACCTCCGCCGGGGCGTACGTGGGCCACCCGGCGCTGGACTCGCCGTGCCCCCGGACGTCGACCGAGGCGACCCGGTGACCGGCGGCCACCAGCAGCGGCACGAGGTGCCGGAAGCTCGCCCTGTTCTCGCCCATGCCGTGCGCGAGGACCACCAACGGCCCCTCGCCCCGCGCCTCGTACGCGATGTGTCCGTCGCCCCGCCGCACCTGGCTAGCTGTCATAGCCTTAAAGCTAAGCCACTTAGCCAAGCTTGGCAAGCCGGATAGCGAGACGGGCCGGCGGTGACCCCGAGGAGTCGCCGCCGGCCCGTCGCGCCGAAGCGCGGGAACTACTTCTTGGAGATCAGGGCACGGCCGAAGAAGACCAGGTTGGCGGGGCGCTCGGCGAGCCGGCGCATCAGGTAGCCGTACCACTCGTCGCCGTACGGGACGTAGGTGCGCACCGTGTAGCCCTCGCCGGCCAACCGGGCCTGCTCCTCGGGGCGGATGCCGTAGAGCATCTGGAACTCGAAGCGCTCGGGACCCCGGTCGAACCACCGGGCCCGGTCCTCGCCGATGGCGATCATCCGCGGGTCGTGGGTGGCCAGCATCGGGTAACCGTCGCCGGACATCAGGATGTTCATGCAGCGCACGTACGACTTGTCCACCTCACGGGTCGACTGGTACGCCACCGACTCCGGCTCCTTGTAGGCACCCTTGCACAGCCGCACCCGCGACCCGGCCGAGGAGAGTTCCCGGCAGTCCGACTCGGTCCGCCGCAGGTACGCCTGGAGCACCGCGCCGGTCGACGGGAAGTCCTTGCGCAGCCGGCTCAACACCTCCAACGTCGAGTCGGTGGTGGTGTGGTCCTCCATGTCCAGGGTGACAGTGGTGCCCGCCGCGTCGGCCGCCGCGCAGATCGCCCGCGCGTTGTCGTACGCCAACTGCTCGTCGAACATCTGGCCGAGGGCGGAGAGCTTCACGCTCACCTCGGCGGCCGGGGTGAGCCCGGCGGCGCCGAGCATCGACAGCAGTTTCAGGTATTCGTCGCGGGTGGCGGTGGCCTGCTCGGGGCGGACGGTGTCCTCACCGAGGTGGTCGAGGGTGACCGCGAGGCCGTCGTCGACGAGCCCGCGGGTCGCGCGCAACGCGTCGTCGGTGGCGGCGCCGGCGACGAACCGGCGGACGACGTCCCGGGTGTACGGGGCAGTCGCGACGAGCCGCTCGACCTGGGATGACCGGGAGGCGGCGAGGATGACGGAACGGAGCATGAGCCGAGCGTAACGCCCCTGCGAGGGGCCCCGCCGAGGGGCGGCCGGGCCACCTCGGCCCGGGGGCGGGGCGGCGGCGGTGGCGTCGATCGGCTACAACGATGCCGTGGACCAACGCCCCCGCCGCCGACTCCGCTCGGCCTCCGTGCAGCTCGGCGCGCTCACCGCCCTCGCGCTCGCCCTCTCCGGCTGCAACATGACCTCGGACGACGACGATGACGACGACTGCGCCCTCGGGCCGGTCGGTGGCGGCGACACCGTCGCGCTGGCGATGCGGGTCAGCGACCCGGCCGCCGGTCGCACCGCCCCGGAGCCGACCGCCGCCGCCCTGCCCGAACGCGGCGGATTCGGCACCCACCTCGCCGCCTGCGGCGGCTGACGTGCGCCGCGAGTCGGTCACGCCGCGCCCCGACTGGGACGCCACCATCCGGTCGCAGGGTCTGGTCTACGTCGACACCGAGCTGCCCGACGGCGGGATCATGTCGTACTGGGACGAGACCGCCGCGTACGCGTTCGACCTGGACGAGGTGCTGCGGCTGGAGGAGGCCACCGAGGAGCTGCACCGGATGTCGGTGGCCGCCGCCGAGCACGTGGTGGCGCAGCGCCGGTACGCCGAGTTCGGCATCCCGCAGTGGGCGGCCGAGGCGGTGGCCCGGTCGCTGCGGGAGGCGCCACCGACCCTGTACGGGCGCTTCGACCTCGCGTACGACGGCACCTGGCCGCCGAAGATGTTGGAGTACAACGCGGACACCCCCACCGCGCTCGTCGAGGCGAGCATCATCCAGTGGTACTGGCTGGAGCAGACCCGGCCGGAGCTGGACCAGTGGAACAGCCTGCACGAGCGACTGGTCGGCGCCTGGGCCAAGATCGGGGCTGGGCTGCACGACCCTTCGGTGCACGTGCTCTGGTCGAACGAGGAGGAGTCCGGCGAGGACCACATGACCGCCGGCTACCTCGCCGAGACCGCCCGGCAGGCCGGCCTCAGCGTCGAGCTCCAACCCATCCAGGAGATCGGCTGGGACGGTCGGCGCTTCGTCGACGCCGACGACCGCCCGGTGACCACCTGCTTCAAGCTCTACCCGTGGGAGTGGATGCTGGCCGAGCCGTACGGGCCGGCGGCCCTGGCCCCGGGCACCCCGACCACCTGGATCGAGCCGGCCTGGAAACTGCTGCTCTCCAACAAGGCGCTGCTCGCCGTCCTCTGGGAGCTGTACCCCGGCCACGAGTACCTGCTCCCGGCGTACCTCGACTCGCCGCGCGGGATGCCGGAGTACGTCGCCAAGCCGCTGCTCGGCCGCGAAGGCGGTTCGGTACGCATCGTCACCGCCGACGAGGAGATCACCAACCCGGGGATCTACGGCGACGAGGGCTGGTGTTACCAGGAGTTCCGGGCGTTGCCGCAGTTCGCCGGCAACCGGATGGTGCTGGGCAGCTGGATCGTCGACGGCGAGTCGGCAGGCGTGGGCGTGCGGGAGAGCGCCAGTCTGATCACCGACGGCTACGCGCGGTTCCTGCCGCACTACATCGACGCGCCGCGCACCCGCTGAGTCGTCTACCGTTGGGGGTGTGAACTTCGACGCGTACGCCAGGACCGGTGTTGACCTGGTCAACGCCCGCCTGGACGACCTCGACGACCTGCGGGCACTCTTCACCGACGACCACGGCTGGATGCGCGACGAGGTCGCCGACCGGGACGTCGCCATCTTCCGCCGGGCGCAGAAACGGTTGCGCGACGTCTTCGAGTACGGCACCTCGGGCCGGGACGCCCAGGCGGTCACCGAGCTGAACGCGCTGCTCGAGGCGTTCCCGGTGCAGCCGCGCATCTCCGGGCACGACTCCAGCGACTGGCACATGCACGTCACCAGCCGGGGCGCCTCGGTCAGCGCCGAATACCTGGCCGGCGCGGCCTGGGGGCTGTCGGTCTGGCTCTGCGAGTACGGCAGCGCCCGGTTCGGGGTCTGTGCCGACGAGCGGTGCGGCAACGTCTACCTGGACACGTCGTCCAACTGCTGCCGGCGGTTCTGCTCGGAGCGCTGCGCCACCCGCTCGCACGTCGCCGCGCACCGGGCCCGCAAGCGCGCGGCGGTCGGCGAGCAGGTGACTGTCGCCCCGCAGCCGACCTCCGCCACCGACTCCCTCTCACCGGTCAGCTGAGCGACATCGCCCGGTAGCGGGCGGACGGGTCAGGCGTCGACAGGTGACGGCGCGGTCAGGTGCTGGCGGGCGAACTCCAGCGCGGCGCGCAGGTCCGCCTCGCGCACCGCGCGGCTCTTCGCGCCCCGGGTGGCGACCTCCACGGCCACCGCCCCGGTGAAGCCCCGGCCAGCCAGCGAGGAGAGCAGCTCCCCGCAGGGCTGGGTACCCCGCCCGGGCACCAGGTGCTCGTCGCGGCCCTCGCCGGTGCCGTCACCGAGGTGCACGTGCGCCAGCCCGGCGCCCATCCGGTCGGCCATCTCCAGGGGGTCGCTGTGCGAGGCCGCGCAGTGCGACAGATCCAGGGTGTACGACGGGTAGCCGGCGTCGGTCGGGTCCCAACCGGGCACGTACGGGACGAACTGCCGGCCCGCCATCCGCACCGGGTACATGTTCTCGACGGCGAAGCGCAGCCCGCTGAACCGCTCCGCGACGGTGGCCAGACCCTCGGCGAAGTTACGCGCGTAGTCGCGCTGCCAGCTGAACGGTGGGTGCACCACGACGGTCGGCGCGCCCAGCGTCTCGGCCAGCTCGGCGGCCTTGCGCAGGCGCTCCCACGGGTCCGGGCTCCACACCCGCTGGGTGACCAGCAGGCAGGGCGCGTGCACCGAGAGCACCGGCACGTCGTAGTGCGCGGAGAGGCCGCGCAGCGCACCCGCGTCCTGGCTGACCACGTCGGTCCAGACCATCACCTCGACGCCGTCGTAGCCGAGCGCCGCGGCCAGTTGGAACGCCGCCGCGGTCGGCTCGGGGAAGACCGACGAGCTGGACAGGAGCACGGGAACGCGGGAAGTCACATCAGCCAGCGTAGCCCGGCAGCGCCGGGGGCATCGTGACGAGCGCCGGCAAACCGACCGAAAACGGCCGCCGGATCAGATCGGCTCCAATTGATCGAGCCGGCGGAGGATGACGCCCTCCCGCAGCGCCCACGGGCAGATGTCCAGCGAGTCCAGATCCAGACGGCGCATCGCCGCCTCGGCGACCACGGCACCGGCCAGCAACTGGTGCGCCCGACCCGCGCTGACCCCTTCCAACTCCATCAACTGCGCCGGTGGGATGTGCCGGATGAAACCGATCACCTGCCGCAGACCGGCCCGGGTGAGGCTGCGTCGCGCCCACAGCCCGGCGCCGGACGGAGCGGCCCCGGCGAGTCGAGCCAGCGTGCGGAACGTCTTCGAGGTGGCCACCGTCCGGTCCCAGCCGACCTGGGTGATCTGGTCCACCACCTTGTCCAGCCGGCTGTCCACGTACTCCCGGAGCTTCTCGACGGCCTCCGCCGACGGCGGGGCCGTGCTCGCCGGGTCGACCCGTAGCCGCTCACGGGTCAGCCGGCCGGCGCCGAGCGGCAGGGAGACCGCGACCTCCGGGTCCTCGTCGATGCCGGCGGCGATCTCCAACGAGCCGCCACCGATGTCGAGCACCAGCAGCCGGCCGGCCGACCAGCCGAACCACCGCCGGACGGCCAGGAACGTCGAGCGCGCCTCGTCCGCCCCGGAGAGCACCGCCAGGCGTACGCCGGTCTCGTCCCGAACCCGGGCCAGCACCTCGGCCGCGTTCGTGGCGTCGCGCACCGCGGACGTGGCGAAGGCGATCAGGTCGTCGGCCTCCAGCCCGGCAGCCGCCGCCTTGGCCATGCTCACGGCCTTGACCAGGCCGTCCGCGCCCGCCTCGGTCAGCGCGCCGTCGGGGCCGATCTGCTCGGCCAGCCGGAGCACCACCTTCTCGGAGTGCGCCGGCCACGGGTGCGCGCCGTGGTGCGCGTCCACCACAAGGAGGTGCACCGTGTTGGATCCGACGTCGAGGACACCCAGTCGCATGATGAAGACAGTAGGCGCAACACGTTTGCGCGGCTCGCCGGCCTGCGGACGTCACCGCGCGTACGCTGGGCCGAGTGACGATGGAGCTCCGTGTGCTGGTGGACGACCCGGGTGACCCGCGCAGCCGTGAGGTGCCTCTGGACTTCCCTCGGGAGTGGATCGAGTTCACCGACCCGGCCGACGAGACGCACCTGATCCGGGCCGACCTGACCTGGCTGCTCTCCCGCTGGACCTGCATCTTCGGCAAGGGCTGCCACGGCATCATCGCCGGCCGGTCCGCCGACGGGTGTTGCTCGCACGGCGCGTTCTTCACCGACTCCGACGACGAGAAGCGGGTTCGCAACGCCGTCCGTCGGCTGACCCCGTCGACCTGGCAGCACTTCCGGCGCGGGTTCAAGAACTGGACCGACGAGGACACCATCGACGGCAAGAACCCGGCCCGCCGCACCGCCACCCGGAGCCCCGACGCTCCGTGCGTGTTCCTCAACGACGCCGACTTCGCCGGCGGTGGCGGTTGCGCCCTGCACGCCCAGGCGCTGCGCGACGGGGTGCACCCGTTGGAATACAAGCCGGACGTCTGCTGGCAACTGCCGATCCGCCGCGATCAGGACTGGGTGAAGCGACCAGACGACAGCAAGGTGCTGGTCTCCACCCTGTCCGAGTTCGACCGGCGGGGCTGGGGAGCCGGCGGGCACGACCTGGACTGGTGGTGCACCTCCTCGACGGACGCGCACGTCGGCACCGAGCCGATGTACCTGTCGTACGGGCCGGAGCTGACCGCGCTGATCGGCGCTGCGGCCTACGAGCGGCTGGCCGAGCTGTGCGCGACCAGGACGAGGCAGGGCATGATCGCCCCGCACCCGGCCGACGAACTCTAACGGATCTTGGCAGTATTCCCGCTACTCCGACGGTCGTCGCTCAGCGCAGGGCGTCGTCGACAAGCGTGCGGGCGCTGCGCTGGGCCGCGTCGGCGATCAGGGGGTCGCCGTCGAGCACACCGGCGACGAGCCCGCCGTCCAGCAGCAGGGTGAGCTGCTGGGCCAGCAGTTCCGGGTCGGCCGCGCCGGCCCGGCGGGCCAGCTCGGTCACCCAGGCACGGACCACGGTTTTGTGCTCGACCGTCCGGGCGTGCACCGGCCCAGCGGCGGACTCGGCCGCGGTGTTGATGAACGCGCAGCCGTGGTAGCCCTCCCGGCGACAGGCGCCGGTCAGCGCGTCGAACATCCCCACCAGTTGGTCGCGTGGCTCGTCGCCGGCATCCCGGGCCGCGGACCGCAACGCGCCGAACCACGCCTGGTCGACCCGATCGAGGTACGCCAGCACGAGGTCGTCCTTGCGCGGGAAGTGCTTGTAGAGCGTCGCCTTGGCCACGCCCGACTCGGCGATCACCGTGTCCACCCCCACGCCGCGTGGCCCGTGGGCGTAGAAGAGCCGGAACGCGGTGTCCAGGATCCGGTCCCTGGCCGAGCCGGCCGGAGTACGGGGCGCGGGCATCGGTGCTCCCTCGTTCTGCTGATGGCAGCCCTGATCCTATAGACGACTTCGTCTACGGGGGCACTGCCTCCGGCTTCGGCGACCCCGCGAGGGCCGCGCGTCTGTGGCACGACGACGTCGCGACGGCCTTCGCGGGCGAGGGGCGGGACATGGGCTCGGGGCGCTTTGGAGCTGAATCGCTTATGACATCAGCGGAAGGCACCGGCCGGCGACGGCGGATGACTCGTTTGTGACATCAGCTCCAAAGGACTACCAACCGTACCGCCGCACCGCCGGGGTCCAGAGAGGGCCGACCGCCGACACCTCTGCGGCTCATTAGAGGGCTGCGGTAGACAGACCTGTCTGTTAGCCTGCCTGTGATCGGCATCAGCCGATCCACTGTCCCGACGGAGGATCGATCGACATGCGCATCGCAGTCCTCGGCACCGGCTCGGTCGGTCGAGCCATCGCCGCCCGCACGGCGGAGCTGGGTCACCAGGTGACCATCGGCACCCGCGACGTCGCGGCCATCCGGGCCGGCGACCACGCCCACTGGGCGGCGCAGCACCCCGAGGTCGGCCTGGCGAGCCTCGCCGAAGCCGCCAGCGGCGCCGAGCTGGTGGTGAACGCCACGAACGGCAACGGCTCGCTCCCGGCACTGGCCGCGGCCGGCGCACCGAACCTGGCCGGCAAGGTTCTGCTCGACATCGCCAACCCGCTCGACTTCGGTGCGGGCTTTCCACCCACCCTGTCGGTGGTCAACACCGACTCCCTCGCCGAACGCATCCAGCGCGAGTTTCCACAGACCAGGGTGGTCAAGTCCCTCAACACGGTGACCGCCGAGCTGATGGCGCACCCGCATCAGCTGGCCGAAGGCGCGCACAGTGTCTTCGTCTCCGGCGACGACGCGGAGGCCAAGCGGATCGTCACCGGGCTGCTGGTCAGCTTCGGCCACACCGACGTGATCGACCTCGGCGACCTCTCCACCGCACGGGGCACCGAGATGCTGCTGCCGCTCTGGTTGCGCCTCTACGGTCGACTCGACACCGCCACCTTCAACATCAAGGTCGTCCGCTGACCGGGCGGGAACAGACCGAAGGGGGCCTGCGCCGAGCGCAGACCCCCTTCGCGTACGCCGATCAGGGCTCGAACTTGTAGCCCAGACCCCGCACCGTGACGATGAAGCGCGGCGCGGACGGCTCCGGCTCGATCTTGGAGCGCAGCCGCTTGACGTGCACGTCGAGCGTCTTGGTGTCACCGACGTAGTCGGCGCCCCAGACCCGGTCGATGAGCTGACCGCGGGTGAGCACCCGGCCCGCGTTGCGCAGCAGCAGCTCCAGCAGCTCGAATTCCTTCAGCGGCAGCTGCACGGCCCCGCCGTCGACTGTCACCACGTGCCGCTCGATGTCCATCCGCACCGGGCCGGCGGCAAGCGTCGGCGCACCCGCCTCGGCCACCTCCGGGCTCTGCCGGCGCAGCACCGCCCGGATCCGGGCGACAAGTTCCCGCGGAGAGTACGGCTTCGTGACGTAGTCGTCGGCGCCGATCTCCAGCCCGACCACCTTGTCGATCTCGCTGTCCCGAGCGGTGACCATGATGATCGGGACAGCGGAGCGCTGCCGCAACTGCCGGCAGACCTCGGTGCCCGACATCTCGGGCAACATCAGGTCGAGCAGCACGATGTCGGCGCCGGTCCGGTCGAACTCGGTGAGGGCGTCGGTGCCGGTCGCGGCGACCGAAACCTCAAAGCCCTCCTTACGGAGCATGTACGACAAGGCGTCGGAGAACGACTCCTCGTCCTCGACCACGAGAACGCGGCTCAACGGGGATTTCCTTTCCATCTGCTGTCAGACCTGCCGTAGCCCAGTCGGACCGGACTCGATCCCAACCGGCGGCAGTGTCGCCAGTAGGTCATCCGGTGGACTGGCGGGCAGCCGGAGGGTGAACGTCGACCCACCACCAAGAGTGCTCGACACCTCGACCCGTCCGCCATGGTTGCTCGCAATGTGTTTCACGATCGCCAGGCCGAGCCCGGTGCCGCCGGTGGCACGCGAGCGGGCCTGGTCGGCCCGGTAGAACCGCTCGAAGATCCGGTCGACGTCGGTGGGGGCGATACCGATGCCCTGGTCGGCAACGGCGACCTCGACGTGCTCGTCGTCGCCCCGCAGGGTCACCCGCACCGTGGTGTCCTCGCCGGAGTAGTTGATGGCGTTCTCCACCAGGTTCGCCACCGCCGTGGCGAGTTGGGAGTCGCTGCCGTACGCGGTCAGGCCCCGTTGCCCGTCCACGGTCACCGCGACACCCCGGGCGGAGGCCGTGGTGCGGGTCCGATCGACCACCTCGGCGATCACCCAGTCCAGCGCGACCGGTTCCGGTGGCGGCTGCGGCTCAGCTCCCTGCAACCGGGTCAGCTCCAGCAACTCCTGCACCAGCCGACCCAGCCGGGTCGACTCGTGCTGGATCCGCTCGGCGAACCGGCGGGCGGCCACCAGGTCCTCGGAGAGGTCGGGCGTCGCCGCGTCGGCCGGCTCGGTGGCGTCCAGCAACGCCTCGGCGAGCAGTTGCAGGGCACCGATCGGGGTCTTCAGCTCGTGGCTCACGTTCGCCACGAAGTCGCGTCGTACCCGGGTCAGCCGGTGCGATTCGGTCACGTCGACCGCCTCGACCGCGATGAACCCGTTGCCGAGACCCATTGCCCGCAGGTGCACGCCGAGCGGGTTCTCCCCCGCGCTGTCGCGACCTCGCGGCAGGTCCAGCTCGATCTCGCGTCGCACGCCGGTGCGTCGCACCTGACCGGCGAGGGTACGGATCAGCGGGTGCGCGACGATGGAGCCCGGTGTGCTGCCGGTACGCAGCAGCCCCATCGCGCGGGCGGCCGGGTTGATCAGAACGGGGATGTCGTCGTTGTCCAGAACCACGACGCCGGCCCGGAGTGAGTCGATCGTCCGACGACCGAGCCCGGCCTGCTGCTCGTCGACTATCGCGGGCCTCCCCATGATCCGGGGCAGCAGGAAACCGGCGGCCATCCCGGCCACCAATGCCACGGCCACCACGACCGCCACTGCCCACTCCACCCGGCGATCGTAGGGTCATTGTTAACCTGGCTACCACACAGAACGGGACGAACTACCCTCACTTACGGAAGTGTTCACCCCCACGTCTGGCGTCGTTCACCGTGGTTCATCCGGGATCCGTCCACGCGCCCTACCGTTGGCTTCGCACCTGCTCAACCCCCCTGCGCCGGCACCCGTCGGCGGCGACCGACCACAGGACGTGATGATGCGCGACGAGTTCCGGGCCGACCTCCAGATCGTCAGCCAACTGCTGGTGGACATGGCGGAGGGCGTCCGCGCCGCCATGCGCCAGGCCACCCGGGCCCTGCTCACCGCCGACCGGCAGGCCGCCGAGACGGTCATCGAGCGGGACGCCGAGATCGACGACCTCTACCGGCACGTCGAGGAGCGGGTCTGTGACCTGCTCGCCCGACAGGCGCCGGTCGCCTCCGACCTCCGGGCGATGATCACCGCGCTGCACGTGGCCGCCGATCTGGAACGGATGGGCGACCTCGCCGAGCACGTGGCGAAGACCGCGCTGCGCCGGCACCCCTCCCCCGCCGTCCCGGCCGAGCTGCGGACGGTCTTCACCGAGATGTCCGAGATCGCCGACCGGATGGCCGTCAAGATCGGTTCGGTGCTGGCGAAGCCCGATGCCGACCTCGCCGGCGAGCTGGACCGCGACGACGACGCTATGGATGAGCTGCACAAGAACCTGTTCGCCGTGCTGCTCGGCGACGACTGGCCGTACGGGGTGGAGACGGCGATCGACGCCACCCTGCTGGGCCGCTTCTACGAGCGCTTCGCCGACCACGCGGTGAACGCCGGCGAGCACGTGATCTACCTGATCACCGGCGAGAGCGCGCCCAGCGGTAGCTGACCGGCAGGCAGAGGGCCCCTCACCATCGCTCTCCGCGATGACGAGGGGCCCTCTATCTGGTGGCTCGAGCTTCCGGTGGCTCAGCGCCCCTGGTTGGCCACCGCCGCGGCGGCTGCCTTCGCGGCGGTCGGGTCGAGGTAGGTGCCGCCCAGGGTGAGCGGACGCAGCTGCGGGTCGAGGTCGTAGCGCAGCGGGATGCCCGTCGGGATGTTCAGCTTGGCGATCGCCTCGTCGGAGATCTGGTCGAGGTGCTTGACCAAAGCGCGCAGCGAGTTGCCGTGCGCGGCCACCAGCACCGTCCGGCCGGCCAGGATGTCCGGCACGATCGAGTCGTACCAGTAGGGCAGCATCCGGTCGACGACGTCCTTGAGGCACTCGGTGCGCGGCATCAGCTCGGTCGGCAGCAGCGCGTAGCGCGGGTCGCCCACCTGCGACCACTCGTCGTTGTCGTCGATGGGGGGCGGTGGCGTGTCGTACGACCGGCGCCAGAGCATGAACTGCTCCTCGCCGTACTCGTCGAGGGTCTGCTTCTTGTCCTTGCCCTGCAGGGCGCCGTAGTGCCGCTCGTTGAGCCGCCACGACCGGCGCACGGCGATCCAGTGCCGGTCGGCGGCGTTGAGCGCCAGCTCGGCGGTGCGGATCGCCCGGCGCATCAGGCTGGTGTGCACGACGTCCGGCAGCAGGCTGTGCTCGCGCAGCAGCTCGCCGCCGCGCCGCGCCTCGCCCTCGCCCTTCGCGGTCAGGTCGACGTCCACCCAGCCGGTGAAGAGGTTCTTGGCATTCCAGTCGCTCTCACCGTGTCGCAGCAGGACCAGCGTCCCGACGGTGGGCCCTTCGCTCGCAGTCATGCGGATCATCCTGCCTCAACCGCCCGGCGGACACGCGGGCAGTCGTCGTGACGACCACCACGTGAAAAAGCTGATGACCAGCCGATCCGGCCGCCACTAGGGTCGTAAGGCACGCCAGTCAGATCGGTCATTACTTGCAAGCGGGGCGCCATATGCGGACGATGCGGAGTTGGTTCCGGGACACCACCGGCGGCTTACCGACCACTTTCTGGTACCTGTGGTCGGGCACCCTGATCAACCGACTCGGCTCGTTCGTCCTCGTCTTCCTCGCCATCTATCTGACCCAGGAACGTGGCTTCTCGGCCTCGCAGGCCGGCCTGGTGATCGGCCTCTGGGGTGTCGGCGGGGCGTTCGGCACCACCGCCGGCGGCACCCTCGCCGACCGTTGGGGTCGCCGCCCGACGCTGCTCACCGCCCATGTGGGCGCGGCGGCCATGATGCTCGGGCTCGGACTGGCCCGGGATCTCTGGGCGGTGGCGCTGGGCGCGCTGCTGCTCGGCATGTTCGCCGAGGCGGCCCGGCCCGCGTTCGGGGCGATGATGATCGACGTGGTGCCGGCAAAGGACCGGCTGCGCGCCTTCTCGCTCAACTACTGGGCGATCAACCTCGGTTTCGCCTGCGCCGCCGTCCTCGCCGGCCTCGCCGCCCAGGCCGACTACCTGCTGCTGTTCGTGGTCGACGCCGCCACCATGCTGGTCACCGCGTTGATCATCTTCAGCAAGGTGCCGGAGACCCGGCAGGCCGGCCCCGTCACCGCCATGACGGCAGCGGCGGCTCCGCGCGGCGCCCTGCGCACGATCCTCACCGACCGGGTCTACCTCGGATTCGTGGCACTCAACCTGTTCGCCGCGCTGGTGTTCCTCCAGCACATCTCGATGCTGCCGATCGCGATGGGCGACGACGGCCTGAGCCCCGCCACCTACGGCTCGGTGATCGCGCTCAACGGCATTCTCATCGTGGTCGGCCAGCTCTTCGTGCCCCGACTGATCCGAGGTCGGAGCCGCTCACACGTGCTCGCGCTGGCGTCGGTGGTGACGGGGGTCGGGTTCGGACTGACCGCGTTCGCCGGCACCCCCTGGTTCTACGGGCTGACCGTGCTGATCTGGACGGTCGGCGAGATGCTGAACTCGCCGTCCAACTCCACGCTGATCGCCGAGTTGTCCCCGGCCGAGCTGCGCGGCCGCTACCAGGGTGTGTTCTCCCTCTCCTGGCAGATCGCCGGGGCCAGCGCGCCGATCCTCGGTGGCCTGGTGCGCGAGCACGCCGGAAACGACGCCCTCTGGTACGGCTGCGCCGCGCTGGGCCTGCTGACCGCGGTGGCCCACCTGGTCTCCGGGCCGGCCCGGGAGCGGCGTGCGGCGGCGCTGCGCCGCTCCGGCGAGGCGCTGGCACCGACCACCGTCTCCCGTGCCGCACAGCCCGCCGAGGCGTAACGACTGGCGCGGCGGTGCCGGAGTTCCTACTGTGCAGAGGAAATAGTTAACAACCTGAACTGTCGGGAGGTCGGGTGCACGCCCTGCGGCGCTGGTGGCACGACACCGCAGGCGGGCTACCCGCCACCTTCTGGTATCTGTGGGCCGGCCTGCTGATCAACCGGGCCGGCGCGTTCGCCATGCTCTTCCTCTCGCTCTACCTCACCGACGTACGCGGCGCGAGCGAGGCGCTGGCCGGCACCGTGGTCGGCGCGTACGGGGCCGGCGGGGCGGCCGGCGTACTCCTCGGCGGGGTGCTCGCCGACCGGTGGGGCCGCCGGGCGACCCTGCTCGCCGCACACCTGGCCACCGTCGGCCTGATGGTGGCGCTGGCGTTCACCCGACCCCTGCTGCTGATCGCGGTGCTCTCCGCGCTGATCGGCGTGGTCCACTCGATGCCCAGCCCGGCGTTCGTGGCGGCGATCGTCGACGTGGTGCCCGCCGAACGCCGCTCGCGCGCGTTCAACCTCCAGTTCTGGGCGTTCAACCTGGGCATGGCGGTCGCCTCGCTGCTCGCCGGCGTACTGGCCGAGGCGAGCTTCACCGCGCTCTTCCTGGTCGACGCGGGCGCCACACTGACCGCCGCCGCCGTGATCGGCTGGAAGGTGCCCGAAACCCTGCGCCTCGCCCGGCCAGCGGCCGACCCCGCGCCCACCACCAGCGCGGCACCGAAACCCGTCCGGGCCCGACGGCCTGGGCTGCACACCGCGCTCACCGACCGCACCTTCCTGGTCTTCGTCGGGCTCACCTTCGTGCTGGCCGTACTCACCATGCAGACGTCGACGATCATGCCGCTGGCCATGCGCGCGGACGGCCTGGGCCCATCGGCGTACGGGCTGGTGGTGGCGCTCGGCGGCACGCTGATCGTGGTCGGGCAGTTGTTCGTGCCCCGACTGATCGACCGGCACCGCAAGGACGTCGTACTGGCCGCCTCCACGGCGCTGCTCGCACTCGGCTTCGGGGCGCTCGCCGTCGCCGACGAACTGGCCATCTACCTGGGTGCCGCTGTGATCTGGACGGTCGGCTCCATGCTGGCCGCCCCGCCCAACGCGCAGATCAACGCGGACCTGGCGCCCCCGCTGCTACGCGCCCGCTACCAGTCGGTCTTCTACCTGACGTTCCCGGCCGCGGCGTTCGTCGCGCCCACCCTCGGCGGGGTCAGCCTCCAGCACCTCGGCGACCGGCACTGGCTGATCGTGGGCGGGCTGGGTCTGCTGGCCGCGCTCGGACACCTGCTGGCCGGACCACCCCGGGAACGACACGTCGCCGCGCTGCGCCGGGCAGTCGACCCGGAGCCGACAACCGACGCGGACCGCGTACCGATCGGATGACCGACGCAAAACGCCCACCACGTCCCTGAGGTCGTGGTGGGCGCTCGAAGGCGGGGCCGGCGGCGGCGGGCAACACTCACCCCCGTAAGCATCGCCCGCTCACGCCGCCGGTCCAAACAGGTGGGAACCGTCCCCCAACGGTTGTTCCACCCGTCCCCTCGCGCCTCGTCTGGTGCGCGGATCTGATCGATCCGCCGCTCCCCCGAACGTTTCCAAACGTGGCGCGGTGCAATAAAGCTAGTTCGCCCGGATTCTGGATTCAACCCAGAAGGGCTGTCTCGCCGGTCACAACTGGCGAGTATCCGCTGCTCCAGCCTCGTCCGTTGGCAACAGCCGGGTACCCGTCGGCCATTCCCGCAAACACCTCAACCGTCTTCCCGATCGGGTGACTCGGTCCGGAAGAAGCTGCTCTGACGGCCGTTCCGCAACTGTTCCTGATAAATCAGGTTCAGCCGCCGCAGGTCAAACGTGTAGAACCACTCATCCCAGGTGATCTCGCGAATCCGGCTGCTTTCCCGGTATCCGGGAATGTTGAAGGTCAACACACCCGCCCGGCCATCCCGCTCGGTGCCGGCGATGGTCGCCGGTTTGGCCCCGCGTTCCCGGGCCCA
Organism: Micromonospora sp. NPDC047644; assembly: GCF_040704315.1. Taxonomy (NCBI): domain Bacteria; kingdom Bacillati; phylum Actinomycetota; class Actinomycetes; order Micromonosporales; family Micromonosporaceae; genus Micromonospora; species Micromonospora sp. NPDC047644. The sequence goes on from NZ_JBEYSY010000012.1 coordinate 92,053, forward strand.
CCGCTGGATCACCTCGTGGTTCGCCGTGATCAAACTCCGTCCCGGCCGCTCCGGCCGGTCCGTGATCGACGAGATCACCTGCGAACTGCGGACCGACCGCCCCGTACCCCGTCCGGTCCGGATCCCGCCCGCCGCCGTCGCGCCACCGGTCGACGGCGTCAACGTACGCTTCGCCGCCGCGCTCTTGGCTGGTGTGGCGCGCTTCGCTGTCGTGCTTTTGGCCGCCGTGCTCTTGGCCGGTGCCGCGCGCTTCGCTGTCGTGCGCTTCGCCGCCGCGCTCGTGGCCGAGGCGGTGCGCTTGGCCGCCGTGCTCTTGGCCGGAGTGGCGCGCTTCGCCGCCGGCCGCGCCGGTGCCTTCTTCGCCGGCGCCTTCCGCGCGGGTGCCGTACGCGCCGTCGCCGCCTTGCGGGCCGCCGTGCTCTTCCGCGCCGCGGCGGTCTTCCGGGCGGCGGTAGTCCTGCTCGCCGCAGTAGTTCTGCTCGCGGCGGCAGTTCTGCTCGCGGCCGTGGTCTTGCGGGCGGCCGTGGTCTTGCGGGCTGGCGTCGACGACGCCGCTGTGGTCCTCTTCGCGGCGGTCGCCTTCTTCGCAGGCGCCCTCTTCGCCGCCGCCGTCGACTTCCGCCCGGCCGTCGCCTTCGCGGCGGCGGCCCGCTTCGCAGGCGCGCTCTTGTTCGCGGGCGCGGCCTTCGCGCGGCTCGACGCCGGCCTGGCCGCCGACTTCCTGGTGGCGGCGGCCCGCCCCGCCGACGCCCGGGTGCCGGCGGCCCGACCCGACGGGCCCGTGCTGCTCCGACCCGCGCCGGCCCGCATCGACCGCACCAACTGTTTCACCAGCTCCGGCTTGCGCAGAGCGGAGATCCCGGAGACTCCGCGTTTACGCAGCTGCCCACGGATGTCGTCCACCCGCATCCGGGAAATCTCCGACTCGGAGACTCCGGGCGTACCCGGCGTCTGATTGCCGGCCTGTCGCTTGGTCCTGGTCGCAGTCGCGCCGCGACCTGAGCTGTTCCGCTGAGCCATGGGACGCTCCGCTCCTTGGCACTCCGTCATCGGCGCGCGGGGGTCCCTTGCCGCACCGCGCGGAGCGGCATACCCGTCAGGAGCACTCCGAACCACCGCCAACTCGCCGGAACGCCCCGCCCGCGCCGATCTTGCGTTTTCGGTCGAGGAAAAGCGAGTAATGCCCTCTACGCCGGGACAGCAAGTGCAAGATCGCGGCTGCGTCCGATCGATCATGGAGTTGTGCTGCCTGGTTTGGTGTCATGCACGGACTTTGTCACCCACCACAACTCCATGATCGACTGGTGCGGGTGGGCGCGCGGGGCGGGGCGGGAGCGCGCGGCAGGGCGGTGCGGGGGCGGGGGGTCAGGTTGGGTTGGGGGTGGTGGCGGAGGGTTCGAAGAGGTGGGCGAAGGCGGCCAGGTTGGCTGTCGACTCGCCCCGCTTCACCCGCCACTCGTACTCACGCCGGATCGAACTGCCGAAGCCGATCTCCAGCATCGTGTCGAACGACTCGTCGGCGTACGTGAGCACCGCGCCGAACAGTCGGTCCAACTCGTCGGCGTCCACGCCGGCCGGGTTGACCCGACCGGTCAGGTACACGTCGCCGACCGCGTCGGTGGAGAAGGAGACGCCGTACATCCGGGCGTTGCGCTGCAACAGCCAGGCCCACAGCTCCTCACGGCGCTCGTCCGGCTGGCGCATCACGAACGCCTCGATCCGTAGCGCGTGCTCGCCGACGATCAGGTTGCAGATCGTCTTGAGTTTGTGGGTGCCCGGCAGCGTCACCGCGTACGAACCGGGGCCGGTCGACTCCCACGCCAGGTCCCGCTCGGCGCAGACCGACTCGATCAGGGTCTCAAGATCGCTCTTCGGGCTCACCGGACCCACTCTACGACCGACCCGGCCCACGCACCGGGTGACAACCGGGCCCCCGGGTCACCAGGAGCAGGAAAGCGCCGGGTCACCCGCCAGGTCGGCCGCGAGCCGGGCGCGGTGCCCGGCGATCGCCTCGCCGTAGACCCCGAGCAGCCCGGCGACCGTACGCTCCCAGGAGAAGTGCCGGGCGTGCTGCTCGGCACCTCGCCCCAGCACCGACCGCAGCGGCCGGTTCGGCAGCAGGCTGCCCATCGCACGGGCCCAGTCGACCGGATCATGACCGTCGATCAGTACGCCACTGACCTGGTCGCGCACGGCGGTGACCAACCCTCCGACGGCGGCGGCCAGCACCGGCGTACCGCAGGCCTGCGCCTCCAGGGCGACCAGCCCGAACGACTCGTTGTGCGACGGCACCGCGACCAGGTCCGCCGCCCGGTACAGGGCCGGAAGGTCGTCCCCGGTGAGCGGCGGCAGGAACCGCACCCCGTCGCTGACACCGAGCTTGGCGGCCAACTCGATCAGGGCGGTCGGCCGGTCCAGCCCACTGCCGCTGGGCCCGCCGCAGATCACCACCGTCACCTGATCGGCCAGCGCCGGATCGCGCTCCCGCAGCGCGGCGATCGCACGAATCAGCACGTCGGGGGCCTTGAGCGGCTGGATCCGACCGACGAAGGCAACCACGTACCCGTCGACTGGAAGCCCCAGCCGGCGGCGGGCCTGGCGGGCCGCCGCGGACCTGTCACCCGGCGCGGGCCGGAACCGGCCCAGGTCGACACCCGGCTGTACGACGGACACCCGGGTCGGATCGGCGTCGTACCGGTCGAGCAGGTCGGCGGCCTCGACCCGGGTGTTGGCGACCAGCCGGTCCGCCTCGGCGACGACCTGTTCCTCGCCGATGACCCGGGCCTTGGGCTCCGGCCGGTCCCCGGCCGCGAGCTGGGCGTTCTTGACCTTCGCGAGGGTGTGCGCGGTGTGTACCAGCGGCACTCCCCAGCGCTCCTTGGCCAGCCAACCGACCTGACCGGAGAGCCAGTAGTGGGAGTGGATCAGGTCGTAGTGGCCGGGCGGACGGGACGCCTCGGCACGCAGCACCCCAGCGGTGAAGGCGCAGAGCTGACCGGGCAGCTCCTCCTTCGTGAGGCCCTCCAGGGGGCCGGAGGTGATGTGTCGAACCTGCACCCCGGGTGCCATCTCGACCACCGGAGGAAGATCACCGGAGGTGGCCCGAGTGAAGATCTCCACCTCCACGTTGGCCTCGGCGAGCCGCCGGGCGACTTCGAGGATGTAGACGTTCATCCCCCCTGCATCACCCGTGCCGGGCTGGTGCAGGGGGGAGGTGTGTACCGACAGCGTCGCGATGCGGCGGGGCCGGGGCCACGGTTGGGCACCTCGCTGACGCCCGACACCGGTGTGCATTTCCGCCACATCCGCTCCTTCTTCACGGTTGATGCCGTCTCGCACGACCGGCGCTTCTCGGTCAACCTGTACGCCGGATGTCATCTTCCCCATCGGGCTTCGGAAATTCCCCGGCGCGGCCCCTCGGCGTGACGGACCTCATCACCGAACACGCGCCCATGACTGCCGCACGCCCGGTCGGAACGGGTCGTACGCCCGCTGTGACAATGTCGGGATGACCTCAGTCGCCATCGTCACCGGAGCGTCCAGCGGGATCGGCGCGGCCACCGCCCGCCGGCTCGCCGCCGAGGGCTTCCACGTGCTCGCCGCCGCCCGCCGCGCCGAACGGCTCACCGACCTGGTCGCCGACATCACCGCCGCCGGCGGGCAGGCCACCGCCGTGACCTGCGACGTCACCTCGGACGAGTCGGTGGCCCGGCTGGCCGAGGCCGCCGCCGAGGCACCCGGGCCGGTCACCCTGCTGGTCAACAACGCCGGCGGAGCGCGCGGGCTGGACCCGGTGGAGTCCGGCTCGATCGCCGACTGGCAGTGGATGTACGACGTGAACGTGCTCGGCACCCTACGGGTCACCCAGGCGCTGCTGCCGGCGCTGGAAGCCTCCGGCTCCGGCACCATCGTGGTGGTCTCCTCCACCGCCGGCCTGACCGTGTACGAGGGCGGGGGCGGCTACACCGCCGCGAAGCACGCGCAGACCGCCATCGCCGGCACGCTCCGCCTGGAGCTGTGTGGCCGGCCGCTGCGGGTCGTCGAGATCGACCCGGGCATGGTGAAGACCGACGAGTTCGGGCTGGTCCGCTTCGAGGGCGACGCGGAACGGGCCGCCGCCGTCTACGCCGGAGTGCCGGGGCCGCTGGTCGCCGAGGACGTCGCCGACTGCATCGCCTGGTGCGCCACCCGTCCCGAGCACGTCAACATCGACCGACTGGTGGTCCGGCCCCGGGCACAGGCCGCCCAGCACAAGGTGCACCGGATCTAGCAGTGCTGCACGAGGGTGAGCCGGGGTTGCGAGGGGTGAGCCGGGGTTGCGAGGGGTGAGCCGGGGTTGCGAGGGGTGAGCCGGGTTCGGGAGCCTCGCGGTCGCGAACGGAGACTGGCCTTGAGGTCGACATGAGCCCTGCGGCACGACGCCGGCCGGTCGGCGTGGTCACGCGCGGCACGACGAACCCGAACCGGCTCCGTCGGGTCGACAACTGGATCGTCGCCACCTGCGCCGACCGGCTGGTGACGGCGGACGACCCCCTGGTGGTCGACCTCGGCTACGGCGCCACCCCGGTCACCGCTGTGGAGTTGCGCGCTCGACTGGCGGCCGGAGTCCGCCCGGACGTACGGCTGGTCGGGTTGGAGATCGACGCGGCCCGGGTGGCAGCCGCGGCACCGGCCGCCGACCCACCCGGGCTGACGTTCGCCCGAGGTGGGTTCGAGTTGGCCGGGCTCCGGCCGGTGCTGGTCCGCGCGTTCAACGTGCTGCGACAGTACGACGAGAGCGAGGTCGCCGAAGCCTGGCAGACGATGACCGCCGCGCTCGCCCCCGGCGGAGCGCTCGTCGAGGGCACCTGTGACGAGTTGGGGCGACTCGCCAGCTGGCTGCTGATCGACGCCGACGGCCCGCGGACGCTGACCCTGGCCGCGAAGCTCACCACACTGGGCAGCCCTGCCGACCTGGCCGAGCGGCTCCCCAAGGCGCTGATCCACCGCAACGTTCCCGGTGAGCCGGTGCACGCGCTGATCCGGGCCCTGGACGACGCCTGGCAGGCCGCCGCCCCGTACGCCACCTTCGGCCCCCGGCAACGGTGGCTGCGCGCGGTGACCCGCCTCCGCGAAACCGGCTGGCCCGTCCTCGACAACCCCACCCGCTGGCGCCAAGGCGAACTAACCCTCCCCTGGCCCCTCCCCTAACCCCCTCCCGGCCCCGCCCCTGCTCGCCCCGCCCCATCTCGGCCCACGCCGCCCCGCCCTCGCCGCGCCCCGCTCGCCCCGCCCCGCCCCGCCTCGCCTCGCCTCGCCCCGCCTCGCCCCGCCTCGCCCCGCCCCGCCCCGCCCCGCCTCGCCTCGCCTCGCCCCGCCCCGCCCCGCCTCGCCCCGCCTCGCCCCGCCCCGCCTCGCCCTGTCGATCATGGAGTTGTGGTGGGCGCTTTAACCCCTCACAAGGCAATTGCCCCCACCACAACTCCTTGATCGACGCGGTCAGGCTGTCGGGCGATAGGGCTGCACGAAGTTCGTGTGGCGATAGCAGGGCGCGCCCACGCCGATCTTGCACTTTCTGTCGACGATTCGTCCCCGTAAAACCCCTATGTCTCAGCAGAAACTGCAAGATCGACGGCCGGGGCCGGGGCCGGGGCCGGGGCCGGGGCCGGGGCCGGGGCCGGGGCCGGGGCCGGGGCTGGCTCAGCCATGGCCGGGAGAGGGCTGAGCCGGGCCGGGGCGGGCCCGGAGTGCGGGCCGGGGCTGGCTCAGCCAGGGCCGGGAGGGCTAAGCCGGGCCGGGGCGGGCCCGGAGTTAGCAGGAGCCCGGTGGCGAGACCCGCGCGGGCGGGACCCGGGCTGGCGGGACCCGGGCTGGCGGGACCCGGGCTGGCGGGAGAGGAGGGCTGAGTGGGGTGGGCACGGCTGAGGCACGGCCCAGGGGCGCTGGGGTGGGTGAGCTAGAGGGTGCAGTTGATGAGGACTGGTTCGGGGTGCAGGGTCACGCCGAACCGGGCGTGGACCTGGTCGCGGATGGTGCGGGCCAGGGCGAGCAGGTCGCTGGTGTGGGCGGTGCCGCTGCGGTTGGTCAACGCCAGGGTGTGCTTGCTGGAGATGGCCACTCCACCCTCACCGGGATGGCCCTTGGCGAAGCCGGCCTTGTCGATCAGCCAGGCGGCGCTCACCTTGACCAGGCCGTCCGCCCCGGGCCAGGCGGGCGGGTCGCCCAGGTCGGCGGAGCGTTCCAGAAGCTGTTCGTACGTCGTGCGGTCGAGCACCGGGTTGGTGAAGAAGGAGCCGACCGAGCGAGTGTCCGGGTCGTTGGCGTCGAGCACCATTCCCTTGCCCGCCCGCAGCCGCAGCACCACCGTTCGGGCGTCGGCCAGCGGCACCTGCTCGCCCACCTCGACACCGAGGGTTCGGGCCAGCTCGGCGTAACGCACCGGCGTGGAGAGCGGAGATCTGGTGAGTCGGAAGTCGACCGAGAGGACCACCCAGCGGTCCACGTACTTGAAGATGCTGCCCCGGTAGGTGAAGCCGCAGTCGGCTGCGGGGATGGTCTGGCGGGTGCCCTGGACCCGGTCGTACACCTCGACGCCGGTGATCGTCTCGGCGACCTCCTGGCCGTACGCGCCGACGTTCTGGATGGGGGTGGCACCGGTCGAGCCGGGGATGCCGGACAGGCACTCCACCCCGGCCCAGCCGTTGGCGACAGTGGCGGCGACGAGGTCGTCCCACGGCTCGCCGGCGTCGACCCGTACGGTGACCGAGGTGGCGTCCTCGGCGATGACCCGTATGCCACGGGAGCGCACCAGCACGACGGTGCCGGGGAAACCGGCGTCGCCGATCACCACGTTGCTGCCCCCGGCCAGGATCAGGACCGGCTCGGTCGCGGCGCGTACCGCCTGGACGAGTTCGTCGGCATCGCCGGCGGCCACGATCCGCTGGGCCGGCCCACCGGTTCGCAGGGTGGTGTAGCCGGCGAGTGGACCGGGGATGGCACGATCGGCGTCGGTTGTCGGCTGGGCGGAGGCGTCTGGCACGCCCTTCACCTTAGGCTGACAAGTAGCCGTGGCACCCACTGGTCGCCCGGCACCCCCGGGAGGATGGCGATGAGCAGACTGCAGGGCAGCAAGGATTTCTGGATCGGGGCGCTCCGGGCGGAGGGTCCGGCTTTCGCGGCAGCGGTGGCCGAGGCGCCGCCGGAGACACCGGTGCTGTCCTGTCCGGGCTGGACGGTCAACGACCTCACACTGCACCTGGCCGGCTTCTACCACTGGGTGTCGTCGTTCGCTGGTTCCGGCCAGACCGGCCAACCGCCTCGGTGGGAGAAGGCCGAGGCCGACCCGGGGGTCAACGCGCTCCAGCTGTGGCAGCAGGGTTACGACCGCCTGATGACCCTCTTCGACGGGCTCGACCCCGAGGCGCCGGCGTGGAACTGGGCCCCGCAGCCGAAGAAGGCTGGTTTCTGGCCGCGCCGGACGGCGCACGAGACGGCTGTGCACCGCTGGGATGCCCAGCTCGCCATCGCCGCCGGCGACCCGGTGGAGGCGAAGCTCGCGGCCGACGGGGTGAGTGAGGTGCTGGACACCTGGCTGCCGGCGGGCCGGCGGCAGGTGCCGGGTGACTGGCACGGGGTGGTGCAGCTGCGCGCGACCGACGCGGACCAGGAGTGGTATCTGCGGTTGCGCGGCGAGGGGGTGGCGCTGCTCGACACCGCGACCATCTTCGACCACGACGATCACCACGCCCGCGCCCAGGTCAGCGGCACCGCGAGCGACCTGCTGCTGGCGCTCTGGGGGCGGGTGAGCTTCGAGACGCTGGACGTCGTCGGTGACCGCAGGCTGTTGGACGGTCTGCGCACCGGCTGACCGTCCCACCGCGAGCGAGGGCGTCACCCCCATCCGGGGTGGCGCCCTTCGTCGATGTCGGGGGTTGCCCCGTCTGCCGGCCACCGCATTGGCGGTGAGGGTTCATCACGGGACCACAACGCTGAGAGAGCGCTCTCTTGACACTGGGATGGCTACCCACCACCCTGTCGTGAGAGCGCTCTCTTAGCCATCTGCCATCACCCGCCCGCCTTGAGAGAGGTCGATAACCCATGGCTGTCTTCCCGCGCCGCCGCCTCGCCGCGGTGGCCCTCGCCGCCGCCACCGCCCTGCTCGTCACCGCTGGCTGCGGCGGCGGCGACGAGCCGGGCGACGGATCGGTCACCCTGACCGTCGACGTCTTCGGCCAGTTCGGCTACGAGGAGCTGTACCAGGAGTACATGACCGCGAACCCGGGCGTGAAGGTCGTCGAGCGCGGCACCGGCACCAACCTCGACGAGTACTCGCCGAAGCTCACCCAGTGGCTCGCCGCCGGCCGGGGCGCCGGCGACGTGGTAGCCATCGAGGAGGGCCTGCTTGTCGAGTACAAGGCCAATCCGGCGAACTTCGTCAACCTGCTGGACCACGGTGCCGCCGAGCTCAAGGGCAACTTCCTGGAGTGGAAGTGGAACGCCGGCCTGACCGCCGACGGCAAGCAGCTCATCGGCCTCGGTACCGACGTGGGCGGGATCGCCATCTGCTACCGCAAGGACCTCTTCCAGAAGGCCGGCCTGCCCACCGAGCGGGACGCGGTCTCGAAGCTCTGGCCGACCTGGCCGGACTACATCGCCACCGGTGAGAAGTTCACCGCGGCGAAGACCGGCGCGTCGTTCCTCGACGGCGCGACGAACACCTTCAACACCATCCTGCTGCAGACCGCCGGCAACACGACCGGCTACAGCTACTACGACACCAGCGACAACCTGGTCGTCGACAGCAACCCGTCGGTCCGGCAGGCGTGGGACACCACGATGGACATCATCGACTCCGGCCTCTCCGGAAAGTACGGCTCCTGGTCGGAGGAGTGGGTCTCCGCCTTCAAGCAGTCGAAGTTCGCCACCATCGCCTGCCCCGCCTGGATGACCGGCGTCATCGAGGCCAACGCCGGCACGGGCGCCCAGGGCAAGTGGGACATCGCCCGGGTGCCCGGCAACGGCGGCAACTGGGGTGGGTCCCACCTCGCGGTGCCCAAGCAGAGCAAGCACCAGGCCGAGGCGATCAAGCTGGCCAAGTTCCTGACCAGCGCCAAGGGGCAGATCGGGGCGTTCAAGGCCAAGGGCCCGCTGCCCTCCTCGCCGCAGGCGCTCGACGACCCGGCGATCACCGGCGCGACCAACGCGTACTTCTCGGGGGCACCGGTCGGCGCCATCTTCGGCACCGGCGCGAAGAGCCTGAAGCCGGTCTACATGGGCCCGAAGAACCAGGCCGTACGGACCGAGGTGGAGAACGCCGTACGGACCGTGGAGCTGGGTCAGCGCAGCCCCGCGCAGGGCTGGACCGACGCGGTGACCAACGCGAAGAAGGCCGCCGCCAAGTAGCCCAACCAGCGTGCGGGCGGGCTCCGACGACAGGGGTCCCGCCCGCACGGCGGAAAGGAGTTTCCGGGCATGACCGTCCAGCTCGACGTCCGCCCGCCGGTCGTACCGGCACCCCAGCGCCCGTCAGGTCGGCTCAGCCGGCTCGACACCCGGTTCTCGCCGTACCTCTACGTCGCCCCGTTCTTCCTGATCTTCGGCATCTTCGGGGCGTACCCGCTGGCGTACACCTTCTGGGTCTCGCTGCACGACTGGGACCTGCTCGGAGCCGACCACCCCTTCGTCGGGGCGGAGAACTACACCCGGCTGCTGGCCGACGCCGACTTCTGGCACGCGCTGGTCAACACGCTGGGCATCTTCGTGATCTCGACCGTCCCGCAACTGCTCGCCGCGCTCTGGCTGGCCAACCTGCTCAACCGCGGCCTGCGGGGGCGTACCGGTTGGCGGATGGCGGTGCTCGTCCCCAACGTCACGTCCACGGCCGCGGTGGCGATCGTCTTCGGGGTGCTCTTCGGCCGCGAGTTCGGCATGATCAACTGGTTGCTCGACCTGGTCGGGGTAGACGGGATCGACTGGAAGTCCAATCGGCTGGCCTCCTGGGTGGCCATCTCCGCCATGGTCGACTGGCGGTGGACCGGCTACAACGCGCTGATCCTGTTGGCCGCGATGCAGGCCATCCCCCGCGACCTGTACGAGGCGGCGGCGATCGACGGCGCCAGCCGGGCCCGACAGTTCTGGTCGGTCACCGTGCCGCTGCTCAAACCGACGATCATCTTCTGCACCATCATCGCCACCATCGGCGGCCTGCAACTCTTCACCGAACCCCGGATGTTCAACTCCGGTACCAACCCGATCCGCGGCGGGCCGATGCGCGAGTCGCAGACGCTGACCATGTACATGTTCGAGAACGCCTTCGCCCCGCACTACAACTTCGGGTACGGCTCGGCGGTGGCCTGGCTGCTCTTCGCGCTCATCGCGATCGTCGCGGCGGTCAACGTGCTCATCCTGCGCCGCCTCGGTGGCCGGGACCGATCGCAGAAGGGATCGGCGCGATGAGCCGACTCTGGCGGGCCAGCCCGCTCACCTACCTCGCCCTGATCGTCGCCGCCGGCCTGTCGGTCTTTCCGATCTGGTGGATGTTCGTCGTCGCCAGCCGCAGCAACGACGCGATGGGCCAACTCCCACCCCCGGTCACCCCCGGTGGCAACCTGGGCGCGAACATCGCCCGCCTGTTCGACAACACCGACGCGTACTTCCTGACCGGCCTGATCAACTCCGCGATCGTCGCGACCACGGTGACCGTGTCCGTGGTGTTCTTCTCCAGCCTGGCCGGGTTCGCCTTCGCCAAGCTCAGGTTCCGCGGTCGTAACGCCATGCTGCTGGTGATCATCGCGACCATGATGGTGCCGACGCAGCTCGGCGTGATCCCGCTCTACCTGCTCATGAGCAAGCTGCAATGGAACGACCGGCTGCCCGCCGTCATCGTTCCGGTGCTGGTCACCGGGTTCGGGGTGTTCATGATGAGGCAGTACGCCGGCCAGGCCATCAGCGACGAACTGATCGAGGCCGCCCGGATGGACGGCTGCGGCACCGCCCGGATCTGGTGGCACGTCGTGCTGCCCGCCCTGCGTCCCGCCGCCGCCGTCCTCGGTCTGCTCACCTTCATGACCACCTGGAACGACTTCCTCTGGCCGTACGCTGTGCTGAACGATCCGGCGAATCCAACGGTGCAACTGTCCCTACGGGCACTGTCGGACGGGTATTACCAGGACATGTCGCAGGTGTTCACCGGAACGGCCATCGCGACGCTGCCCCTGCTACTGGTCTTCGTGTTGTTCGGCCGGCAGATCATCGGCGGAATCATGGAAGGTGCGGTCAAGGCGTGAACGAGCGGAGCGAGTCAACCAACCGGACCGGCAACGAGATCCGGTTTCCCGAAAACTTCCTCTGGGGGACGGCCACCGCCGCGTACCAGATCGAGGGCGCGGCCCGCGACGACGGTCGCGGTCCGTCCATCTGGGACACCTTCAGCCGTACGCCGGGCAAGGTGTACCAGGGTCACACCGGCGACGTCGCCTGCGACCACTACCACCGGTACGCCGACGACGTGGCGTTGATGGCCGAGCTGGGCCTGCGGGCGTACCGGTTCTCGGTGGCCTGGCCGCGGATCCAGCCCGACGGCACCGGCCCGGCCAACCCGCGAGGGCTGGACTTCTACGACCGACTCACCGACACGCTGCTCGACCGGGGCATCGACCCGATCGTGACCCTCTACCACTGGGACCTGCCGCAGGCCCTCGGCGACCGGGGCGGCTGGACCAACCGGGACACCGCCGAGCACTTCGCCACCTACGCCACCGCCGTGTACGCCCGCCTCGGCGACCGGATCGACACGTGGACCACCCTCAACGAGCCCTGGTGCTCGGCCTACCTCGGTTACGCCAACGGCGTGCACGCCCCCGGTGAGCAGAGTCCGGCGGCGGCCTTCACCGCCGTACACCATCTGCTGTTGGGGCACGGCCTGGCCGCGCGGGCGCTGCGGGCGGCCGGCGCGCGCAGCGTCGGCATCACCCTCAACCCGGCCGACGTACGCCCGGCCGACCCGGAGAGCGCTGTCGACGCCGCCGCGGTACGGCTCGTCGACGGCCTGCACAACCGGATCTTCCTCGACCCGCTGCTGGCCGGCGGCTACCCGGACGACGTTCGGGAGCACGTGGCCCGGATGGTCGAGCCGACGTTCATCCGCGACGGCGACGAGAAACTGATCGCCGCCCCGATCGACCTGCTCGGCATCAACTACTACGCACCCGGCTACGTGGCGGGTCGACCCGACGCGGCGGGCAACCCCGCCTACCCGGGCACCGAGGGCACCGTGCACTTCCTGCCGCCCACCGGCCCGCTCACCGACATGGGCTGGATGATCGAGCCGGCCGGGCTGACCCGGCTGCTGGAACGGATCGCCACCGACTACCCCGGGGTGCCGCTGCTGATCACCGAGAACGGCGCGGCGTTCCCCGACAAGCCGGGCACCGACTCGCCCGACGGTTCGGCACAGGTGATCGACGCCGATCGCATCGCCTACCTCGACGGGCACCTCCGTGCGGCGCACGAGGCGATCTCCCGGGGCGTGGACCTGCGCGGTTATCTCGTATGGTCATTCCTGGACAACTTCGAGTGGGCGGAGGGTTACCGCAAGCGGTTCGGGATCGTGCACGTCGACTACCTGACCCAGCGGCGCACACCGAAGGCCAGCGCCCGGTGGTACCAGGAGGTGATCTCCCGGAACGGGCTGTGACGAGCGGGGGGGGAAAGCGCGATGACGACGGCGCAGCGGCCGACGCTCGAAGCGGTGGCAGCGCGGGCCGGGGTGTCCCGCGCCACCGTTTCCCGGGTGGTCAACGGCTCCACCACCGTCGCCGAACCGATCCGCGAGGCGGTCACCCGGGCGGTCGCCGAGTTGGGGTACGTGCCCAACCTGGCGGCCCGCAGCCTGGTCACCCAGCGCACCGACTCGATAGCCCTGGTCATGCCGGAGGCGGCCACCCGGGTCTTCTCCGACGACCAGGTCTTCCCCGGCATCATTCGCGGCGTCAGCCAGGAGCTGGAGGCGGCTGACAAGCAGCTGGTGCTGATGCTCGCCGGCTCGCCCGCCGGGCACCACCGGGTCGAGCGGTACACCACCGGCCGGCACGTCGACGGTGTGCTCTTCGCGTCGCTGCACGGTGCCGATCCGCTGCCCGGCACGCTGGCCCGACTCGGCATCCCGGTGGTGGTCAGCGGCCGCCCACTCGGCGACGTGCCCGTCCCGTACGTCGACGTCGACCACGTGAGCGGGGTGACCGAGGCCGTTCGACACATGATCGACAGCGGTCGTCGACGGATCGCGACCATCGCCGGGCCACAGGACATGGTCGCCGGAATCGAACGGCTCAGCGGCTACCGCAGCACGGTCGCCGACGCGGGGCTGCCCGAGATGGTCGCCATCGGCGACTTCACCCGGGAGTCCGGTTCGGCGGCGATGCGCCGCCTGCTCGCCGAGCACCCCGACCTCGACGGCGTCTTCGCCGCCTCCGATCTGATGGCGCACGCCGCACTGCGGACGCTGCGCGAAGCTGGCCGGCGGGTGCCCGACGACGTGGCGGTGGTCGGCTTCGACGACATCGAGACCGCTGCCTACACCGAGCCACCGCTGACCACCGTCCGGCAGCCGATAGTGGAACTCGGCCGCCGGATGACCCGCCAACTACTCCGGCTGGCCGCCGGGGAGAGCATCGAGCAGGCGATCATGCTTCCCACCGAGCTGATCCGCCGCGCCTCCGCCTGACCGCGCCACCGGCTGCGGCTGCGGCTGCGGCTGCGGCTGCGGCTGCGGCTGCGGCTGCGGCTGCGGCAAGATCCGCACAACTTCAGGGAAATAGTGGTCTCCGAGCGCCGGGAGGCCACTACATCCCTGAAGTTGCTGCCTGCTTGTCGGTCGCCGGCACCTGGTCGGTCGCCGGCTGCGGAAGCACACGGTTAATGCGTCGCTCCGGCGGACGGTCTTGGTTAGCCTCGCCGATATGCCGGACGCTGTCGCACTGCTCAGCCGCTCCCACCAACTCGTCGAGGTCAAGGCCGTCGTCGCGGCCGTACGGACGGGGGCCTGACATGCGTATTCGGGTGGCACAGCCGGACGACGCTGCGGGCGTGGTGGCGCTGCGGGCGATCGTCTACCCGTACCAGGTGCGCAGCGTCGAGTCGACCCGGAAGATGATCGCCGAGCCGGTACCGGGCCAGGACTGGGTCGCCTTCGTGGCCGAGGTCGACGCCCAGGTCGTCGGCTGGGTGACGGCGCAACGCAACGCGTCGACCTCGACGGCGGACTTCGGTGACATCTCCCTCCTGCACGTCCACCCCGAACACCGCCGGCACGGGATCGGCACCGCGCTGCTGACGACCGCGACAGGTCACCTTGCCCCGCTGGGGGTCCGCCGGCTCCGCGCCTTCGCCCAGCCGGAAGGGCTGCCGTTCGCCCGTCGACACGGCTACGAGCCCAGTCGTGAGCTGCGCTTCTCCGCGCTCGAACTGAACCCGGAACCCGCGCTGCCCGAGCCGCCCCCGGGCGCGCGACTGCGCCAGATCGCGGACCTGGATCCGCATCGCCTCTACGCGGCGGACGTGGCGGCAGCGCTGGACGAGCCGGGCGACGTACCGGTCGACTCGATCAGCTACGAGAGCTGGCAGTACGACGTCTGGGACAACCTGGGTCTGGACAAGGAGTCCAGCACCGCCGTCGAAGTCGACGGGGAGGTGGCCGCCTTCAGCCTGGTGAAGCGGGACGGGGACCGGATGTGGTCGGACTTCACCGGCACCCTCCCGGCGTACCGGGGGCGGGGCCTCGCCCGGCTCGCCAAGACGGCGGCGCTGCACCGGGCCGCCGCGAACGGCGTGCGCGTCGCGTACACCTCGAACGACGAGGCGAACGGGCCGATGCTCGCGATCAACACCCGGCTGGGCTACCGCCCGGTGGCAGCCGAGTGGAGCTGCCTGGCGGACCTGACCTGACGGCCCACCCCTGCGTCGATCTTGCACTTTCTGTCCCGACAATCGGGACATAGCCCTACATATCTACCGCCCAAACCGCAAGATCGGCGGGGCGGGCGGGGGCGGGCGGGGCGCGGGCGGGGCGGGGCGGGGCGCGGGCGGTGGGGCGGTCAGTCGGCCTCGAAAACCTGGCGGGCGGCGGCGTACGTGTGGGCGCCCAGGAGGACCAGGCGGGCCTCGGTGACGGTGGTCGGGGTGGCCGCGCGCAGCACCGTCAGCGCCTGGCCGACCGCGTCGTCGACCGGCCAGCCGTAGATGCCGGCGGAGATCAGCGGGAAGGCCACCGTGCCGGCGCCCAACTCGTCGGCCACCGCGAGGCTGTTGGCGTAGCAGTCGCGCAGCAGCGCCGACCGGTCTTCCGTAGCCGACCAGACCGGCCCGACGGTGTGGATCACCCAACGGGCCGGTAGTTCCCCGGCCGTGGTCGCCACCGCCTGGCCGGTCGGCAGCCCTCTGCCGTAGTGGGACGCCCGCAGCGCCCGGCACTCGGCCAGGATCGCAGGCCCACCCCGCCGGTGGATGGCACCGTCGACCCCACCGCCGCCGAGCAGGGACGAGTTCGCGGCGTTCACGATGGCGTCCACCCGCTGGGTGGTGATGTCTCCCTCGACCAGGCTGATCTCCATGTCAGGTCTCCTCGATCGGCTGGCCCATCGAGCGACGGGCCAGCAGCGTGGCACCGGCGACCGCGGCCGGCATGATCAGCACCGCGCCGAGCGGGATCAGGAAGCACAGGAAGACGGCCACTCCGAAGCCGAGCGCGGTGGGTCGGTCGGCCTTCAGGATGGTCCGGCGCTGCGGCAGCCGCATCCCCCGTCGGTAGAACGGTGCACCCACCAACTCCACGGCGAGGAACCACCCGCCCACTGCCGCTCCGATGACCGGGACGACCGTCTGGCCGACCACCGGGATGAAGCCGGCGACGAAGAGCGGGATGCCGACCAACGCCGTGAGCGCCAGCAGGCGTATTGAGTCGGCGAGGCTACGGCGCAGCGACGACCAGAAAGGCACGTCCACCGCGCCCGGCGTGCCGCCGTACCGCTGCTCGACCTGCTCGGAGATCTTCTCGTAGAACGGGTCGCCGATGACCAGGGTGACGGCGGTGAAGGTGAGCACGCCGAGCAGGCCCCCGACTCCCAGGAAGGCCAGCCCGGCGATGACCCGGACCAGGCTGCGGCCGGTCGTCGACCAGTCGTCGGCGAACGGGGTGACCAGCGCGGCGAGGTCGTCCACGAAGTACACCAGCGTGGCGAGCGCGGCCAGGAAGAGCAGGCCGGAGATCAACGCCGGCACGATGCCGAGCAGCATCAGCCCCGGGCTGCGGACGTAGAGGGCCAACCCACGCAGGAGCAGCCCCGCACCGGCGAGGAAACGTCCGACGACCCCGGTCACCGGGCTGGCGATTCTGCTGGCATCCACGATCGAGCAGCCTAACCAGCCGTGATCGGATCCGCCGGGCAGAACACGTAGCAGCGGCCCGCCGCCTACACATCAACCGGTTGACGGACGGCAGCGATCCACCGGGCACGCCGAGGTTCGTCGCTGACCGGTCGATTCGCCGCCGGGCCAACCCGACAACCCTTGAGGGGTACGAAGTCAGCGGCGGCGGAAGGCGACACGATGCCGGTCATCGAGGTGACCCACCTGAAGAAGCGGTACGGCGACCTGGTGGCGGTGGACGACGTGTCGCTCGCCGTGGAGGCCGGAGAGATCTTCGGCGTCCTCGGTCCGAACGGTGCCGGCAAGACCACCACTGTGGAGTGTGTCGCCGGGTTGCGTGTCCCCGACGGGGGTGGGGTGTCGGTCCTCGGGCTCGACCCCCGCGGGGACGCGGCCCAACTGCGTCAGCGGGTCGGCGTGCAACTCCAGGAGAGTCAGCTGCCGGACCGGTTGCGGGTGGCCGAGGCACTGGAGCTGTACGCCTCGTTCTACCGCGACCCGGCCGACCCGGCGGCGCTGATCGACAAGCTGGGCCTCGGCGACAAGCGGAACACCGCGCACAAGAAGCTCTCCGGCGGTCAGAAGCAGCGGCTTTCCATCGCGTTGGCGCTGGTCGGCAACCCGGAGATCGCGATCCTCGACGAGCTGACCACCGGGCTGGACCCGCAGGCCCGCCGGGACACCTGGGGCCTCATCGAACAGGTCCGCGACAGCGGGGTGACGATCGTGCTGGTCACCCACTTCATGGAGGAGGCCGAGCGGCTCTGCGACCGGGTCGCGGTGATCGACCGGGGACGGGTGGTAGCCCTGGACAGCCCGGCGGGCCTGGTGTCGACGGTGGCTCCGGAGCAGCGGATCAGGTTCCGGCCCTCGACTCCTGTCGACGACCGGCTCCTCACCGACCTGCCCGAGGTGTCCGCCGTGCAACGGACCGGTAGCCAGGTGGTGGTGACCGGCACCGGCGAGCTGCTGCATGCCGTCACGTCGGTGCTCGCCCGTCACCAGATCGTCGCGGCGGACCTGCGGCTGGAGCAGTCCACCCTCGACGACGCCTTCGTCGAGCTGACCGGGCACCGGCCCGCCAACTGAAAGGAAGCCGGCATGCACGCCTTCCGCAACATCCTGAGAACCGAGGCGCGACTCTACCTGCGGGACCTGCCGACGCTGCTCACCACGATCGGGCTGCCCACCCTGATCCTGGTGGTGCTCGGGTTGATCCCCACGCTGCGTAAGCCGGATCCGACCTTCGACGGGCAGACCTTCGTCAGCTACTTCGCCCCGTCGCTGCTGGTGGTCACCCTCGCCATGGTGGGGGTGAACATCCTGCCCGCCGTGCTGGCGACCTACCGGGAACGCGGCGTGCTGCGTCGGCTGGCGACCACCCCGGCGCACCCGGCAGCTCTGCTCGCCGCCCAACTGGTGCTGGCCCTGGCCGGGATCCTGGCCAGCGCGCTGCTGCTCATCGTCGTCGCCCGGCTCGCGTTCGGGGTGCCGTTCCCCCGGCACCCGCTCGGCTTCACGCTGGCGTTCATCCTCGGCACTGCCGCCCTGCTGTCGCTGGGCCTGCTGGTCGCCGCCGTCGCCCGCACGACGAAGGCGGCACAGGCCCTGGCCGTGCCGCTGTTCCTGGTCACCATGTTCTTCGGCGGGGTCTACCTGCCCCGGTTCCTGCTCCCGGATTTCGTGGCGCGGATCGGCGACTACACGCCGCCCGGAGTGCAGGCGCTCCTCGACGCCTGGACCGGCGACCCGCCGCAACCGCTGCACCTGGGGATAATGGCGGTGATCGCCGTGGCGGCCGGTGCCGGCGCGGCGAAACTGTTCCGCTGGGAGTGAGCGGAGATGCAATGACCAGCAACGGTGGGCACGACCGTCTGGCAAGTTGGCGGGAGCGTGAGGCGGGCCTCTACCGGGTGTTCCCCTTCGGCGGGTTGGCCCTGGGCACCCTGCTGGCCCTCGTCGCACCGGCACCCCGACATCTCGGGGCACTGCCCACCCTTGCTGTCGCCGTGGCAGCCGGATGCTGGGTCGCCTGGTTCGTCACCCTGCACCCCGGCTGGCACAGCCGGCGCACGCTGATGGCGGTCTACTACGCCGGCCTGCTCACGTTCGCCGCCGCACTGGTGGCCGCCAGCCCGTGGTACGGCTTCTTCGCCTGGATCGGCTACATCCACGCCTTTCCGGTGCTGCCCGGACGCTGGCGGGTCGCCGGGGTGGTCACCACGGCCGCTATCGTCGCCACCTCGCAGGGCGGTGGCCTGTCGGTAGTGGTGTCGCACTGGCCGCTCTGGCTGGTGCTGGTGCTGTTCAACCTGGTGGTGGCCGGCTCGGTGAGCTGGTTCGCGATGATCGCCGAGCAGGAGGACGCCAAACGCAAGCGGTTGGTGGCGGAACTCGGCGAGACCAACCGCCAACTCACCGAGACGGTCAGTGAGAACGCCGGCCTGCACGCCCAGCTGCTCACCCAGGCCCGGGAAGCCGGAGTGCTCGACGAACGGCAACGGATGGCGCGCGAGATACACGACACCCTGGCGCAGGGACTGACCGGCATCATCACCCAGCTGGAGGCGGCCGAGCAGACCCGTGACCGGTCCGCCGACTGGCGCCGGCACGTCGACAACGCGCTCGCCCTGGCCCGGGAGAGTCTCACCGAGGCTCGCCGTTCGGTACAGGCGGTCCGTCCGGAACCGTTGGAGACGGCCCGCTTACCGGACGCCCTCGTCGATCTGGGCGGGCGCTGGACGGCGCTGAACGGGATACGGGCCGACGTGGCCACCACCGGCACCCCCCGCCCGCTGCACCCGGAGATCGAAGTGACCCTGCTGCGGGCCGCCCAGGAGGCGCTGTCCAACGTGGCCCGGCACGCCGCCGCGTCACGGGTCGGGCTGACCCTGTCGTACATGACGGACGTCGTCACCCTCGACGTCCGTGACGACGGGGCGGGTTTCGACCTCACCGAGGACCCGCTGCCCCGTGAGCCGGGCGGTGGGTACGGGTTGACCGCCATGCGGCAACGGGTGACAAGGGTCGGTGGCGAGTTGGCCGTCGAATCCGAGCCGGGCGGCGGCACCGCCATCTCGGCGTCCGTTCCCGCGCTGCCCGGAGGTGCCGGTTGACCGCCCCGGTTCGGCTGCTGATCGTCGACGACCACCCGGTGGTGCGGGACGGCCTGCGGGGGATGTTCACCGGCGACCCCGATTTCGAGGTGGTGGGCGAGGCGTCGGACGGCTCGGAGGCGTTGGCTCTGGTCGCGTCGCTCCGACCCGACGTGGTGCTGATGGATCTGCGGATGCCCGGCATGGACGGGGTGACCGCCATCGGCAGGCTGGCTCGCGCCGGCAGCACCGCCCGGGTGCTGGTGCTCACCACCTACGACACGGATGCGGACGTGCTGCCGGCGATCGAGGCCGGTGCGACCGGTTACCTGCTCAAGGACACACCTCGGGAGGATCTGGTTCGGGCGGTCCGGGCCGCGGCCCGGGGCGAGTCGGTGCTGGCGCCGAGCGTCGCCGGCCGGCTGATGGGTCGGCTGCGCGCTCCCGCCGAGGAACCGCTCAGTCAACGGGAGCTGGAGGTGCTCACCCTGGTGGCCCGGGGTGCCTCCAACCGGGAGGCAGCGTCCCGCCTGTTCATCAGCGAGGCCACCGTCAAGACGCACCTGCTGCACCTGTACGCCAAGCTCGGGGTCAACGACCGGGCTGCCGCGGTGGCCACCGCGTACGACCGGGGGTTGCTGACGCCCGGCGGGCGGTGACCGGCACCGGGCAGGATGGGCGGATGCGCGCGTCCCGACTGATCTCGTTGCTGTTGTTGTTGCAGTCGCGCGGGTCGATGACCGCGAGCGAGTTGGCACGGGAGTTGGAGATCTCGGAGCGGACCGTCTATCGGGACGTTCTGGCGCTCTCCGCGGCGGGCGTGCCGGTCTACGCCGATCGGGGGCGGGCCGGCGGTTACCGCCTGCTCGGCGGGTACCGCACCCGGCTGACCGGACTGACCCGGGACGAGGCGGAGGCGCTCTTCCTCGCCGGGCTGCCCGGACCGGCCGGCGAGATGGGGCTCGCCGACGCCGTCGCGTCCGCCGAGCTGAAGGTGCTCGCCGCGCTGCCACCCGCCCTGCGCGACGCGCCGGCCCGGACCGGGCAGCGGTTCCACCTGGACGTACCGGGCTGGTTCCGGCAGAGCGCGCCACCGCTCTGGCTGCCCGAGCTGGCCCGGGCGGTCTGGGGCGACACTGTGGTGGAGCTGCGCTACCGACGCGGCGACCAGGAGGTGACCCGCCAGGTCCAGCCGTACGGCCTGGTGCTCAAGAGCGGGGTCTGGTATCTGGTCGGCCGGGTCGGCGACGATGTGCGCACCTATCGGGTGGACCGGGTCACCGGGGTCGAGGTGGGCGACGAACACTTCGATCGGGACGAGGGCTTCGACCTGGCCAGGCACTGGCGCGAGCAGGCCGGGTCGTTTCTGCGGACCATGCTGCGGGCCGAGGTCGCCGTCCGGCTGAGCCCCGCCGGCCTGCGCCAGCTCCGGCACCTGGTCAGTGCCCCCGATGTGTACGACGACATCGTCGCCGCCGCCGGCCAACCCGACGGGCAGGGCTGGGTGATGACGCGGCTGCCCGTCGAGTCGGTCCCGGTGGCGTACCACCAACTGCTGGGGCTTGGCCCGGAGGTCGAGGTCCTCGAACCAGCCGAGCTGCGGCAGTTGTTCGCGGAGAGCGCCGAGCGGCTCGCCGCGCTCTACCGGTAGCCGGTCACGTCCGCCGGTTTGCCCGCGTCGACCACCTCGGTGATGTAGCGGAAGCCCTCGGGTTGGCTGCCGTCGAGGTCGGTGAAGCCGTACACCTTGGACAGGCTGCCGGCGTCCACGGACCTGCCGTTCCAGCGGGCCTTCTCCTCGTCGGCGGCGAGCGCGGCCACCGCCCGGCCGACGAAGGCCGGGGTCTCCGAGATGAGGAAGTTCGGGTCGGTGGCGGCCCCGTCGCGCCAGTTCTCCTCGGTGACGCCGAAGTGCTCCAGCATCGCCTCGGAACGGATCCAGCCGGGGGTGAGTGCCACGGCCGTGCAGCCGTGTGGCTTCAGTTCGTGCGCCTGAATGAAGGCGAGCCGGTTGACCGAGACCTTCGCCAGGTCGTAGAAGACCGACTGCCGGTAGTTCTCGTCGTTGTACGCCTTGGTGCCGTCACCCATCTCCACCACCAGACCACCGGGCTTGCGGATCAGCAGCGGCAGGGCGAAGTGGCTGGTGATGATGTGCGTGTCGATGGCCAGTCGCAGGGTACGGAAGCCGGCGTCGAGCGGTTGCTCCCAGACCGGCTTGTCCCAGGTGACCAGTGGGTCGCCGCCCCAGATGTCGTTCACCAGCACGTCGAGTCGGCGGTGCTCGGCGTCGATCCGGGCGATGAGGTCGCGGACCTGGTCGGGCACCAGGTGGTCGACCTGGACGGCGATGCCGGTGCCGCCGGCCGCGCTGACCAGCTCGGCGGTCTCCTCGATGGTCTCCGGTCGATCCATCTCGGAGCGGCCGGCCCGGGAGCTGCGGCCGGTGGCGTAGACGGTGGCCCCGGCAGCCCCGAGCTGCACGGCGATCTGCCGTCCGGCGCCACGGGTGGCACCGGCGACGAGCGCGATCTTTCCGGTTAGCGGTTGTGTCATGCCAGCGACGTTGTCAGGGATACCTGACAACCGACGTCCGAATTCGGTACTGGATCTAGTCGACCAGTCGGACTCGGACCCGGCGGTTGGCCCGGCCCTTGCTCTCCACCTTCACCACCTGGACCTTGCCGATCTGGGCGGTGGAGGCGACGTGGGTGCCGCCGTCGGCCTGCACGTCCAGCCCGACGATGTCGACGATCCGGACCTCCTGCTCATCCGGCGGAATGAGGTTGGACTGGGTACGGATGATGTCCGGCAGGGCCAGCGCCTCGGTGCGCGGCAGCACCCGGGTGGCGACCGAGCGGTCGGCGGCCACCTCGGCGTTGACCAGCTCCTCGATGCGACTCTTGAAGTCCGGGGGCACCTCGGGGAGGTTGAAGTCCATCCGGGCCTCGCCCGGTTCCATCGAGTTGCCGGTCACGAGCGCGCCGAAGTCGCGGAACACCACACCGCAGAGCACGTGCAGCCCCGAGTGGGTACGCATCAGCCGGGTGCGGCGCTCGTCCTCCACCGCGCCGACGACCTCGGTGCCGACCGGTGGCAGCGGGTCACCCTCGGCGGGAATGAGGTAGGGGTCGTCGCCCTTGCGGGTGCCGACGATCCGGGTCTGCACGCTTTGCCAGAGCAGCACACCGTGGTCGGGTGGTTGGCCACCGCCGCCCGGGTAGAACGCCGAACGGTCCAACACGATGCCCTGCTCGGCATCGGAGTGCAGGACCGTGCACGTCCACTCGCGCAGGGTCGGGTCGGCGAGGTCGAGCCGGTGCGTCCGGCCGTGCTGTGTGACGCCCATGACAGGGCAGGTTACTCGTTCAGGAAGCCGGAGATGCGGTCCCGCAGATCGGCGCGTTCCGACCAGAGCACGCCGGGCCGGTCGTACACGTGCAGGGTGGCCTGGGGCAGCGCCACGGCGAGCCGCTCGGCGACCTCGACCGGGTGCAGGTCGTCGCCGGCGCAACCGATCACCAGCGCGGGTGCGGTGACCGCCGTCAGGTCACCGATCTGGCGCAGCGGTGTCTGCTCGGTGAGCGTGGCCAGACCGTCGGCGAGACCGTCGCGGAGCAGTTGGTCGAGGCGTTGTCGCAGGTAGGCCCAGCCGGCCGGGGTGTTACGCACCGCCGGGGGCAACTCCAGCGTGACGATGTCGGCGACCGCCGAGGCGTCCCCGCTCTCCACCGCCTCCAGCAGGTCGGTGATGCGCTGCCAGGCGGCCGGCCCGCGTGGCTCGTCGAGAACCGCCGGCAGGAAGAAGACCAGCTTGTCGAAGCGCTCCGGACTCTCCACGAGGAGTCGGCAGAGGGCACCCGCGCCGAGACTCGCGCCGAACGCCCGGCTGGCGCCGCCGAGGTCGGCGATCGCCCGCAGATCGCGGGCCAGGTCCAGATAGTCCCAGGGCCCGTCCGGGGCTTCGGAACGGCCGTGCCCACGGAACTGGAAGAACACCTTGCGACCGTTCACCCCGCTGCCGAACGGTCGGGTGGTGGCGATGCCGTTGCCCAGCCCGTGCGCGAACACGGTGACCGGATCACCGGTGCCGGTGACCAGCCGTTCCAGCCGCACGCCGTGCGGGGTGGTGATCAGCTCGGTCTCCGGCTCCGGCAGCGCCGGTCGGCCGGTACGCGGCCCACCCGGCCCGGGACCCCAGGTGCGGGGCCCGCTGTCGGGCGGGGGCGGCCAGCGAAAACCTCTCACCAGAACCCTTTGCCGTCACCGAGTTCGCGAAGGCCGATTCGGACGTCGAGCAGGTAGATCAGACCGGCGGCGATGCCGACCAGTCCGAAGAGGCTGATCGGACCGAAGCCGAGCAGGGTGAGCACGAGGCAGACCGCCAGGATGGCGATCCAGCCACCCTTGGGCAGCGTCCCGATGGCGGGGAAGGCGTCGGAGCGCTGCGTGATCGCGTGCACCAGGGCGACGCCCTGAACGATCAGCGCGAAGACGAGGAGGATCAGCTGGATCACTTCACGGACGGCGAAGGCGAAGATCGGCGCGGCGTTGGCCATGCCGGCCAGTTTATGTCCACGACCCCGGCTACGTCCGACAAGGACGCCACCGGGGTCGCGGCCACGGTGAACTACTCGGCTGCCGGACGGGTCCGCTTGGTGGCCCGGGGAAGCTTCGCCGACGGGGTCTCGACCGGCTTGGCGGCCTTCGGCGCGCGGGCGGCCTTCTTGACGGCGGCCGGCTTGGCCTCGGCGATCTCCGCCACGTCGGCCGGGGTCGGCGCGTCGGTGGGGGTGGCGGCGGTCGGGGTGGCGGCAGCCGTGGGGGTGGCGGCCGGCGTCACGGCCTCGGTGGCCTCGATGTCGGCGTTGACCGTCTCGGCGGCCTCCAGCACGCCGGCGCCGACGACCCGCTCGCCGCGGGCGACCAGCGCGCCGTACGCCGCGAACGCGCGCTCCTGGGCGACCTGGGCGCTCGCGACCACCAGGGCGGCGTTGCGGGTCGCGGCGGCGCGCAGCTTGTCGATGTCGGCCGCCTCGCGCAACTTCGCCAGGTCGGCGGTCTCGTTGGCGGTGCGCAGCGTCTCGGTGGCCTTCTGCTTCAGCTCGAAGCCGGTCAGCACGGCCCGGCCGCCCAGGTCGGCGACGACCCGGGTGCTGAGGACGCCGACCACGGCCGGCAGCTTGCGCAACTGCTCGATGGCCAGCTCACCGGCACCGGCTGCGGCGTAGATCGGGGCGGGGATGCGGTTGGTCTTCGGCTCGCTCATGACGTCTCCTCTTCGGCCGCCTCGGCGGCCTTCTTCTTCTCGGGGATGCTGGTGCTGCCCGGGGCGGGGGCGGTGCCCGCCTCGGTGACGGCGACCGACTCGAGCACGGCCTCGCTCGGGGTGCCGCCGACGGTGGTGGGGCCGGTGGCGGCCACATTGGCCAGGTCCGCGGCCTGGCTGCCGGGCTGGTCCGCGGCCTGGCTGCCGGGCTGCGCGGCCTGCGCCGTCCCGGCTTCGGCCTGGGCCTCGGCCAGCCGGGTGTTCTCCCGGCGGAACGTCTCGTAGATCTGACTGAGCGACTGCTTCTGCGCCATCGTCAGGTCGGCGTCCACGGCGATGGCGGCGAGCACCCCGTGGCCTTCCTTGTCGTCGAGCAGGCCGGCGCGCAGGTACATCGCCGGCGTGGAGACCCGCAGCGCGCTCGCCAGTTGCTGGAGCACCTCGGCGCTGGGCTTGCGCAGGCCGCGCTCGATCTGGCTGAGGTACGGGTTGCTGACCCCCGCCTGCTCGGCGAGCTGCCGGAGCGAGATCTTGGCGTTGCGCCGCAGATCGCGGATGAACCCGCCGACGTCGGGAAGGTCCTTAGGTGTGGCCATGGCAGCGACGCTAACCGCCCTTGCTAGCTCTTGCAAGCAAAACGCTAACCATAGTTAGCAACGTCTCAGGATCCCGTTTGCGCGCCGCTCGGCCGATCCGTACGGTCCGACCGTGGACAAGATCACAGTCAATGGAGCAAGCATCGCGTACGACGAGGCCGGCACCGGTTCGCCCGTCGTCCTGCTGCACGCCGGCATCGCCGACCGGCGGATGTGGCGGGGGCAGGTGGCCGCGCTCGCCACCCGGCACCGGGTGATCGTCCCGGACCTGCGCGGCTACGGAGACAGCGAACTCCCGCCGGCCCCGTTCACGCACCACGACGACGTGGCCGGGCTGCTGGACGCGCTCGACCTGCCCCGGGCCGCCCTGGTCGGCTGCTCCTTCGGTGGGGCGGTCGCCATCGACACCGCGCTGGCCCACCCCGACCGGGTGAGCGCGCTCGCGCTGTTCGACACGGCGGTCTCCGGCAACGAGTGGTCGGACGAGGCCAACGACCTCTGGGACGACCTGGTCGGCGAGGTCGACCCGGACGACTTCGTCGCCGGCGCGGCCGGTGAGGTGCGGTTCTGGGTGGTCGGCCCGCGACGCCAGCCGGAGGACGTCGACCCGGAGCTGGTCGCGTTCGCGCAGGAGATGGACCAGCGTGCCCTCGCCGCGGAGCTGGCGCTCGGCGCGGTCGAGGTGGGAGAGCTGTCGCCACCGGCGATCGGTCGTCTCGGTGAGCTGACGATCCCCGTCCTGGTCACCGCCGGCGCCGCCGACGTGCCGGACATCAGTCGGCTCGCCGACCGGATCGCCGCCGAGGTCCCCGGCGCGCTACGACTGCCCGACGTGCCGGACGCCGCCCACCTGCTGCCGCTGGAGCGCCCGGAGCCGGTCAACGCCGCGCTGCTCGACTTCCTGAGCTAGGGCGCTCACCAGAGCGGGCGGACCGCCCCGACCGGTACCCCACCACCGAAGAGCGGCACCTCGGCGTACTCGGTCAGCACCGGAGCGTCCACGCCGAGGCGGCGCAGCGCGGAGACCAGTACCGGCATCCGCGCCCGGTCGGCGCCGTCGTCGATCTTCAACGCGACGGCGCCGACGCCCGGCAGCGCCACGGCGATCACGCCCTCGGCACCGACCTTGGCCAGCGAACCCGGGACGCCCCGCATCAGCCGGGTGTCGTCGGCCTGGGTGCCACCCACGATCTCCGGGTGCGCCCGCATCGCGTCGGCCACCGTGCGCGGCACCGAGCCGGGCTCGGCGTCGACCAACCGGAGGTACGCCCCGGCCAGACCGGTCAGCGACACCGCGAGGACCGGTGCGCCGCAACCGTCGACCCCCACCGCCGCCGCCTGCTCGCCGGTGAACTCCTCGATGGCAGCCCGCAGCCGCTGCTGAAGCGGGTGCTCCGGCCGCCAGTAGCCCTCCCGCGACCATCCGGCGGCCTCGCAGGTCAACAGCATCCCGCTGTGCTTGCCGGAGCAGTTCATCTGCACCCGGGTGGGGCCGCCACCGGCCCGGAGCACCGCCTCCCGGGCCGCGGCCCCCACCGGCAGGTCCGGCGGGCAGTGCAGCGCCGACGCGTCCAGCCCGGCGCGCTCCAGCAGCGCACCGACCCGGGCCAGGTGGAACTCCTCGCCGGCGTGGCTCGCCGAGACCAGCGCCACGTCGGCCGGGTCGGTCAGGGCCAGACCGGCCCGGAGCATCCCGATCGTCTGCATCGGCTTGCTGGCCGAGCGGGGAAAGATCGGCGAGGTCACGTCCCCGGCGGACGCCACCGCGGCACCGGCGGCGTCCAGCACCACCACCGAACCGCGGTGCGCACCCTCCACGAACCCGGACCGGACCACCTCGGCGAGCGGCGCGCCACCCTCGTACGTCTTCGTCACGCGGTGGACGGTACCGACGGTCCGGGGGTGCCCGGCGGCGGGGTGACCAGGAGGTCCACCGCCCGGGTGACAGGGGCGCGGGACAGACCTGCCCTTACAGCCCGAGCAGTTCGCGAGCCTCGGTGGTGGTCAATGGCGGGCGCTGGGCGAGCTGGGCGAAACCCACGGCGCGGGCGACCAACTGCATGTTGGACTCCACCGGGCGGCCCTTGGCGTACGTCACCGTGTCCTCCATGCCGACCCGCAGGTGACCGCCGGTCGACAGCGAGGCCAGCAGCACCGCGATGGTGCTCCGGCCGACGCCGGTGGCCGAGAAGGTGGTGCCCTCGGGCAGGTCCCGCAGCATCCGGTGGGCCGCGACAAGAGTTTCGGTGGTGCCCGGCATCCCGCCCGGCACGCCCATCACGAAGTCGACGTGCACGTGCCCGCCGGCCGGCAGCCCGTACTTGCCGAGCAACCGCTGCAACGCGGACAGGTGGCCGAGGTCGAAGATCTCGTACTCCGGCACGATCCCGCGTTCCTGCATCCGGGTGTGCAGGTCGACGATGAACTCCCAACGGTTGAGGAAGACGTCGTCGCCGAAGTTGACGGTGCCCATGGTGCAGGAGGCCATGTCCGGACCGGCGTCGAGCACGGCGAGCCGGGCGGCCTCCGGGTCGGTCACCGCGCCGCCGGAGGAGAGCTGCACGATCAGGTCGGTGCTCTCCCGCAGCGCCGCCACGGTGTCGGCCAGCCGCACCGGGTCGAGCGTCGGTCGGGCCTCGTCGTCGCGGATGTGGACGTGGATCACGGCGGCGCCGAGCGCCTCGCACTCCTTGGCGGTGAGCAGCAACTCGTCGAGGGTCACCGGCAGCGCCGGCACCTCCGCCTTGGCCGACTCAGCGCCGGTCGGGGCCACCGTGATCAACGTCCCTGTCGTCATGCCGGCGATCCTAGACGGCCCGCTCAGGAGGGGTCGATCGCCGCCGCGGTCTCGCCGATCAGCAACGCGGCGTCGTCCGGGACGTTGCGCTTCACCACCGCGAGGGCGATCTGGCCCAGCTCGTGGTGCAGCACGGCGGTGCCGACGAAGCCGACCGCCCGGCCGTCGAGCGTCACCGGCGTACCGGCCACCGGCGGCTGGTCGGTGGTCACCCCGTCCAGATGCAGCAGTACGAGGCGACGCGGCGGCCGGCCCAGGTTGTGCACCCGCGCCACCGTCTCCTGCCCCCGGTAGCAACCCTTGTCCAGGTGCACGGCCGGGGCGATCAGGTCGACCTCGGCCGGAATGGTCCGGTGATCGGTGTCCACCCCGACCCGGGGCTGCCGGGCGGCCACCCGGATCGCCTCGTACGCCCACAGCCCCGCGAGCGGCACCCCGGCCCCGCGCAACTCCGCCACCACCTGGTCCATCGCCGACCGGGGCACGAGCAGGTCCACCCCGAGCGGACCACGTCGGGCCCAGCCGCCGATCGGCAGCGGTCGTACGTCGTACCGCGCGCTCGACCGGGGTGGCACGGCACCGTGCGGGAACTTCGGACCCGGCACCGCGACCACGTCCGGTGCGGCGAGCCCGGTCACGCCGAGCGTGCCGAGCGCCTCCATGGCCGCCGGCCCGACCAGCGACAACAGCGCGCGCTCGGCCGTCGCGTCGCGTGGCTCGACCTTGCTGAAGAACCGCATCTTCTCCAGGTAGGTCAGCAGGCCCTCGGTCGCACCGGGCTCGGTGTCGAGCCAGGTGGTCTCGCCGTCCTCGGCGACCATGGCGTGCTGCTCGACGTGGCCGTGCGGGGACAGCACCAGCAACTCGGTGCCCTCGCCCGCGGAGAGCGCGGTCAGGTGCTGCGAGGTGACCGTGTGCAGCCAGCTGGCGCGCTCTTCCCCGGGCACCGCGATGACCCCCCGGTGCGACCTGTCGACCAGACCGACAGCGGTGTCGAGGGTGCGCTGCTCGCGCAGCGGGTCGCCGTAGTGCGCGGCCACCCCCCGCACACCGGCCGCGACGTGCGCCGGATCCGGCTGGTCACGGCTGGCCTCGTCGATGCTCTCGACGGCCACCGCGCCCGCGATGTCGATCATTTCTCGTCCCCGTTCTCGCAGCGTACGCAGACGCCGAAGAGTGACACGTGCCCGATGTCCACCCGGAACCCGCGCTGCGCGGCCAACTGGTCGGCGAGCGGGCGGAGCAGCTCCGGATCGATCTCGTCGATCGCGCCACACTCCCGGCAGACCAGGTGGACGTGTTGGTGCTCACCGGCGGCGTGATAGGTCGGTGAGCCGTGCGACAGGTGCGTGTGGGTGACCAGACCGAGCCGTTCCAGCAGCTCAAGCGTGCGGTAGATGGTGGTGATGTTGACGCCGGCGGCCACCTCCCGGACTGCGGTGTGCACCTGCTCCGGGGTGGCGTGGCCCAGATCGAGCACCGCCTGGAGGACGAGCTGCCGCTGGGCCGTCAGTCGCAGCCCACGGGCCCGCAGCATTTCCGCGAGGGAGGATTCGGACACGCTCCGATCATAGTTCGGCCACCAGGCTGTTCCCCGTACCGCGATCGATCACCACTACGCTCGACGGTCATGGTGATGCCGTCCGTCGGGAAGGGCGCGGCCGACCCGACCGCGCGGATCGCCGTCCTGGGGCGTGGCCCGGTGCCGCCCAGTGACCCGGTGCTCCGCGGTGACGACCTCGGGGTGCTGCACGGCGACGGCCTCTTCGAGACCATGCACCTGCGCGACGGCCAGCCGTGGCTGCGCGACGAACACCTGGCCCGCCTGGCCACGGCGGCCGCCGCCGTCGAGCTGCCCCTGCCACCCACCAGCGCGCTGATCGACCTGCTGGACCAGGTGCGGACAGGCTGGCCAGCAGCTGTGGAGGGGGCACTTCGGCTGGTCTGCACCCGGGGCCCGGAGGCCGGCGGTCCACCCACGATCTACGCGACGCTGGCCCCGGTGCCGGCGGCCTCCAGGGCCGCCCGGCGGGACGGAATCACCGTGGCCACCCTGCCGCTGGGGCTGCCCGCCGCCGCCCGCGGCGGGTTGGGCTGGCTGCCGGCCGGCATCAAATCGACGTCGTACGCGGTCAACAGCGCCGCCCGCCGCTGGGCCCGCCGGGCCGGCGTGGACGACGTGCTCTGGACCTCCTCCGACGGGTACGCCCTGGAGGGTCCGACCGCCAATGTGGTGTGGCTCACCGGCGACACACTCTGCACGGTGCCGGCCGCCAGCACCGGCATCCTCGCCGGCACCACAGCGGCCTGGCTGCTCGCCCACGCGAGCGAGCTGAGCCTGCGCGCCAGCGAACGGATGGTCACCCCCGCCGAACTGCACGCGGCGGACGGCGTCTGGTTCACCTCGTCGCTGCGCGGAGCCGCCGAGGTCCACACGCTGGACGGGGTGCGCCGGGACCGCTGCCCGCGCACCCCCGCCCTGCACTCACTGCTGGGCTTCCCCGTCGGGTAGCGGTCAGCCGCCGACCCGGACGAGTCGGGCGGACAGGTGCGGACTGAGCCCGTGCCCCATGGCGGCCATCTCCTGGGCGTAGAGCAGCGCACCCTCGACGATGCCGAAGAGCCGGTGCCCGCCGGTGACCTCCTTGGCGGTCGGAGTCCGGACCACCGCGTCGGTGGCGAATTCGATCTGCGTGCCGGTGCGCTTGCCCAGGTGCAGCTCCATCACCCCGGTCGGCGTGGTGATCAGCGCCTCCAGCTCGTCGGTCGCCCGCCCGTCCACCAGCACCGGTCGCCACCAGCCCGCCTCGCGGCCGGCCGGACGGACCGGCTTGCTCTGCTCGTCGAGGATCCACGCACGCGACTCGTAGTGCAGGAACGGTCGGCCGTCGTGGCTGATCCGGATC
The DNA here is from genome assembly GCF_040704315.1 of Micromonospora sp. NPDC047644. Taxonomy (NCBI): domain Bacteria; kingdom Bacillati; phylum Actinomycetota; class Actinomycetes; order Micromonosporales; family Micromonosporaceae; genus Micromonospora; species Micromonospora sp. NPDC047644. The sequence continues at coordinate 123,117 of NZ_JBEYSY010000012.1, forward strand.
TCCTGCGCGTAGTCGAAGTCCTCGATGGTGGGAAAGCCACCCTTGCCCCGACCGCGCCACAGACCGATGTACGGCAGCAGGGCGTCCAGCGCGGGGTGCAGCTTCGGCCCGACCCGCAGGTCGTGACTCTCCTCGTACGGGTACTCCTCGACCGGCGGCGCGTTCAGCCACGGCGGCTGCAGCGGGTTCTCGCTCACCAGCGTCCTCTCGACATGCGTACGGCAAGGTAGACCAGGCCACCGGCGAGCCCGCCCAGGCCAGCGACCAGCAGGCTGACGAACCCGATCTCGGTAACCATCCCGGCCATCTTATGCTGGGCCACATGGCCCGCAATCTCGTCGTGAAGGCCACCGCGGGGGCGGACGCCCCGGAGCGGTGCGCGCAGGCATTCACCGTCGCCGCGACGGCGGTAGCGGCCGGGGTGGACGTCTCGCTGTGGCTGACCGGTGAGTCCACCTGGTTCGCGCTGCCCGGTCGCGCCCAGCAGTTCGACCTGCCGCACTCCGCGCCCCTGGCCGAGTTGTTGCACGTCATCCTGACCAGCGGCCGGGTGACCGCCTGCACGCAGTGCGCGGCCCGACGGGAGATCGGTCCGGACGACGTGCTCCCCGGCGTGCGGATCGCCGGTGCCGCGGTCTTCGTCGAGGAGGCGTTGGCCGAGGGCGCGCAGGCCCTCGTCTACTGACCGCACGGCGGCGGCCTGCCGATCCGAGCGGAGTGTCGATACCGACCCGACATCCCGGACAGCTGCCTACGATTCGGATGTGACCGAGGCGGCGGAGAGGTTCTTCGAGGCACTACCGTCGCGCTCGGCCGAGGTTCTGGGCGGCCTGGCCGATGGCACCCTCCAGATCGACCTCGGCGACGACCACCGCACCGAACACTGGCTGGTCCGGATGAGGCCAGGGTCGGTGCAGGTCACCCGGGGGCGGGGGCCGGCCGACGCGATCTGGTACAGCAGCGCCGCCCTCTTCGACCGGCTGATCAACGGCGAGGCCCAGGGGGTCGCGGCGGTGCTGCGCAACGAGAGCACGTTCAGCGGGAACGTGGTCCTCTTCCTCGCCTTCCGCCGGTTCTTCCCGAACCCGCCCGGCACCCGCGACCCCCGCGAAACGGCCCGCCGAGCAGCCGGGCGACTTCGGTGAAGGACCTCGTCAGCATCCTCGACGGCAACACCTTCCTGGTCAGCGACCGGCGTGGCGACATCGAACCGTCCTACGACTTCCCCACCGGGCTGTTCTCCTTCGACACCCGCTTCCTGTCCACGTGGGTGCTCACCCTGGACGGCGAACGGCTGCACGCCCTCTCCGTCGACGACGCCGAGTCGTACCGCACCCGGTTCTTCCTCGCCCCCGGCGAACCCACGCACTATCTGGACGCCAAGGCGTCGGTGATCCGCAGCCGGGCGATCGTGGGCAGCTTCGAGGAGGAGCTGACAGTGCTGAACCACCTCGGCGCGGAGGTCGAGTGCACCCTGCGGGTCGAGATCGGGGCCGATTTCGCCGACCTGTTCGAGATCAAGAACTCTCGGCAGAAACGGGGACGGACCACAGTCACTGTCGCCGAGAACGAATTGCGGCTGTCCTACCGGCGGGAGGCGTTCCACCGGGAGATGGTGGTCAGCACCACCGCGCCGGCGCAGGTCGACGACACCGGAATGACCTTCCGGATCCGGATAGCCCGCAACGACAGCTGGACCACCAAACTGCACGTGTCCAGCGTCGTCTTCGGTGCCCGGGGCGAGGACATCCGGGCCACCCTCCCGTACGGCGGCAGCCGCAGCGCGGACGCGATCCGGGCCGAACAGCAGGAGCTGATCGACCGGGCGCCGAAGCTCGGCTGCGACTGCGAGCCGCTGGCCGGGGCGTACCGGCGCAGCCTCAACGACCTGGCCGCGCTGCGCTACGAGTCGATCGCCCTGGGCGTACGGCTGATCGCCGCGGGCCTCCCCTGGTTCATGACCCTGTTCGGCCGGGACAGCATCATCACCTCGTTGCAGGTGCTGCCGTTCCTGCCGGAACTGGTCCCGCCGACCATCCTGATGCTGGCCGGACTACAGGGGCAACGGGTGGACGACTTCCGGGACGAGGAACCCGGCAAGATCCTGCACGAGCTGCGGTACGGGGAGACCGCCGGCTTCGAGGAGCAGCCACACTCGCCGTACTACGGGTCGGCCGACTCGACGCCCCTGTTCATCATCCTGGTCGACGAGTACGAGCGGTGGACCGGCGACGCGGCACTCGTCCGCAAGCTGGAACCGCAGATCCGCGCCGCGTTGCAGTGGATCGACACCTACGGTGACCTGCTCGGCACCGGTTACCTCTGGTACCAGACCCGCAACCCGGAGACCGGCCTGCAGAACCAGTGCTGGAAGGACTCCTGGGACGCCATCTCGTACGCCGACGGTCACCTGCCCGGCTTTCCCCGGGCCACCTGCGAGTTGCAGGGCTACGCCTACGACGCGAAGCTCCGGGCCGCCCGGCTGGCTCGGGAGCTCTGGAACGACCCGGAGTTCGCCGACGAGTTGGAGCGGCAGGCCGCCGACCTGAAACGGCGGTTCGACCGCGACTTCTGGATCGCCGACCGCGAGCACTACGCGCTCGCGCTGGACGCCGACGGCCGGCAGGTGGACGCGCTGACCTCGAACATCGGGCACCTGCTGTGGAGCGGCATCGTGGACGAGTCCCGCGCCGCCAAGGTGGTCGCGCACCTGCTCGGGCCCCGACTGTTCTCCGGTTGGGGGGTGCGGACGCTCGCCGCGGACGAGGGGCGGTACAACCCGATCGGCTACCACGTGGGCACCGTCTGGCCGTTCGACAACTCGATCATCGCCTGGGGGTTGTGGCGGTACGGCTTCCGGGAGGAGGCCGGGTTGCTCTGCGAGACGATGCTCGCCGCGTCCCGGTACTTCGAGGGTCGGCTGCCGGAGGCGTTCGCCGGCTACGCCCGCGACCTCACCGACTATCCGGTGGAGTACCCCACCGCGTGCAGCCCTCAGGCCTGGTCGACCGGCACCCCGCTGCTGCTGCTGCGGGTGATGCTGGGGTTGGAGCCGCAGGGCGAGCACCTGATCATCGACCCGGCCGTGCCACCGGGCATGGGTCGGGTGGAGCTGCTGGACATCCCCGGCCGGTGGGGCATGGTCGACGCGTTGGGCCGCAGCCGTGGCCCCGACGATCAGCCGGACGGCCGCTGACCCGCCCGGCTCAGCTCGGGCAGCCGACGGTGGCGGCGAGTCGGGTGGCGTCCGGGCTGATCTCGGCCAGCACCGTGACGGCACCGCTGCGGTACGCGTACACCGAGGGTTGGTCCAGCAGTGGGGCGTTGCCGGCCAGCGGGGCGAGAGCGCCGGTCGAGGCCGTCGGGCCGGGACCGTTCACGGACCAGGCGGTACGGGCGAGCCCGCCACCCGGGCAGGGCGCGGTGGCCAGCTCCGGCGCGGCGTCGCCCGGCCGGTCGAGGGCGTTCAGCGCGGCGCTCAGCGCGACGGCCTCCGGGCCGGCAGCGGTGGCCGGAGCCGACGGGTAACCGGCGCCGACCGGCCGGCAACCGGTGTCGACGACCAGTCGCACCCGGCCGTCGACGGTGGGCCGACCCTCGACGGCCACGAATTCTCCGGCGTCGGCGCGCAGCTCGGGGCCGTCCAGCCCGGGCCCGACCCCGGCCCGCCAACTCGCCGGCAGCCGCTCGGCGATGCCGGCCAGCACGGCCCGCTCGTCACCGGCGGCAGCCAGCACCCCGACCTCGCGTCGCAACCTCGCCCCGTCGGCGAACGGGGTGACCCGGCAGCCGGACGCGACCCGCGCCGGGCTCAGTTCCAGCAGCCCGGCCGCACCGGCCGCGCGAGCCAGCTCGCCGACCGCCCGGTCGACCACCGGGCCGGCCTGGTCGAGGGAACGCTGCTCGCGGACGGTCGGCGGGTCGTCGCGCACCGATATCCAGGTGAGCCCGGCCAGCAGCACCGCCCAGGCCACTGTCACGGCCAGCAGCCAACGCCGCCGCGACCCGGCCGGTGTCGGCGCGGCGGGACCGGCCGAAGAGGCCCAACCCGTCTGGACAGCACCGCTCACCCGGCCATGGTGTCACGCGCCCGCCGCCCGGCCGGCAGCGGAGGCGGTCGGCCCGACGAAGGCCGGCGGGTCAGTGGTCGTTTCGCCGGGGCGGCGGGTCGAGCCGGTAGCCGACGCCGCGCACGGTGTGCACCTGCGGGCCGCCCGGCAGGCCCCGCAGCCTGCGACGCAGCCGCCTGACGGTGGATTGCAGCGCTGCGGTGTCGGCGCCACCCAGCGCGGAGACGCAGAGCCGTTCGTAGCTCCACACCACCAGCGGTGGGCCGATGAGCAGGGTGAGCAGCTCCCGTTCGGTGGGGGTCAGCGGGAGCACCTCGCCGCGCCAGGTGACCCGATGTCCGGCCCGGTCGACGACCAGCTCGCCCCACTTCACCAGGCTCCGCGCCTCGGTGAGTGGGAGGACCGTGGGACTGACCGGGGCCGGACCCGCCGGCGACGACAGCAGCTCGCGTAGCTCGGCCAGATCGGAACAGCTGAGCACCGGGGCACGCCCGTCGAGTTGGCTCAGCACCCGCTCCCGCAGCGACACGTCGGTGCCCACGCAGAGGACGATGGGGACCGCTTCGTCGGACCCGCCGCTTTCATCCCTGAAACTCACCAGTAGATACTGACGCACGCCGATGGATTTCGGCACCCGTCCCGGCGTGCCGGCACACCGCCGACACACGACCGGGGCCGGCCACCCCCGGGAGGGTGACCGGCCCCGGTCGATCAGAGCAGTGGGTCAGGCGACGGTGACGGCAACCTCGTTGACGCCGCGGCCGGCAGTGACAGCGGTGTCGCCGTTGCCGTGCCGGGACAACGCCCGCAGCGTCCAGGAACCCGGTGCGGCGAAGAACCGGAACTGCCCGGCGGAGGAGGTGACCACCTCGGCGGTGAACTCACCGGTCGAATCGAGCAGCCGGACGTACGCGCCGGGCACCGGCTCGGCCTCGGCGGAACGGACGATGCCGGTGATCACGGTTTCCTTCTCCAGGTCCAGGCTGGCCGGCAGCGGCGCGGCCTGGTCCGGTGCGGCGCAACCCGCGGCGATGGGAAGACTCATGGTCACGCCTCCCCGGGTTCGTCGCCGAGCGCGACCGGCACACCGACCAGCGAGCCGTACTCGGTCCAGGAGCCGTCGTAGTTCTTGACGTTGCGGTGACCCAGCAGCTCCTGGAGCACGAACCAGGTGTGCGACGAGCGCTCACCGATCCGGCAGTACGCGATGGTCTCCCTGCCGTCGTCGAGCCCCGCGTCGCCGTAGATCCTGCGCAGCTCGTCGTCGGACCGGAAGGTGCCGTCCTCGTTTGCCGCCTTGGACCACGGCACGCTGATCGCGGTGGGAATGTGGCCGCCCCGCTGCGCCTGCTCCTGCGGCAGGTGGGCGGGGGCGAGCAGGCGACCGGCGAACTCGTCGGGGCTGCGCACGTCGACCAGGTTCTTGGTGCCGATCGCCGCGACGACCTCGTCGCGGAACGCCCGGATGGAGGTGTCCGGCTCCTGCGCGACGTACTGCGTCGCGGGGCGGGACACCGCGTCGGTGACGAGCGGACGGGCGTCCAGCTCCCACTTCTTGCGGCCGCCGTCGAGCAGCTTCACGTCCCGGTGGCCGTAGAGCTTGAAGTACCAGTAGGCGTACGCGGCGAACCAGTTGTTGTTGCCGCCGTACAGGACGACGACGTCGTCGTTGCTGATGCCCCGCTCGGAGAGCAGCGCCTCGAACTGCGACTTGTTGACGAAGTCCCGGCGGACCTGGTCCTGGAGGTCCGTCTTCCAGTCAATCTTGATGGCGCCGGCGATGTGGCCGGTCTCGTAGGCCGAGGTGTCCTCGTCGACCTCGACGAAGACGACGCCCGGGGCGTCGAGGTTCTTCTCGGCCCACTCGGCCGAAACGAGTGCGGTGTCGCGACTCATCGAATCACTCCCTGGTGAGGATGGATGGTGAGCCAACGCGCGGAGATCGATGGATGCAACTGTCGCACCACGCGCGGGACCCAGCGGAAGGACGGGATCACGGGTTCGTGCGACGGCGCCGCTGCCGGGCGTTCGGTGGGATGACCGGAGGGTGTGAGAACCCTGTGCCGGTGGCCGCCGTCAGGCGGCCGGAGACAGCCCCGCCGTCAGATGACGGGGCGACACAGGCAGGTGGCCACGCGGCACAGGTCGACCGCGCGCCGTTTGGTGAGGTGGGTCCCCATGGCCAGGGAGCCTACCAGCCAGTGACCGTGCTGCCACTGGGCCGACCACCATCCGGGAATCGACGGGATCGCCGGGGATTCCGGCGTCCCACCGCGCCTCCGGTGTCAGCCGGCGGAGTTGATCGGCACGTTCTTGGCGTCGGCGGTGACCGCCAGCCCTTCCGGCAGTGGACGGACCTCGCGGACCGCGAGCTGGAACGGCAACTCGGGCAGGGGCACGTCGATGGAGATGCTCTTGGCGTAGTTGCTCAGGAAGGCCCGAGCCAGCGGCAGGTTCGGCAGACCCGCGGCGTCCAGGTCGTTGAACCGCAGGGCGACAGCGCCGTTGTCGGCGACGGTGACGTCGGCAGTGCCGCTGATGGTGAGCTTCTGACCGAGGATGTCGGCCGGGGCCGTGACGGTGAGCTTGCCGTTCTGCTCGCCGAGGGTGAGACCCGGGCGCTTCAGCAGCGCGGCCAGACTCTCGTAGCTGATCGTGCCGGCACCGTTGACGGTGTCTGCCACGACGTCACCCTGGCCGGTGCGCAGGGTGTCCAGCGAGGCCCGGACGTTGCGGGCGGTCACGTCGAGCACCGGCAGCCGGACGGCGTCGCCCTCGACCGAGGCCTGCACGTCCCGCAGGTTGATGGTGATCCGCTGGTAACGGCCATCCAGCACCTGGGTGAGGAACGGAGTTCCGCCCACCTCCACCTCAGGTGCGGCGGACTGCGCGCCCTGCTTGGCGATCTCCTGGCTGACCCGGTCGCCGATCATCCGCTCGGCGACCCCGACCGCGACCCGGTCGGCGACCACCAGCAACCCCGCCAGCAGCAGGAGCAGCACGAACAGCCCGATGAGCAGCTTGCGGCCACGCCGTCGGGGTCGCGCCTGATCCACCGGATAGTCCTGCGCCACGCCGCCTCCTGTCTCCGCCCGTCGCGCCGCGACGGGTCGTCCATACCGACGCCGCAGGGCGGCGCACCCGTAGGTACCCGACCGGCCCGGCGCTCAACCGCGACTCAGAGGAAGAGCATGCACATGGCGTACGCGGCGGGCGCCGCCAGGGCGAAGCCGCCGAGCGGGCCCTGCATGTGCCGGGCCACCCACATCGTGGGCGGTTCGCCGGCCATCAACCGGCCCGCCTCCGCGTACCCCACGGCGAGGTCGGAGAGGACGGCGGTGACCGCCGCGACCAGGCCGATCACGGCGGCCCGGGTCGGCGTGAACGGAGCCACCAGGTAGCTGCCGAGGAGTGCGCTGGTCAGCGTGCCGACCATCGCGCCGGCCACCACGCCGGCGGCGCCCCGGGGCACCTGCGGGGCCAGCCGGGGCCAGGGCAGTACGGCGTCGGTGAGCCGGGCGACGGTGAGCGCGACACCGCTCGCGGTCAGGCAGACGGTGATCGCCTGGGTGCCGGCCGGGATCCGGCTGAGCACGATCAGGGTGCCGAAGGCCACCACCCCGACCACGATGAGCAGTGTGGAGCCGAGGGAGTCAGTGACCCGGACCCGGTCCACGCGACGTACCAGCTGGCCGAGCACCGCGGCGAGGAACCCGCCGGCGGCCAGGTAGCCCAGCGGCGCCAGGCCGGCGACGTCGGTCCGCACCGCCGCGATGTCGACCAACGCCGCGACGGCGGCGCTGATCCCGGCGACCACCAGCAGCGCGGGCGGACGCATCGCCATGGTCCAGGCGAGCACGAACAGCAGCTGGACGCCGAAGATGATGAAGGCAAACGGCAGCCGGTGACCGGGACCCGAGGTCTGCGCGCCGAGCACCAGGCCGACACCGAGCAGAGCGGCGAAGCCGGCGATGGTCAGCGCCAGTTGACGGTGCACCGCGACCGGGGGGATGACCTCTTCCTCCGGCTCGTCGATCTCGTCTTCGGATCGGCGGGCCGGCTCGCCGGAGCGGCGGGCACGGCGCGGCTTACCCCGTTCGCGGCGGTCGCCATCGGTGGTGGCCGGACCGGTACGCGGCGCGGGCGGTTGGCCGCGCGTCGCTGCGGCGGCCGGACCCGGTTGGGGCCCGGCGGGCCATGATTCGCGGCCGGCCTCGGGCGAGGTGGAGGGAAACACGACCCGATCGTGCCAGATCGACGGCCCGACACGGTGGTCACGGGTTTCGGCCACGTTAAAAAGCGGGCCACGATCAGGGGCAAGCTAGACAAACAGGAATCGGCCTGACGGTGCGGCCGGAGCGATCAGTTAGGCTCAACGCGTTACCCGCCCGTCAGCGACGCCGGGACCACGCAATTTCTCAGAGCACTCCCTCGCCGAGTGCGTCTGGTCGCGTGCGGCCTCGCGCCGCCGGGACGGAGGTGATCGTGGAGATCCTGTTGCTGGTGACCGCGCGCGCAGGTGAACCGTCGGCTGTGCTGCCGGCGCTCGACCTGCTGCCGCACTCGGTCCGGACCGCGCCGCGCGACGTCCGCACCCTGGTCGCAGGCCCCAGCCCGGACGCGGTGATGGTGGACGCCCGATCGGAGTTGAGCGAAGCCCGGGCGACCTGCCGGATGTTGCACGCCACCGGGCTCGGCGTGCCGCTTGTCGCGGTGGTGACCGAGGCCGGCCTGATCGCGCTCAACGCCGACTGGGGCGTCGACGACGTCATCCTCGCCTCGGCGGGCCCGGCCGAGGTCGAGGCACGGCTGCGGCTGGCGGTGGGCCGGCTCAGCAACGCGACCGCCGGCGCGGGTGGCTCGATCCGGGCCGGCGAGTTGACCATCGACCCGGACACCTACGCGGCCAAGCTCAAGGGCCGTCCGCTCGACCTCACCTACAAGGAGTTCGAGCTGCTCAAGTTCCTGGCCCAGCACCCGGGCCGGGTGTTCACCCGGGACCAGCTCCTGCGCGAGGTCTGGGGCTACGACTACTTCGGCGGCACCCGCACGGTGGACGTGCACGTCCGGCGACTGCGCGCCAAGCTCGGCTCGGAGTACGAGTCGATGATCGGCACGGTCCGCCAGGTCGGTTACAAGTTCGTCGTGCCCCCGTCGCGGTCGCTTCCCGAGGCGGAGCACGCGCCCCTGCCGGTCTGATCCGGAGCCAACTCCGGGTGATTTCCCATATGCCCTTTTTGCGCAGCTTGGCAGCTCTATTCTGACTGCCGGGTTTGTCGGAGAAAGGGGCGACGGTGCGCGCACTGAACACGGGGGCGACGGGCCGGCGTGACCGGCAGACCAGGCGGAAGTCGTGACGCGGGTCAGCGCCACCGCCCGGGCCGCGGGAATCGTGACGCTGGTGGTGGCCGGGCTGCTCGGCTCCGCGTACATGCTGGGCCGCAGCCTCGTCCCCGACCAGACGCCGCGCCAGTCCACCGGTGTCACCACGAGCGCCGACGGACCGCACTACGCCGACCAACCCAGCGTCGGCGAGCCGGGCGGAACCCCGCGCGCCAGCGCGAGCCCGGTCGAGACCGGCCCGGCCGAGACCGGCCAGGACGGGTCCGGACGGGTCGCCGGAGACGACAACCTGTTCGGCGCGCACGCCACCACCGGCACTCCGCGGCTCGCGCTGACCTTCGACGACGGGCCGGACCCGCGCTACACGCCGCAGGTCCTCGCCCTCCTGCGCGAATACGACGTGCGCGCCACGTTCTGCGTCGTCGGCGAGAACGCGCAGAACCACCCTGACCTGATCCAGTCGATCGTGGACGACGGGCACACCCTGTGCAACCACTCCTGGCACCACGACGTCGGCCTGGGCGCCCGGTCGGCCGACGCGATCCGCTCCGACCTCCTGCGCACCAACGCGGCGATCCGCGCGGCGGTGCCGGACGCGCCGATCGTCTGGTACCGCCAGCCGGGCGGAGCCTGGACGTACCCGGTGGTGTCGGTGGCGCGTCAGCTCGGCATGACCCCGCTGCACTGGTCGGTGGACCCGTCGGACTGGGAGCTGCCCGGCGCCACCAAGATCACCGCGACGGTGCTCAGCCAGGCCGCGCCGGGCTCGGTGGTGCTGCTGCACGACGCCGGTGGGGACCGGCAGGGCACGATGGAGGCGCTGCGCCGGATCCTGCCCGACCTGACCGCCCGGTTCGAGCTGGAGGCACTTCCCACCGACCCGACGTGAGCCGCAGCTTTACGGCGACGCTCCGGGCGTCACGACACGCAACGGATACGGTGGCGGAATGAGCAGCGCGGAGCCGACCAGCGACCAGGTGACCCGGAGCGACCAACTGGCGCCGGCGGAGATCGCCGACGTACTCACCCTCGCCGGCGCCGCAGGTGACACGGACGGAGCGGACCCACTCGACGAACACGTCCTGCTGCGGTTGCGCGACCCCGACGCCCCCGCCGTGCATCTGATCGCCCGCGCCGACGACGGCACCCTCACCGGGTACGCGCACCTGGACACCACCGACCCGGTCGGCGGGATCGGGGTGGAACTGGTCGTGCACCCCGCATACCGGCGGCGGGGCACCGGGCGCGCGCTCGCCCGGGGCGTACTCGCCTCGGCCACCGGGCCGCTGCGGGCGTGGGCGCACGGCGACCACCCCTCGGCCGCCGCGCTCGCCGTCGACCTCGGCTTCGCCCGCGCCCGGGTGCTCTGGCAGCTGCGCCGGCCGTTGGCGGCCCCGTTGGGTGAGCCGCGCCTGCCCGACGGGGTGGCGCTGCGCGCGTTCCGGCCCGGGGCCGACGACGCGGCCTGGTTGGCGCTCAACGCACGGGCCTTCGCCGAGCACCCCGAACAGGGCCGGTGGACGTCGGACGACCTGAGGGTCCGCCTCGCCGAGCCGTGGTTCGATCCGGCGGGCTTCCTGCTCGCCGAAGAGACCGCGACCGGCCGGCTGCTCGGTTTCCACTGGACCAAGGTGCACGAGCGGCCGGGGTCGGCCCGGATCGGCGAGGTGTACGTCCTGGGGGTGGAGCCGACCGCGCACGGTGGCGGGCTGGGCCGGGCCCTGACCACCGCCGGGTTGGCACACCTGCGGGACAAACGGGGCCTCGACCGGGTGATGCTCTTTGTGGACGACTCGAACACCGGGGCCGTCGCGCTCTACGAGCGGCTGGGCTTCGCACGCTGGTCCGCGCACATCAACTACCACCTGGGCTGACCGTCGACCGGCGCTCCGACAGCGTCACCGATGGGTAACGGGCGAGCATCGGCGGGATAACGCCGAACCGGAAATATACCCATACTTCCGACAGGTGTACCCGGGTTCACTTAACGGACAACTCACCCTCAGCAAGCGGTCACCTCGAGGGCCGTACGTGTTCACCTTGCGTTCACTTGCGACCGGCGAACCGGCTACCTGGCACTTCTAACTTTCGTGTCAGCCGGTCAGTGCCGGTCCTCGGGCCCCGGGATCGGGGCGCCAAGTCAGACGCGAAGGGAAACCCCTCAGGTGAAGCTCCAGCGGTACGGCACTATTGCCTGCCTCGCTCTTGCCGCGACGCTCGGCCTCAGTGCATGCGGCTCGGACAACAACGGGCCCGCCTCCGGCGCGAGCGCCTCGGGCTCGGCCGCCGCGGTCGACTGCGCTACCGGCACGCTGAACGCCCAGGGCTCGTCGGCGCAGAAGAACGCCATGGCCGAGTGGATCAAGGCGTACCAGCAGAAGTGCCAGGGCACCACGATCAACTACGAGGCTTCCGGCTCGGGCGCCGGCATCCAGGCGTTCATCGCCGGGACCGCCGACTTCGCCGGTTCCGACTCCGCGCTCAAGCCGGAGGAGCAGCCGCAGGCGGACGCCAAGTGCGTCGGCGGCAAGGCCATCCACCTGCCGATGGTGATCGGCCCGGTGGCCGTCGCCTACAACGTCAGCGGCGTGGACAACCTCCAGCTCAAGCCGGCCACCCTGGCGAAGATCTTCGCCGGCAAGGTCACCAAGTGGGACGACGCCACGATCAAGGCCGACAACCCGGAGGCCAAGCTCCCGGCGACCACGATCCAGACCGTCCACCGTTCGGACGAGTCGGGCACCACCGACAACTTCACCAAGTACCTCTCGAAGACCGCCGAAAGCGACTGGACCCTGGGCAACGCCAAGGCGTGGAAGGCCCCGGGCGGCACCGGCGCCAAGGGCTCGGACGGCGTGGCCAGCCGGGTCAAGGGCGCCGACGGCTCCATCGGCTACATGGAGTGGTCGTTCGCCGAGAACGCCGGTCTGAAGATGTCGAAGATCGGTAACGGCAACGGCGAGTTCGCCGCGCTGACCGCCGAGGCGGCCGGCAAGACCATCGCCGGTGCTGCCGTCGAAGGCCAGGGCGACGACCTCAAGCTGAAGATCGACTACAACACCAAGGAGGCCGGGGCGTACCCGATCGTCCTGGCCACGTACGAGATCGTCTGCAGCAAGGGCCTCGCGGCCGACAAGCTGAAGCTGGTCAAGGGCCTGCTGGGCCACGCCGCCAGCGCCGAGGGCCAGGCCTCTCTCACCGAGCTGGGCTACGCCCCGCTGCCGGAGACGGTCCGCACCAAGGTCGAGACCGCGGTCAAGAACCTCTCCTGACCCGATTCCACACCTCCGCAACCGAATCGAGCGAGCAGATGGGTGAAACCCCTCACCGCTCGGCCGACGCCGGCACCGGTGGGACGCGCGTGACCCAGAGTCACGAGTGGCCCGCCGGTGCCTCGGCGCGTGTGGCCGAGGCACCAGTCAGCACCCGTTCCCCGGGCGGCACCGGGCTGGGCGGCGGCGGCGCGCTGCCGCGCAGCCGTAAGTTCGGCGCCGAGCGGGCCTTCCGCGGCCTCACCCTGGCCGCCGGCACCGCCGTTCTGGTCATCATCGCCGCCATCGCGATCTTCCTGGTCGCCAAGGCGGTGCCGGCCCTACGCGCCAACACCGAGAACTTCTGGTCCTACGAGGGCTGGTCCCCCAACGACACCGAGCCGAAGTTCGGCATCGGTGCGCTCGCCTTCGGCACCGTGCTCAGCTCGGCGCTCGCACTGCTCATCGCGGTTCCGGTGGCGCTCGGCATCGCGCTCTACCTCTCGCACTACGCGCCACGCCGGTTGGGCACCGCGCTCGGCTTCCTGGTCGACCTGCTGGCCGCCGTACCCAGCGTGGTCTTCGGCCTCTGGGGTCGGGACGTCTTCAGCAGCCCCGTCCGGGACTTCTCGGTCTGGCTGAACCAGCACTTCGGCTGGATCCCGCTCTTCGGTGGCGACGGCCCCTTCGGAGCGTCCGTCATGCTCGGCGCCCTGGTGCTCGCGATCATGGTGCTGCCGATCATCACCTCGCTCTCCCGCGAGGTGTTCCTCCAGACGCCGACGGCGAACGAGGAGGCCGCCCTCGCCCTGGGCGCCACCCGCTGGGAGATGCTCCGCACCGCGGTGCTCCCCTACGGCCGTCCCGGCATCATCGCCGCGATGATGCTCGGCCTCGGTCGTGCGCTCGGCGAGACCATCGCCCTGGCGCTGACCCTCGGCATCACCTTCGGCATCTCGTTCAACCTGATCCAGAACGGCGGCAACACCATCGCCGCCAACATCGCCAACGCGTTCGGCGAGGCGAACGAGACCGGCCGAGGCGCGCTCATCGCCTCCGGTCTGGTGCTGTTCACCATCACGCTGATCGTCAACATCACGGCGCGGGCGATCATCTACCGCCGCCGGGAGTTCACGGAGTCGGCCGCATGACCACAACCGCCACCTCCCACCGCACCCGGCCGCCGGCCCAGCCCGACTCGCTGCGGGCAAAGCGACTGCCCTGGTACGCCGCACCGGCCATCGCCGTGGCGGCCCTGGCGCTCTCCGCCGTGGTCGTCTACGGCACCAGCATCGGCGGCCCGATCCTCGTGGTCGTCCTCGGCGCGATCCTCTACCTGGTCGGGCTCTTCGCCGCCGCCAACGCGGTCGAGGGGCGCCGATCGGCCCGCAACCGCACCTGGAGCGCGCTGATCCACTCCGCCTTCGTGCTGGCGGTGCTGCCGCTCGTGTCGGTGGTCTGGACGCTGGTCAGCAAGGGCGCCGACCGACTGGACGTCAACTTCTTCCAAACCTCGATGAACAACATCGGGGCCCGGGACGCCAACGGCGGCGCGTACCACGCCATCGTCGGCACGCTGGAGCAGGTCGGCATCGCCACCCTGATCACCGTCCCGCTCGGCGTTCTCTGCGCGATCTACATCGTCGAGTACGGGCGGGGCAAGTTCGCCTTCGCGATCCGGTTCTTCGTGGACGTGATGACCGGCATCCCGTCGATCGTCTCCGGCCTCTTCGTGCTGGCGTTCTGGGTGCTGATCGTGTCGCCGTGGTTCAACGACGGTCGGCCCAGCTTCTCCGGCTTCGCCGCCGCGCTCGCCCTGAGCGTGCTCATGCTGCCCACCATCGTCCGCTCCACCGAGGAGATGCTCCGCCTCGTACCGGCGCCACTGCGCGAGGGGGCGTACGCGCTCGGCGTACCCAAGTGGAAGACCATCCTGCGGGTGGTCCTGCCGACGGCGCTGCCCGGCATCGTCACCGGCGTCATGCTCGCCATCGCCCGCGCGGCCGGCGAGACCGCTCCGGTGCTGCTGGTCGCCGGCGGTGGCGCCGCGATCAACACCAACCCCTTCGAGAACAACCAGTCGTCGCTGTCCCTCTTCGTCTACCAGCAGGCCGGCGACGCGTCGAAGTACGCACCGGCACGGGCGTGGACCGCGGCACTCACCCTGGTCGCCCTCGTGCTCATCCTGACGATCGCGGCGAAGCTGCTGGCCCGTCGCAACAGGCTCAGCCGATGAACCCCGGAGGTACCACAATGGCCAAGCGCGTCTCCGCCTCGAACGTCACCGCGTACTACGGCGGCTTCAAGGCGATCGAGAACATCAACCTGACGGTCGAGCCGAAGACGGTCACCGCTCTCATCGGGCCGTCCGGTTGCGGCAAGTCGACGTTCCTGCGGTCGATCAACCGGATGCACGAGGTGCTGCCGGGTGCCCGGGTCGAGGGCAGCCTGACCATCGACGACCAGGACATCTACGACCGGGACGTGGACGTCACGGCGGTCCGGCGCACCATCGGCATGGTCTTCCAGCGGCCGAACCCTTTCCCCACCATGAGCATCTTCGAGAACGTGGTGGCCGGGCTGAAGCTCAACGGGGTCCGCAAGAAGTCGATCCTGGAGGACGCGGCCGAGAAGGCCCTGCGCGCCGCGAACCTGTGGGGCGAGGTCAAGGACCGGCTGGGCAAGCCCGGCGCGGGCCTCTCCGGCGGTCAGCAGCAGCGGCTCTGCATCGCCCGGACCATCGCGGTCGAGCCGCAGGTCGTCCTGATGGACGAGCCGTGCTCCGCCCTGGACCCGATCTCCACGCTGGCGATCGAGGACCTGATGTTCCAGCTCAAGGACAAGTTCACGATCATCATCGTGACGCACAACATGCAGCAGGCAGCGCGGGTCTCGGACCGGACCGCCTTCTTCTCGATCGAGAAGACCGGCGACCCGGGCCGGCTGATCGAGTACGACAACACCCAGAAGATCTTCAGCAACCCGAGCGTGAAGAAGACCGAGGACTACATCACCGGCCGCTTCGGCTGAATCGAACACGTCCGGTCACCGGCGCCCCGCCCTCCCGGCGTGGGCGCCGGTGCCATGTTCGTCCCCGGCTTCCCCTGCGGCGACCTGTCCGCCTGCCCCCACGCCAAGATCGCGCTGGAACATGGAAGTAGTGGCCTCCTCCGCGCGACCAGACCACTACTTCGAGGATCGAGCACGATCTTGGTTCGGTCGGCCTTCGGGGTCAGCCCAGGACGAAGCGCGGTTCACCGTCCGGGGGCAGGTCCAGGCGCGGGATGACCGGAGTGACGGCGTCCCGATCGGCCGCCACCCGCGCCACCCCGGCCAGGTCGCCGGCAGCCGCCACCTGGGCCAACGTGACCAGGGTCGGCGGCAGCATGGTCAGTTCGCCGGCCCGCGCGCGGGCCAGCGCGTCCGCCGGACGGATCCACAGGGTGTGGTCGGCCTCGCCGGAGACGTCGCGGGTCCGCTGGCCCGCCGGCAACAGGGCGACGAAGAAGTACGTGTCGAAGCGGCGCGGCTCGAACTCGGGAGTGATCCACCGGCTCCAGGGCAGCAGCAGGTCCGACCGAAGGGTCAGCTGACGGTCGGCGAGCAGCGCCGCGAAGCCCAGCCGGCGTCCCTCCAGATCCTGTCGGGCCGCCTCCCAGTCGTCGCCGCTGACGTCGCCCACCACGGTCTCCCGGTTCGAGCCCGCCAGCAGCACGCCGGCCTCCTCGAAGACCTCCCGTGCTGCCGCGCAGACCACCGCCTGAGCGGCCTGCGGGGCCACTCCGAGACGGTCCGCCCACTCGCCCGGCGTCGGGCCGGCCCAGTCCAGGTGCGCCTCCGAGTCGGAGCGGTCCACCCCGCCGCCGGGGAAGGCGTACATCCCGCCGAAGGTCATCGCCGCGACCCGGCGGATGACGTACACCTCGAAGTCGGCGTCGGTCGGACGCAGCAGCAACACGGTGGCCGCGACCCGTGGCGTCGCCGGGGTGCCGCCCTCGGCCTGGAACCGGCGGGCGTGCTCGACCAGGGCGGCCGGGGCGGGGAAGCCGTCACTGTCGATCGTCATGCCCGCGAGCCTAGTTCCCGCCTGCGGGAACGCCGGCCGCGCGCCGGGCCCATGAAGCGGTCGGCGCGGTCGGCGCGGTCGGCGCGGTCGGCGCGGTCGGCGCGGTCGGCGCGGTCGGCGCGGTCGGCGCGGTCGGCGCGGTCGGCGCGGTCGGCGATTCGAGCGTGATGACTCTGAGACATCAAGATGTCTCAGAGTCATCACGCTCATCAGGACATCAGGCCCGAGGCGCCGGGCCCGCGATGTGGTTGCGTCGCAGGCCGGGCAGCGGGCGGTTCACCTGGCTGGGCTAGCGTTCCGGCATGACTCGTTGGGGCATCCTGGCCACCGGCCACATCGCCAGCCGTTTCGCCGAAGACCTCCGGCTGGTGCCGGACGCCGAGTTGGTGGCGGTCGGTTCCCGTGCCGTGGAGAGCGCACAGCGCTTCGCCGACACGTACGGCGCGAAGCGCGCCCACGGCTCCTGGGTGGAGCTGGCCGCCGACCCGGAGGTGGACGCGATCTACGTGGCGACCCCGCACTCCGCGCACTACGAGGCGGCGATGACCTGCCTCACCGCCGGGCGGGCGGTGCTGTTGGAGAAGCCGTTCACCCTCGACCTGGCCACCAGCACCGAGTTGGTGCAGACCGCCCGCGCCGCCGGCGTCTTCCTGATGGAGGCCATGTGGATGCGGCTGAATCCGATGATCCTGCGGGTCGTCGAGCTGATCGCGGACGGGGCGATCGGCACGGTGACCGGCGTCCGGGCCGACTTCGGGGTGGCCGGGCCGTTCCCCCCGGAGCACCGGATGCGCAACGCGGCGCTGGGCGGCGGTGCCCTGCTCGACCTGGGGATCTACCCGATCAGCCTGGCCCACCTGCTGCTCGGGGTGCCGCAGCACATCAGGTCCTGGGCGCAGCTCGGCCCGGAGGGGACCGACGAGAACACCGGCATGCTGTTCGGCTACGACACCGGAGCCCTGGCGACACTGAGCTGCGGCATGGTCGGGTTGAGCGGACAGACCGCCTCGATCACCGGCACCACTGGGCGGATCGATCTGCCGGAGCCGTTCTTCCGGCCGGGTTCGGTGACCCTGCACCGGGCCGGCGCGGAGCCGGAGACGATCGTCGCCGACGGGGCCGGCAACGGCTACCAGTACGAGGCGATCGAGGTGCAGCGCTGCCTGGCTGCCGGCCTGACCGAGAGCCCTGCGGTGCCGCACGCCACGACCCTCGAGGTGATGACCCTGCTGGACACGGTCCGCGAGCAGATCGGCGTGCGCTACGTCTGAACAGCGGAACAACGCAAGGGCCCCGGCCACGGCTGAACCGTGACCGGGGGCCCTGTCGTCGACTCAGCCGAAGAGCGGCCGGACCAGCAGGTACGTGACGCAGGCGATCAGCGCGGCGGCCGGGAACGTGATGATCCAGGCGAGCACGATGTTGCCGGCCACGTTCCAGCGAACCGCGGAGAGTCGCTTGGTCGCGCCCACACCCATGATCGCCGAAGTGATCGTGTGGGTGGTGGAGATCGGGGCCTTCAGGACCAGGGCGTTGAAGTAGAGCACCGCGCTGGCGACGGTCTCGGCGGCGAAGCCCTCCGGCGGACCCAGGTCGATGATCTTGCGACCGAGGGTACGGATGATCCGCCAGCCGCCGGCGTAGGTGCCGAGGGCGAGCATCGTCGCCGAGGTCCAGAACACCCAGCCCGGGATGTGCGTCTTGCTCTCCTGGAAACCGCCGGTGTAGAGCGCCAGCACCACGATGCCCATGGTCTTGGCGGCGTCCTGCATGCCGTGGCCGACCGACATGGCGGCCGCCGAGGCGGTCTGCGCCCAACGGAAGCCCCGGTTGAGCTTGCCCGGTTGCCCCTTCCGGAACAGCCACAGGATGGCCAGCATCAGCAGGTAACCGAGGGTGAGGCCGACGATCGGCGACAGCACCATCGGCAGCAGCACCTTCTCGCCGATGTTGACCCACTGCACGATGCCGCCGGTGGAGAGCAGAGTGGCACCGACCAGGCCACCGAAGAGCGCGTGCGAGGACGACGAGGGCAGACCGAAGTACCAGGTGATCAGGTTCCAGGCGATCGCTCCGAGCACCCCGGCGAAGACCACGCCGAGGCTGCTCACCCCGGTGGGGAGGGTGACCAGACCGTCGCCGACGGTCTTGGCGACGCCAGCACCGAAGTGGGCGCCGATGAAGTTGCCGACCGCGGCGAGCGCCAGGGCGATCCGGGGTGTCAGCGCCCGGGTGGAGACGCTTGTGGCGATCGCGTTGGCGGCGTCGTGGAAGCCGTTGGTGTAGTCGAACGCCAGGGCCACCGCGATCACCGCCAGCACGGCGATGAGTTCAGGGGACACCGGCTCAGGACTCCTTGACGGCGATGGTCTCGACGGTGTTGGCCACGTGCTCGAAGGCGTCGCAGGCAGCCTCCAGCTCGTCGGCGACCTCCTTCATCTTCAGCACCGTCAACGCGTCGTACTCACCCGAGAAGAGGCGGACGAGCAGCTGCCGGTTGATCCGGTCGCCCTCGTTCTCCAGCCGGTTGCACTCGATCCAGTAGTCCTCGAGATCCTTCATCGACTTCAGCCGGGGCATCGCGTCGGCGGTCAGCTTGGCCTGCTGGTCGAGCACGTTGACCATCTCGTGCAGCTCGCGGGGCAGCGCCGGAAGCTCGGTCAACCCGTACAGGTAGAGCAGGTCGCCCACCGCTTCCAGGTGGTCCATCACGTCGTCCAGCAACGAGCCGAGCCGGTAGATGTCCTCCCGGTCGAACGGGGTGATGAAGGTCGAGTTGATCTTCTTGTAGAGGTCGTGGGTGATCTGGTCGCTGTCGTGCTCGACCTCGGTCAGCCGCTCACTGACGGACTGCACGTCCACGCCGGGCAGGGCCAGCTCGTTGAGCAGCGCGGTGCCCCGGACCAGGTTCTGCGCGGCCCTGGTGAAGAGCTCGTAGAAGGCGCCCTCGGTGGGGCGGAAGGAAAACTTCACAGCACAGACCTCGTCGCGTCGGTGGAAGGGTGGCGGTGCCCAACGGGTGCCCGCTCGGTGAATGCTAGGAAACGGCGGATCCGGGAATTCGCCGGCCCACCCCTGGCCAGGCGTCATTCACCGCTCGTTCACCTGCCGTTCATCTCGGCCGTCCCACCCGTACCCGCTCTCCCAGCCAGAAGCCGTTTCCGCTCCCGTGCAACGTCGAAATCGGCAGCCGGATACCCGAGGTCGAGCGTGTCGAACGTCTCACGCAGCAGGTGCGCGACCGCCCAGTCCCGGTACCACTTGCGGTCCGCCGGCACCACGAACCAGGGCGCGGCGTCCGTGGCGCACCGGCTCAGGGCCTCGGCGTACGCGGCCTGGTAGTCGTCCCAGCGCCCCCGCGAGTCGATGTCGGAGGGGTTGTACTTCCAGTGCTTACGCGGGTCGGTGAGCCGGTCCATCAGGCGCTTGCCCTGCTCGGCGTAGGAGATGTGCAGCATCACCTTGATCAGGGTGACGCCGCCCTCGGTCAGCTCCTGCTCGAACGAGTTGATCTCGTCATAGCGGGCACGCCAGGTCGTCTCCGGCACCAGCGAGCCGACCCGGGCGATCAACACGTCCTCGTAGTGCGAACGGTTGAACATCCCCACGTACCCCGGCGGTGGCAGCTCCCGACGGATCCGCCAGAGAAAGTCGTGCCGCAGCTCCTGGCGGGTCGGCGGCCCGAACGAGCGGATGTGCAGGCCCAGCGGGTTCATCGCGCCGGCCACCCGCTTGATCGTGCCGTCCTTGCCGCCGCAGTCCATGGCCTGGAGCACCAGCAGCACCCGACGCGCCGGCCGCTCCGACCCGGTCTTGGCCATGGCGAAGAGCATCTCCTGCTGTCGGCCCAGCTCCTCGCCGACCAGCTCGACCTGCTCCCGCGCCCAGGTCTTACGGTGCTCGCCGTGGCCCGCCGGCCCCGGTAGGCCGGGCATGGACCGCGGGTCGATCGCGCCGAGATCCACCGGCGCGGTGACCCGCAGCAGGTCCCGCACGGAACCGCCCTCGGGTGCCACGACCTGCCGTTGCTGGGGTGCGCTCATGCACGGATCATCGCCCACCCAGGGCCGTTCCGCCCGCCGAGGCTCACCTCCGAACCCTGGCCCGCGGATCGGCACCGACCGACCTGCGCCCACGGCCAGAGCCGGTTCGCGAGCCGTCTCGGGGCAGCCGGCGGGGCCACTCGGCGGGAGGATGTAGTCCGGGACGCCGACCGGAAGGGGTGGTGGGTCGTGCGGGAGCTGGCGACGGAGTTCGAGGCCGAGCGGGGCCGGTTGCTGGCGGTGGCCCACCGGATGCTGGGCAGCCGCAGCGAGGCGGAGGACGCCGTGCAGGAGACCTGGCTGCGCTACGCCGGGGCGCTGGCCGACCCGGCGGCCCGCGCCGAGATCCGGGACCTGTCCGCGTGGCTGACCACCACCTGCGCTCGGATCTGCCTCGACGTGCTCCGCTCGGCCCGGGTCCGCCGGGAGGCGTACCCGGGGCAGTGGCTGCCGGAGCCGGTGGTGAGCCCGTTGGGCGACCGGCCACCGGTCGACGGTTACGCGCCCGACCCGGCGGAGCGGGCGGTGCGTACCGACGAGGTCGGCACGGCGCTGCTGGTGGTGCTGGAGCGGCTCGCGCCGGAACAACGGGTGGCCCTCGTTCTGCACGACGTGTTCGCGCTGCCGTTCGCCCGGGTCGCGGGGGTGCTCGGCACCACCGAGGCGGCGGCCCGGCAGCTGGCCTCCCGGGCCCGGCGGGCGGTCACCTCTCCGGACGTACCCCGGCACACCGCCGACCCGGCCGAGCAGCGTCGGGTGCTCCAAGCGTTCGTCGCCGCCACCGAGTCCGGCGAGTTGGATCAGCTGCTTCAGGTGCTCGCGCCGGACGTGGTCTTCGTCGGCGACTCGGGTGGGCACTTCCCGGCCGCCCGCTGGCCGATCCTCGGCGCGGACCCCGTGGCCCGCCTCACGCTCGGCCTGTTCGGCCGGACCGGCCGGTACACCGACCGGGTGCTGGCGCGGCCCGTGCTCGTCGACGGCATCCTCGGCCTACAGCTGGAGACCACGCACACCGACGGGCGACCGATCCGCCTGGTCACCGCGTTCGCCGTCGACCAGGGCCGGATCACCGCCATCTACAACCAGCTCAACCCGGAGAAGCTGGCCGACCTGCCACCACTGGACGCCGACGACGCCTGGCCGCCACGCTGGTGAGCCGGCCAGACCGGCCGTGCGGCCTCAGACCACCAGGGCCAACCACTTGCGGTACGCGGTGGCGAACGGCTCGGTGCCGTCGCCGAGCGCCCTCAACAGCCGCTGCGCCGCGGCCTCCGCCTCGGCCACCACGTCGTCCGGGTAGCCGAACCGGGCCCGGTGCTCGGCGAACTCGTCCTCGTCGAGCAGCTCCACCAGGCCGGTGGCCCGACGCCGGACGACGTCCAGGTCCAGGTCGATCAGGTGGACCGTGTCGTCGGACTCCCAGCGGGCCGGGGTGGTGATGTCGCAGTAGACCTCGCTGGTGCGGGGCGGAGGGTTGAACATGGCCGTCCACCAGGCACGGTGTGGCACCAACAGCACGAAAGGGATCTTCTCCACCGAGGGCCGGCCGTGGTAGACCGACTCGGTGCCCTCGGGCACGCCGAGCCAGACGCCGAGATCGTCCTCGGTGAGCCGCCGGGCCGGGTAGTCGCGGTGGGCGCTGCCGTCGTACTTGCGGTAGATCACTCGGACCATGTCGCTCGGCATGATTCGCACCCTAACCGATACAGCCCAACGCGTCGTAGCGTGGCCGTAACCGGACGGGGTCGGCCCCGACGCCCCGCCCCGGTCGGCATCGCGCCACGCGGCGGATGGGCGCGGTCGGTGTCGGCGGCGCCGGGTACCGTCGCACGGTGACTCCGCCCCGCACCGCCACCGGTTCCGCCACCCCGTCGGCCCGTGCGAAGGGCCGGCGGCGGGGTGCCCGACCCAGTGGCACCGAGCTGCTGGCGGCGGCGGTCGGCGCGGTGCCCGGCGGCGCGGAGCGCCCCGGCCAACTGCAGATGACCACGGCGATCGAGGAGTGCGTGGCCGGCGGCGAGCATCTGCTCGTGCAGGCGGGCACCGGCACCGGCAAGTCGCTGGCGTACCTCGCGCCGGCGCTCACTGTGGACGGTCCGGTGGTGGTCTCCACGGCCACCCTGGCGTTGCAGTCCCAGCTCGTCGACCACGACCTGCCCCGGCTCGCCGACGCGGTCGAGCCGGTGCTCGGCCGTCGACCCACCTTCGCCGTGCTCAAGGGCCGCCACCACTACCTCTGCCTCGCCCGACTGGACAACTCCACCGAGGAGGAGCCGGAGGACACCCTCTTCGACGCCCCCGCGACGCGCCCCGGCGGCGGGACGCTCGGCAAGCCTGGCCCGGCCCAGCCGGTGAAGTGGCTCGGTGAGGCGGGCCGGCTGGGCAAGCAGATCGAGCGGCTGCGCGACTGGGCCGAGAAGACCGCCACCGGCGACCGGGACGAGCTGGACCCGGGCGTCGAGGACCAGGCCTGGCGGCTGGTGTCGATGCCGGCCCGCGAGTGCGTCGGCGCGGCCCGTTGCCCGTTCGGGCAGGAGTGCTTCGCCGAGGCGTCGCGGGCCCGCGCCCGGGAGGCCGACATCGTGGTGACCAACCACAGCCTGCTCGCCGTCGACATGCTCGCCGACCGGCACATCGTGCCGCCGCACAAGCTGCTCATCGTCGACGAGGCGCACGAGCTGGCCGACCGGGTCTCCTCCGCCGCCCAGGCGGAGCTGGTGCCCGAGCTGATCGACCGGACCACCCGGCGGGCCCGTACGCTGCTGCGCCCGGAGACCGCCGAGGCGCTCACCGCTGCTGGCGACGCCCTGGCGGTCGGGCTGGCCGAGGCCCCGGCCGGGCGGATCACCGCCGGGCTGCCGACGCCGCTGCGCGAGGCGTGCACGCTGCTCGACGCGGCGACCCGCTCAGCCCTGGACGCGATCGGCGACATCAAGGCCGACGACCCCGACCCGGTCCGCAAGCAGCAGGCCAAGGCCGCCCTGGACGAGCTCTCCACCACCGCCCAGCGGCTGCTGGAGGAAGGCGACCACGACGTGGCCTGGGTGGAGAAGAACGACAGCGGCAACCGCCGGGCGCTGGTGGTCGCGCCGCTGTCGGTGGCCGGCACCCTCGCCACCCACCTCTACGACGAACGCACCGTCGTGGCCACCTCGGCGACCCTGGCGCTGGGCGGCCGGTTCGACACGGTCGCCCGCGCCCTCGGGCTGGACGCGCCACCGCCCGCCCCGCCGACCCCCGCCGCGGCCGCACAGGCCGCCCGCACCGGCCCCGGCCGGCCGGCCGCCGAGGCGCCCGGCCGTCGCCTCACCGGCGACGTCACCCCGAACGCCGTCGTCCCGGCCACCGAGGGCCCCGGGTGGCGGTCACTCGACGTCGGTTCGCCGTTCGACTACGCCCGGCAGGGCATCCTGTACGTCGCCGCGCACCTCCCCCGCCCCAGCGTCTCCGGGTTGCCCGAGGCTGCCGGGGAGGAACTGCTCGGGCTGGTCGAGGCGCTCGGTGGTCGTACTCTCGGGCTTTTCTCCTCCCGGCGGGCCGCGCAGCAGGCGGCGGAGCTGTTGCGCGCGCGGACCGACCTGCCGGTGCTGCTCCAGGGTGAGGAGGCGCTGCCGCTGCTGGTGCGTCGCTTCCGCGAGGAGCGCGCCAGCTGCCTGTTCGGGGTGATGTCGCTCTGGCAGGGGGTGGACGTGCCGGGCGACGCCTGTCAGCTCGTCGTCATCGACCGGCTGCCCTTCCCCCGCCCGGACGAACCGCTGGCGGCGGCCCGCGCGGCGGCGGTGGACGCGGGCGGCGGCTCCGGCTTCGCGGCGGTCAGCGTGCCGATCGCGGCGGTGCGGCTGGCGCAGGGCGTCGGCCGGCTGATCCGGGCGACCGGCGACAAGGGCGTGGTCGCGGTGCTCGACTCCCGGCTGGAGACGGCGCGAGGCTACGGGCCGTTCCTGCGCCGCTCGCTGCCCCCGTTCTGGTACACGACCCGCCCCGAGGTGGCCCGAGGCGCCCTGGAACGCCTCGCCAAGTCCTGACGCCCACCCCCGCCGGTTCCGTCGCACCGCGCGGCAGGATCGCGCTGCAACATGGAAAGAGTGGCCTCCGCGCTGCGGGAGGCCACTCTTTCCATGTTCGTGCGTGATCAAGCGGGCCCGCGGCGAGCGCCGGCGCCCGACTTCAGGGGGCCTGGGAGGCGACGACCACGGCGTCGGGCGGGGTGTCCGGCACCCTGCGGGCGGCAAGCCGGCGGACCGCGGTGTTCAGCACCGCGATGAGCGGCACGGAGACCAGCGCGCCGGTGATGCCCGCGAGTACGACGCCGGCGGCGATACCGATGATCACCGCGAGCGGGTGCAGGGCGACCGCCCGACCCATGATCAGCGGTTGCAGGATGTGACCCTCCACCTGCTGCACGACGATCACCGCAGCGAGGATGATCAACGCGGTGACCGGGCCGCTGTCGACGAGGGCCACCAACACCGCCACGCCGCCGGAGAGCGCCGCGCCGACGATCGGGATGAACGCGCCGAGGAAGACCAGCGCGGCCAGCGGGAAGGCGAACGGGATGTCGAAGGCGACCAGGAAGATGCCGATGCCGACCGCGTCGATGAAGGCGACGAGCACCGTCGCGCGGACGTAGGCGACAAGCGTCTGCCAGGAGGCGCGACCGGCGTCGTCGACCTTCCACCGGGCGGCCACCGGCAGCAGCCGGACCAGGAAGCGCCAGATCCGGTTGCCGTCGCGCAGGAAGAAGAACGTCGCGAAGAGCACCAGCAGCGTGCCGGTCAGCACCTCGGCCAGCGTCGCGGCGGTGCTCAGCGCGCCGCTGGTGAACCTCGAGGTGTTGTTGTTGATCCAGGCCTGCGCCTCGTCGATGTACCGGTCGAGCTGGGTGTCGGAGAGATGCAGCGGGCCCGTCTTCAGCCAGTTCTGGATCTGCCGGACGCCCTCCGAGGACTTCTCGCTCAGCTCCGGTACGCCACGGATGAACTCGTTGACCACCAGCGTCAGCGTGCCGATCACCGCGGCCAGGCCGCCGACCAGCACCACCGCCGTCGCCAGCGACCGGGGGAACCGGACCCGCAGCAACCAGCCCACCGCAGGGGCGAGCAGCGCGGAGAGCAGCAGCGCGATGGCCAGCGGAATGATCACGATCTTGACCGTGCCGACGATCCGCAGCAGCGCCCAGGCCACCACGCCGATCACGATCAGTCGCCAACACCACGCGGCGGCGATCCGCAACCCGTGCGGAACGTCGGCGTCGTCCCGACTGGAGGTGGAGCTGTGCAGGTCGACCGGAGGCTCCGCGCCGTAGACGGTGGCGCTCGACGGCGCGGTCGGCCCCGGCACGGCCGGCGACGCCACCCGGGCCGCCCCCGACACGTCGTTCAACGCGTCACTCGAGGTGCCCTCGTCGGCCCGCGCCGACTCCTGTCGTGACTGGTAGGCGCGGCGAAGCCGCCCGCGTACCCGCTCGAAGCGGCTCAAGCGCACCTCCTGGCAGAGAACCCGGCCCGCCGACAGCGACAGGTCGGACAGCATACGTCCGTTCCCAGCACCGTAGGGGGGATCCGCCACACAATGCCCCGACCACCTCCGGCGTAACCACCGGTCGGCCACCGATGGCCACACGGTAGCGTCTGCGACGTGACCGCCGACAACGATCTCGACGCCGGCCTGCCGATCCGCCTGCTGCACGACCGCGTGCTGGTACGGATGGAGGGCAGCGACGGCGAACGCCGCTCCACCGCCGGCATCGTCATTCCGGCGACCGCCGCTGTCGGCAAGCGCCTCGCCTGGGCCACCGCGGTCGGGGTGGGGCCGAACGTGCGCGCCATCGTCTCCGGCGACCGGGTGCTCTTCGACCCGGACGAGCGCTCCGAGGTCGAGCTGCACGGTCGCGGTTACGTGCTGCTACGGGAGCGGGACGTGCACGCCGTGGCCGCCGAGCGGATCGAGAACGACTCGACCGGCCTCTACCTCTGACGTCCCTCGGCCGGCCTCCACCTCTGACGCACTTTCCTCGGTCTCTACCTCTGACGCCCCTTCCTCGGTCACCAGGCCCCGTCGCGCACCGTTTGCCCAGCCGCACGACGGGAAGCCATCCGGCGACCGTGGCCCTGGGGAGGGACGATGCCGGTATTCGTGAAGAAGCTCTTGACCTGGGGCAGTGTCGCGTTCCTGATCTACTTCATGGCCTTCCGGCCGGACGGTGCCGCGCAGATGTTCCGGGCGATCGGCGCCGCGCTGATCGCGATGTTCCAGGGCCTCGGTGACTTCCTCACCTCCCTGATGACCTGAACCAAAGCCAGACCACGCGCACGCGTCACGCGGGTAACGCCACGCGCCACCCGCCCGGAACCCGTCCGCCGCCCCCACGCGTCACGCCACGCGCGAGTCGCTCACACCCCACGTCCGCGATCTTGCACTTACTGTCCCGACGTATGGGGCATTCCACGCTTTTCGACAACCGAAACTGCAAGATCGACGCGGGGTGGGGTGGGGGCGCGAGGGCGGGGGCAGGCTCGCCGTGGTTCGGGGCGGGCTGGGCGTGGGTGGGCGGGCGGCGGCGGGTTAGGGGTGGGTTGGGGGCCAGGGGGAGGGTGGGCGCAGGGCGGGCCAGCCGGGCGGGGCGGGCGGGGGGTAGCCCGCCGGAGCCGGGGCGGGCGACAGCACCACCGGGATCGGTACGACCGGCTCGTCCGGCGCGTCCACCGCGCGCTCGGTGCCGTCCGGGAAGCGCAGCTGGTAGCGGGTGCCGTCCCAGACCCCCGCCGGAGCCTGCGGGTCCCGACCCACGAAGAACGACCGGTATTCGGTGATCGCGTCCAGCAGTTCCCGCTCCTCGCGGGCGGTCCGCTCCTGGTCGGCGGGTTTGCGGTCCAGGCCGCGCAGGGCCCCGTCGCGCAGCAGGGCCAGCCGGGTGGCGGCGGACTGGTAACCCCGCATCGCCCGTACCCCGGCGTCGCCGGCCACCCGTCGCGCCCAACTCCGGGCCGCGTGCCGCCGGCCGAGACTGCTCAGGGCGGCCACCTCGGGCGGGCTGAGCCAGCCGGCGCGTACGTAGTCGGGCAGGACCCGCTCGGTGAGCCGCCCCTCCCAGGCGCGCAGCCACAGCGCCAGCCCCACGGTGCCGAAGAAGACCGGCACCATGAGACCCAGGAAGCCGTACAGCATGATGATGGCCTCGCCGGTGGCCTGGGTCAGCGTGGGCAGCAGGTTCCACGTGCCGTGCAGCATCATCGCCAGCAGCAGACCGGCGATCGGCGCGAGCACCCGGATGCGCCGGTCCGCCGTCCGGGAGGCGATACCCAACCCCACACCGGTCATCGAGGTGAAGAGGGGGTGGGCGAACCCGAACAGCAGGATCCGCAGGATGAAGATCGCGATGACCTGCTGGATGCCGGTGGCCGGGCCGTACCGGTCGGCACCGGACGCATAGCCCAACCCACCCAGGTAGAGGATGTTCTCCACCATCGCGAAGCCGACCGCGGCGAGCCCGCAGTAGACCAGGCCGTCGGTGATCCCCGACCACTCGCGGCGGCGGAACACCAGCAGCAGGATCGGGCCCAACGCCTTGGTCAGCTCTTCGATGAACGGCGCCACCAGCACCCCGGTGAGCGCCGACGGCAGGCCCCAGTCGTCGAAGCGGTTGGCCGCGAAGTCGTTCACGGTGAGCGAGGCGGCGGTGGAGACGAACGCCCCCCAGGCGAAACAGAAGATCAGATACTTCAACGGCTCCGGTTCGTAGCGGTCCAGCCAGAGGAAGCACCCGACCAGCACCGGCACCGGCAGAATGGCGGCGACCACCCCGATCAGCAGGGCCTGCACACCGAGCGACTGGCCGAGCGTGAAGACCATGAAGACCGCGCACGCCGCGATCAACAGCACCACCCCGGCCAGCACCAGGAACCGCCGCCAGCCCAGTCGGCGCAGCGGCATCCGCGGCGTCTTGCCCGTGGGCGGGCCGGCGGGCGCGGGCGGTGCGGCGGGCGCAGGCGGCAGCGGTGAACCGGGCGGGGTGTCGGCCATGCGGTCAGCGTAGCCATCCACCGCCGGCTGGTTCGGCCGCATCGGTAGCCGCTATGCTGCCGGCAGGTCACGAGCGCCAGCGTCAAGCCCCGGCTTGCTGGCCGGCAACCCTCGTCGAGTTCGCGGTGGGGTGCCCCGGGTGATGACCGGGCCCAGCCCGATCGGTGTGCTGGGCAAGCGCGGACCCCGTCCCGATGTCGCACCCGGGGTCCCTGACCCCGGAGGTTCCGGCGTGTCCGTCACTCTCGTCCCCTCGCTGCCCAGCCTGCCCACCGTGCCGTCCGCGTCGCTCGACGTCCTCGGCGTGCCCGGCGAGATCAACCTGGACTACGCGGCCAGTGCGCCGTGTGCGCGGGCCGCCGCCGACGCGGTGGCCGAGCTGCTGCCCTGGTACGCCAGCGTGCATCGCGGAGCGGGAGCGTTGTCGCGGCGCTGCACCCTCGCGTACGAGCAGGCCCGGCAGACCATCGGCGACTTCTTCGGCGCTCGCGCCGACGATCATGTGATTTTCACCCGCAACACCACCGACGCGCTCAACCTGCTGGCACGGGCCGTGCCGGCCGGCACCACCGTGGTCACGTTCGCTGGCGAACACCACGCCAACCTGCTGCCCTGGCCGCGCGGGTCGGTGCGGCTGCCGGTGCCCAGCGACCCCGACGGGGCGGTTCGTGATCTCGCCGCCGCCCTCACCGAGCTGCGTCGGGGCAGCAGCCCGGCGTTGCCGGTGCTGGTCGCGGTGACCGGTGCGAGCAACGTGACGGGTGAGCGGTGGCCGGTCGCCGAGCTGGCGCGGGTGGCGCACCGGCACGGTGCTCGGATAGCGCTCGACGCCGCGCAGCTCGCCCCGCACGCCCCGGTCGATCTGCTGGCGCTGGACGTCGACTATCTGGCCGTGTCCGGCCACAAGCTGTACGCGCCGTTCGGCGCGGGCGTGCTGATCGGTCGCGCCGACTGGCTGGACGCCGCCCCGCCCTACCTGGCCGGCGGTGGCGCCACCAGCCACGTCGGGCCGGCCACCCACGACGTGACCTGGGCGACCGGCCCGGCCCGACACGAGGGCGGCACCCCGAACCTGCTCGGAGCGGTCGCGCTGGCGGCGGTGTGCAGGGCGCTCGACGAGGCGGACCGGAGCGCGCTGGCCGCCCACGAGCAGGCCCTGCTGGCCCGGCTGCGGAGCGGCCTCGCCGCCCTGCCGCACGTCGTCGAGCTGCGCACCTTCGGCCCGGACGCGCCCCGGGTCGGCATCGTCTCGTTCGTGGTCGCCGGCTGGGACTCCACCGAGGTGGCCACCCGGCTGGCCGCCGAGCACCACATCGGCGTACGGGACGGGTTGTTCTGTGCCCACCCGCTGGCCCGGCGTCTGCTCGGCGAGGCGGCGGGGCGGACCGGCCGGCGGGACCTGCCGCCCACCGCGCTACGGGCCAGCATCGGGCTGGGCAGCACGGCCGCCGAGGTGGATCGGCTGCTCGCGGCCCTGGCCGAGCTGGCCTGAGGTCCGTACGGGCGGTCGTTTCCGCTCAGCCGATCGGCGGGGCGGTGGGTGGCTTCGGCGTCTCGCCGGGCTCGGCGGGCTCACCGACCGGGCGCTCCTGCTCACCGAAGGCGGTGCGGATCCACCGGTTCGCCTCCTCCTGCTCGATGCCGGAGGCGACCAGCAGGTCGCTCGCTGTCGTCCGGATCTGGGCGATCACCACGCTGCCGGAGAACCCCACTCCGTCGCCGTACGCCCGGCCGGCCTCGCTGACCGCCCGCAGCGACCGCTCCCGCGCCTTCTCGGGCTCCTCACCGGCGGCGAACTCGTGTTTGAGCAGCCGGACCGACTCGGCGAGGTGGCCGATCGCGTCCGGCATCGGATCGGGAACCGGTTCCTCGTCCTCGACCAGCGTGACGGACCGGCGGATCAGGGTGCCGCTGTTGCGCATCGCCCGGTCGATCGGGTCGGCCGCTTCGGCGTAGTGGGTCAGTTCGTCGCGGCGGTGCCAGCGGGCCGGGGAGAGGGTGGCGGTCTCCTTCGCCCCCTCGATCGCCTCGCCCAGCGTGGCCAGCTCCTCCTTGTTGTTGCGCAGCCTCTCCAGTGCGGCCTGGACGGTGGCGCGGTCCCGGTTGCGCAGCCCGTCGGCGGTGGCGTCGAGCTGGGCGGCGAGCAGGTCCAGGGCGGGGCGGGCCGCCCGGTTGATCACCCGGAGCGGGTTCAGCGGCAGCAGCACCGCCGTGACCAGCAGCGCGATTCCGCCCCCGAGGAACGCGTCGACGAAGCGGGGGATCTCCAGGTTCTGGGTCGACGGACTCAACGTCACGATCAGCACCGCCGTGGCCGCCGCCTGGATGACGATGGCCACGCTCGCTCCGGCGAAGATGGTGAGCAGGATCGCCACGGTGACCACCAGGCCGAGCTGCCACGCCCCGGTGCCGAGCAGGTAGATCAGGAGGTCGCCGACGAACACCCCGACCCCCACCCCGACGATCAGCTCGATGGTCCGGCGGAACCGCTGACCGACCGACGCGGCCAGGGTGCCGACCGCGGAGATCGGCGCGAAGACCGGCTGCGGGTTGCCGAGCACCTTGTGCGAAATCAGGTACGCGAGCCCGGCGGCCAGCCCGGCCTGCACCGCGAGTCCGCCGGCCATCCGTACCCGGTGCAGCCGGTCGTGCAGGGTGGCCCGGCCGCGGTGGCGCAGTTGTTCGGTGGCCTCGGCGATCCGCGCGCCGTCGATGTCCACCAAACCGTCGCGCAGCGCGGTACGTCGCACCATCGGCTGTCGCTTGTCCCGGGCCACGGCCATGGGCGCGACTACCCGTGGTGGGCCCGCTGAACCCTCCCTACCCGCGCGTCACGGGTGAATGCGGCACACTCGGGCGGTGGTCGATCTGTTGGACCGGTGGCGGGCGGCGGCCCGGGGTGCCGGCGCGAGGCCCGGTCCGGACACCACCAGCGCCGGCGAGCAGTTGATCGCCCGCTGGCGGGAGCCGCACCGGCACTACCACACGGTGAGCCACCTGACGGCGGTGCTCGATGTGGTGGACCAGCACGCCGACCTGGCCGATCGGGCCGACGCGGTCCGGCTGGCGGCGTGGTTCCACGACGCGGTCTACGACCCCCGGGCCGACGGGGACACCAACGAACGGGACAGCGCCGCGCTGGCCGAGAGCGTGCTCACCGGGCTCGGGGTGCCGGGGCCCACGGTGGCCGAGGTGCGCCGGCTGGTGCTGCTCACCGCCGGGCACGCGGTGACGCCGGGCGACCGGGACGGCGTGCTGCTCTGCGACGCCGACCTGGCCGTGCTGGCCGCGCCGCCGGCCAGCTACGAGCGTTACGCGGCGGCGATCCGCCGGGAGTACGCCCACGTGCCGGAGCCTGCCTTCCGGGCTGGGCGGGCCGCCGTGCTGACCGGCCTGCTGTCGCTGCCCGCGCTGTTCCGGTCGCCACCGCTGGCGAGCCGGTGGGAGGAGCCCGCCCGCGACAATGTGCGCCGCGAGCTGGCCGCCCTCACCGGGGCACCGGAGAACGCGGCTTGACCAGGTGCTTCGGCCGACGCAGGTCGGCGGCGCGGAGCAACCGGACCAGCTCCCGGCTCGGCACCACCTCAGCACCGAGCCACACCGCCGCCGCGAACCGGTCCGCCGGGATGTCGTAGTGGTCCCGGTCGAAGCCGCGCCGGGGAGCGCCGAGCGCCTCGGCGAAGGCGTGCAGCTCGGCGTACGAGACGTCACTGATCAGGTGCGACCAGAGCCGGCCGCGCCACGGCCAGGCCGGCCGGTCCAGGTAGAGCACGGTGCCACGTTAACCCGCTCAGTCGATCATGTTGATGATCGCCCGGTACCGCCCTAACCTCGGCTGCATGGCCCCCACCGCGCTCCTCGACGACCTGCGCGCCGCGCTCGGTGACGACGCCGTGCTCACCGATCCGGACCTGCTGCGCCTGCACCAGCGGGACGAGGCCGATCTGTGTGCCGCCGGCGTCCCGCTGGTGGTGACCCGCCCGCGCGACACCGGACAGGTGGTCGCCGTGATCCAGGCGGCGGCGCGGCACGGCGTACCGGTGGTGCCGCAGGGCGCACGGACCGGGCTGGCCGGCGCGGCGAACGCGGTGGACGGCGCGGTGGTGCTCAGCACCGTCGCGATGAACGCGATCCGGGAGATCGACCCGGTGAGCCGGATCGCCGTGGTCCAACCGGGCGTGGTCAACGCGGCGCTGGCCGCGGCGGTGGCGGAACAGGGCCTCTGGTACCCGCCGGACCCCGGCTCCTGGGAGTCGTCCACGATCGGCGGCAACGTGGCCACCAACGCCGGCGGCATGTGCTGCGTGAAGTACGGAGTGACCACCGAGTACGTGCTCGGCCTGGAGGTGGTGCTCGCCTCCGGTGAGGTGCTGCGCACCGGCCGGCGTACGGCCAAGGGGGTGGCCGGATATGACCTGACCCGACTGTTCGTCGGGTCGGAGGGCACCCTTGGCGTGATCACCGAGGTGACCGTGGCGCTGCGGCCCGCCCCGGCCGACTCACTGACCCTGGTGGCGGTCTTCGGATCCACCGCCACGGCCGGCGCGGCGGTGGCCGAGATCGCGGCTCGCGGTCTCACCCCCAGCCTGCTGGAGTTGCTGGACCAGACCCACCTGCGGGCGATCGAGGCGTACCGACCGATGGGGTTGCGGACCGACGCGCAGGCCCTGTTGCTGGCCGCCGCCGACACCGGCTCCCGCGCGGCGGACGACCTGGCCGTGCTGGCGGAGGTGTGCCAGGCCGTCGGCGCCGACGAGGTCTACGCGGCCACCGACGCGGTGGAGGCGGCGGCGCTGCTCCAGGCTCGCCGGCTGGCCCACCCGGCGATGGAGAAGTTCGCGGCGGACGCCTACCCGGGCGGCAACGGCGGTCTGGTGATCGACGACGTGGCGGTGCCGCGCGGCGCGCTCGCCGCGCTCCTGGACGGGGTTGCCCGGATCGCGGCCGAGTGTGAGGTGCCGATCGGCGTGGTGGGGCACGCCGGGGACGGCAACATGCATCCGAACATCGTCGTCGACCGGGCCGACCCGGCGAGCGTGGAGCGGGGTCGGCGGGCCTTCGACGAGATCATGCGGCTCGGCCTGGGCCTGGGCGGCACGTGCACCGGTGAGCACGGGGTGGGGCTGCTCAAGCGGGACTGGCTGGCCCGGGAGATCGGGCCGGTCGGTGTCCGGGTGCACCAGGCGATCAAGTCGGCGCTCGACCCGGCCGGCCTGCTCAACCCGGGCAAGGTGCTCTGACCGGCTGCGGTCAGCCCTTGACCTCGGCCGGTGTCGCCTGGGTGAGCAGCAGCAGGATCTCCCCGGCGACCGGCGTGAGCTCCTCGCCCGGGCAGTCCTGGGAGGTGATCAGCCCGGTCGAGGTGATGAGGCTGGACGTCAGCGCGTCGATGCAGGTTGTCCGGTACCGCCGGGCCTGATCGGTCTCGTCGGCCAGCTTCGGGTTGGCCAGCAGCACCTGGAGCCGTTCGGTCAGCTCCGGCGCGAGGGTGCCCCGGGAGGTCACGCCGTCGCCGGCGCAGTCGACGCACTGCCACGCGCCGTTCCGCTCGACGCTCAGGGTGCGCATCGGCCCGTCCTCGCCGAGCCGCTGGAGCAGGCTCACCTGACCGGCGGCCACAGTGGTGGGGATCTCCGGCTGCGAGCCGCCACCTGCCGTGCCGGGGGTCGGTTGCGCCACCGGGGTGCTCGGCTTGTCTCCCTCGAACAGGGAGCACCCGGTCAGGGCGCCGACGAGCGCGACGGCGAGCAAGGGTACGAGCAGACGAGGGCGCGCGCGGGCTAGCACGCGCGGAAACCTACCCCACCGTAGGTAGCGTTCGAAACCACCATCCGGGCCGGTATCGATGGTTACCCATCGGTAACGTCGCAATTCGTCATCGAGCGGACGAGCGCAGCTCCGCCTGGTTGTCGTCACCCCGGTCAGCCGCGTAACCCCTGACGTCCGGAGCGCCGAGGCGGGCCGCGTCCGCCGCCGCGTCGTCCGGCATCAACTGGGACTGCCGCTCCGCCTCCACCCGAACCCGGTAGTGCTCGACCTCGCGCGCCCGGGTGGCCGCGTCCCAACCGAGCACCGCCCCCATCAGCTCTGCGGTGTGCTCCGCCGACTCCAGCCCCCGGTGGCTGGTCTCGAACGAGATGCGGGTCCGCCGGGTCAGCACGTCCTCCAGGTGCAGCGCGCCCTCGGCCCGCGCCGCGTAGGCGACCTCCGCCGCCAGATACTCCGGAGCACCAGCCAACGGGGACGCCAGCAGAGGATCGGCGTCGACCAGCGCCAGCAGGTCCAGGGTGAGGGTGCCGTACCGCTCCAGCAGGTGCTCCACCACGCCCACCGGCACCCCGTGCCGGCGGGCCAGGTCGGCCCGGTCGCGCCACATCGCCGGGTAACCGTCCGCGCCGAGCAGCGGCAGGTCGGCGGTACGCGACGAGCGAGCGCCACCGAGCCGGCGAACGGCCCGGTCGACCACGTCGGACGCCATCACCCGGTACGTCGTGTACTTGCCGCCGGCGACCAGCAGCAGCCCGAGCATCGGCTCGAAGACAGCGTGCTCCCGGGAGAGCTTCGAGGTCGAGTCGGCCTCGCCGGCCAGCAGTGGCCGCAGCCCGGCGTACACCCCCTCGATGTCGGCGGTGGTCAGCGGCCGTTCCAGCACCGTGTTGACCTGCTGGAGGAGGTAGTCGATGTCGCGGGCCGAGGCGGCCGGGTGGGACCGGTCCAGCCGCCAGTCGGTGTCCGTGGTGCCGATGATCCAGTGCCCGCCCCACGGGATGACGAAGAGCACCGAACTCGCCGTACGCAGGATGAGCCCCGTCTCACCGGTGATCGCCGAGCGGGGCACCACCAGGTGCACCCCCTTGGAGGCGCGCACCCGGATGCCGGGCCGCAGGCCGACGTCGTTGAGCATCCGGGACATGTCGTCGCTCCACACACCGGTGGCGGCGATGACGGTGCGGGCCTGCACCTCGAACTCCGCGTCCGGCGAGCCCGGCGGAGCCTCCAGGTCCCGGACGCGGACGCCGGTCACCTCGCGCGCCTGCCGGATCAACCCGACGGCGCGGGCACTGCTCACCACCGTGGCGCCGAGGCTGGCCGCTGTCCGGGCCAGGGTGACAACCAGCCGGGCGTCGTCGACCTGCCCGTCGTAGTAGCGGATCGCCCCGGCCAGCGCGTCGGCCCGCAGGCTCGGGAAGATCCGCCGGGCACCCTCCCGGGTCAGGTGACGGTGCAGGGGCATTCCCCGACCCCCGCCGAAGAGCCCGGCGAAGGCGTCGTACGCGGCCACCCCGGCGCCGTAGTACGAACGCCGGAAGACCCGGGCCGGCAGGTCCCGCAGGCCCCGCCCGGCCGGCAGCGGCACCATGATCGGCACCGGGCGTACCAGGTGCGGCGCGAGCCGGGTGGCCAGCAGGCCGCGCTCGGTGAGCGCCTCGTGGACCAGGTGGAACTCCAACTGCTCCAGGTACCGCAGGCCACCGTGGATGAGTTTGCTGGACCGGCTGGAAGTCCCGGCGGCGAGGTCACGCGCCTCGACCAGCGCCACCTTCAAGCCACGGGACGCGGCGTCCAGGGCGGCACCGGCTCCGGTCACCCCGCCCCCGATGACCAGCACGTCGAAGCGCTCGGCACGCAGTCGACGCAGGTCGGACGCACGGCGGACCGGTGAGAGCTGACCGGCGACGGATCGGGAGACATTCGGGTCGCGCACCTGTCCACCGTAACCGTCGAGGCGCCCTGTCGACATTCGCCGCCCGCCCCGCACCGCGCCCACCTGCTGCGGAGCCCGCACGACACGTCCCGCCACCCGACCTCGCCACCCGACCCCGCCGACCGCGCCACTCGACCCCGGCCGATCCCGGCCGACCGCGCCACCCGACCCCACCCGACCGCGCCACACGACCCCCGGCCGACCGCGCCACACGACCCCCGGCCGACCGTTCGCAGATCTTGGACAGTTTCCGTCATCGCGTGACGGAAACTGTCCAAGATCTGCACGGTTCCTCGGCGTCTCGGAACCCGACGGTCGGGTCGAATCCCTTCCTCGTAGTCGTAAGGTTCTCGGATGCAAGGTCAACCTGCGTACCAGGGCCCCAGCGACCGCAGTTCCCCGTGGCCGGTGGTCGCGGCCGTGCTCGCCGGCTGCTGGACTGTTGCGGTCACCGTGGGCACCCAGACCGGTGGCTGGCTCACCGACCAGGTGCTGCTGGGCTTCGGACGGGACCGGCTCGGCTGGCTCTGGCCGGTGCTCGGCCTGGCCACCGTCGTGCTGGCCGGCACGCCCGCCCTGCTGCTGGCCGTCCTGCCCCGATCGGGCGCGGTCCGGGCCACCGGGCGGGCCTGGTTGATCGGGGCACTCGTACTCGGTGTGCTCACCCTGCTGCGGGCAGTGCCGCCGGTGCACCATGAGGCGTACCTCGCCGCGCTGGCCGGCGCCACGTCGCTCAGCGCGCTCGCCGTGCGGTGGTCGACCCGCCGGTGGGCGTACCCCGGGCTGGTCGGCCCGGCCGGCGGCCCGGCACCCACCGGAGGCGGCGACACCACGCGGCCCGAGGCCGCCGGACGGCCCGAGACCGTCGTGGGCAGAGGCACCACCCGGCCCGAGGCCACCGGAGGCGGCGACGCCACGCCGATCGCGGCCGCCAGAGACGGCGACGCCACCCGGCCCGAGGCCAGCGGAAACGCGGAGTCGGCCGGACGGCGGGTGCGCCGTGCCGGCCCGGTGCCGCTGCTCGCGGTGGCCGCCGGGTTGGCGCTGCTGCTGCCGTGGGCCTGGCTGGGCGCGCTCGGCGGCCTTCTGGAGACCGCTCTCGCGCTGCTGGCGGCCGCCGCGCTCGGGGTGCTCGCCGCGACGCTGCTGGACGCCCCCTTCTGGGCCCGGTTCGCGGTTGGGCGACCACCCCGGCCAGCTCGGCTGGTGTTGGTCGGCGGACTGGTCGCCGGGGTGGCGCTGCTGCTGCTCGCGGCGGGGACCGGGCAGTCCGGCGCGCAGTTGCCCGCGCTGCTGACCCTGCCGCCGGTGGGTTTCGCGCTGGCCGCGCTCTGGGCCGCCACCTGGCGGCCCACCGCCGACCCGGCCCAGGCCGCACTCTGGGCCGGGCCCACCGCCGACCCGGCCGAAGCCGCACTCTGGGCCGGGCCAACCGCCGACCCGGCCCAGGCCGCGCGCGCCGGCCGAGCGGCGACCGGTTGGCTCGTGGGTCTGGCCACGCTCGGCCCGTTGGCCTTCACCGACCCGGAAGAGATCAGCCTGCTGCTGGTCGGCACCCGGGACATCCCGTTCTGGGTGGCGGTCGCCGCCGGCGTCGGGCTCGCCGTCGCGGTCCTGGTCGCCATCGGGTACGCCGTGCTGCTCGCCCGGCCGACGGCACGTACCCCGAGCAGGCGGGTCGCCGCGGTGGCGGCCGTGGTGCTGCTGGTGGCGTTCGGGGCGGTCGACCTCGGCCCCGGTCAGCCGGGCCTGTACGGCGAGCGGCTGTTCGTGGTGCTGCGTACGCAGGCCGATTTGAGCGGTCTCCCGGCCGCCGCGCCGGGCCGGGCCGGACGGGACGCCCGCGCGGCGGAGGTCTACCGGCGGCTGGTGACGACCGCCGAGCAGAGCCAGGGCGACCTGCTCCGGGGGTTGAACCGGCTGCGGCTCGACCCGGTGTCGTACTACCTGGTCAACGCGGTCGAGGTGGACGGCGGGCCGGCGGTCCGGGCGTGGCTCGCCCGTCGACCGGAGGTGGCGCGGGTGCTGGTCAGCCAGCGCCTGCGACCGTTGCCGGCCCCGGCCGGGCAGAGCCGGGGCACCCTGGCCAAGCCCGCCGGCCCGGAGTGGAACATCCGTCAGATCGGCGCCGACCGGGTGTGGTCCCAACTTCAGGTCACCGGCGCGGGCATCGTGGTCGGCAGCTCCGACTCCGGGGTGGACGGCGGCCATCCGGCGCTACGCGCCAACTTCCGTGGTGGGGACGACTCCTGGTACGACCCGTGGGACGACACTCGGAGCCCGACCGACCAGGGCGGGCACGGCACCCACACGGTGGGCAGCGCGGTCGGGCGGGACGGCATCGGGGTGGCCCCGGACGCGCAGTGGGTGGCCTGCGTCAACCTGGACCGCAACCTCGGCAGCCCCGCGCACTACCTTGACTGTCTCCAGTTCATGTTGGCGCCCTTCCCGGCCGGCGGCGACCCGTTCACCGACGGCCGTCCCGAGCGCGCCCCGCAGGTGCTGACCAACTCGTGGGGCTGCCCGCCCATCGAGGGTTGCGACCAGCGCGTGCTGCGGCCGGCCACCGCCGCCCTCGACGCCGCCGGGATCTTCGTGGTCGCCGCGGCCGGCAACACCGGCCCGTGGTGCGCCTCGATCGACGATCCGCCCGCCCCCTACCCGGACGTGCTGACCGTGGGCGCGGTGGACGCCCAGCGGCGGGTCGCCGAGTTCTCGTCGCGCGGGCCGGGGCCGGACGGCTCGGGTAAACCGGACGTGCTGGCACCGGGGGTGGGTGTGGTGTCGGCCATGCCGGGCGGCACGTACGCCGAGCTGGACGGCACGTCGATGGCGACCCCGCAGGTGGCCGGGGTGGTCGCGCTGATGTGGTCGGCGAACCCGGCGCTGGTCGGCGACGTGACACGGACCCGGCAGATCCTGCGGGACACCGCCACGGAGGTGACGCCCACCTATCGCTCCGACAGCCCCTCCGACGCCTGTGGCGCTCCGGCGAACATCACCGGCGCCGGCCAGGTCGACGCCTACGCCGCCGTTCGCGCCGCCCAGCGGTGATGGTCGCCCCACGGGCGGGGGTGCGGCTCGACATCCGGTGATCTAGGGTCGGCGACCATGGACGCCGAGATCATCGTCACCGAGCTGACCGCCGACCTGGTCACCAGCGTCGTACAGCTCTGCCAGCAGGCACTCGACCTGCCCGAGGACTCCGCCGAGGCGGCTTCCATCGTGGACGTGCTCTGGACCCGGGCCGCCGCCGACCGGCCCGTGGTCGGGCTGGGCGCGTACCGAGATGCGGACCTGGTGGGGGTGCTGATCTGTTCGGTGTCGTCGATCGAGCCGGGGATCGGGCACGTCGACCTGGTCGCGGTCCTCCCGGATCAGCGGCGTCGGGGCGTCGGCCGGGCGCTGCTGTCGCGGGCCGAGCGGGTGCTCGCCGACCGCGGCACGACCGAGGTGCTGTTGGCCGGGAACCCGCCGTACTACGCGTGGCCGGGGATCGACGTCCGCTACACGGCGGCGGTCTGCGCCGCCCTCGCGCTCGGCTACCAGCAGGACCGGACCGCCTGGAACATGACCGCGGATCTGTCGTACGACGGGTCGCCGGCACTGCGGTCCACCGAGGCGACGGAGCGGCGGCTGGCCGGCCAGGGCGTCACGGTACGCCGGGCGGAGCCTTCGGACCTTCCGGCGCTGACCGCGTTCGCGCGGTCCACCTTCGGCGGAACGTGGGACGGCGAGCTGGCTGGGTCGGTGGGACGCGCCGACGCCGGTTGCCACCTGGCGGAGCGGGACGGCGAGGTGCTCGGCTTCGCCGCGTACGGGTCGTCCCGGCCGAGTTGGTTCGGGCCGATGGGCACCGCACCGGCCGCGGAGGGGTCGGGCATCGGTGGTGTGCTGTTGCGGCGCTGCCTGCGCGACCAGCGGGCGGCGGGGCTGGACCGGGCACAGATCGGGTGGGTAGGACCGGTGCCGTTCTACTCGGGAAGCGCGGGTGCGCGGATCGAGCGGGTCTTCTTCCTGTACCGGCGAACCCTGCCCCGGGGATAACCAGGGCAAACAGGACATAGATCCATTCGCCCGCATCGGCCAACGACGCCCCCTACCGTTTCGGTAGAGGAGGCAGCCATGACCACGGATGACAACCAGACCGAGGACGGCCCGCCGATCACCTGGAAGCCGGTGGAAGAACTCCCCGGCCAACTGCCGTTCGACCGGCTCGACTACGGCGACGCCGAGCAACTGGCCGAGATGACCACCGACGGTGAGCCGTCGGTGCTCGAGGAGCCGCAGGAGATGGTGGACGCACCGATCCAACTGCTTCCGCCGTACAGCCGGGCACAGAAGCGGCGCAACCAGCGCCCACTTCCGACCTGACGACGAACGGGGCGGACCGCGTCAGCGGCCCGCCCCGTCCGGTGTCGGAACTGGACTCAGAAGTCCATGTCCCCGCCACCCGGGCCAGCCGGGGCAGCCGGGGTCTTCTCCGGCTTGTCCGCGACAACAGCCTCGGTGGTGAGGAAGAGCGCCGCGATGGAAGCGGCGTTCTGCAGCGCCGAACGCGTCACCTTGGCCGGGTCGATGATGCCCGCGGCCAGCAGGTCGACGTACTCGCCGTTGGCGGCGTTCAGACCGTGACCGGCCTCGATGTTGCGGACCTTCTCCACCACGACGCCGCCCTCAAGGCCGGCGTTGACGGCGATCTGCCGCAGCGGGGCGTCCAGCGCGACCTTGACGATGTTCGCACCGGTCGCCTCGTCGCCGACCAGGTCGAGCTTGTCGAAAGCGGTCTTGCCGGCCTGCACCAGCGCGACGCCACCACCCGGGACGATGCCCTCCTCGACGGCCGCCTTCGCGTTGCGAACGGCGTCCTCGATGCGGTGCTTGCGCTCCTTGAGCTCGACCTCGGTGGCCGCGCCGACCTTGATGACCGCGACGCCGCCGGCCAGCTTGGCCAGCCGCTCCTGCAGCTTCTCGCGGTCGTAGTCGGAGTCGCTCTTGTCGATCTCGGCCCGGATCTGGTTGACCCGGCCCTGGATCTGCTCGGCGTCACCGGCACCGTCGACGATGGTGGTCTCGTCCTTGGTCACCACGACCTTGCGGGCGCGGCCCAGCATGTCGACGCTGGCGGCGTCGAGCTTGAGGCCGACCTCCTCGCTGATGACCTGGCCACCGGCGAGGATGGCGATGTCGGTCAGCATGGCCTTGCGGCGGTCACCGAAGCCCGGCGCCTTGACGGCGACCGACTTGAAGGTGCCACGGACCTTGTTGACCACCAGGGTGGCGAGGGCCTCGCCCTCCAGGTCCTCGGCGATGATCAGCAGCGGCTTGCCCGACTGCATGACCTTCTCGAGGATCGGGAGCAGATCCTTCACCGACGAGATCTTGCTGTTGGCGATCAGGATGTACGGGTCGTCGAAGACGGCCTCCATACGCTCCGGGTCGGTCATGAAGTAGGCCGAGATGTAGCCCTTGTCGAAGCGCATACCCTCGGTGAGCTCCAGCTCCAGCCCGAAGGTGTT
Source organism: Micromonospora sp. NPDC047644 (assembly GCF_040704315.1). NCBI lineage: Bacteria > Bacillati > Actinomycetota > Actinomycetes > Micromonosporales > Micromonosporaceae > Micromonospora > Micromonospora sp. NPDC047644. The sequence goes on from NZ_JBEYSY010000012.1 coordinate 165,136, forward strand.
GCTCTCCTCGACGGTGATGACGCCTTCCTTGCCGACCTTGTCCATCGCCTCGGCGATGATCTCGCCGACGGTGCTGTCGCCAGCGGAGATGGAGGCGGTGGAGGCGATCTGCTCCTTGGTCTCGACGTCCTTGGCGAGCTTGGACAGCTCCTCCGAGACGCTCGCGACAGCGGCCTCGATGCCCCGCTTCAGGGCCATCGGGTTGGCGCCGGCGGCCACGTTGCGCAGGCCCTCGCGAACCAGGGCCTGGGCCAGGACGGTCGCCGTCGTCGTGCCGTCACCGGCAACGTCGTCGGTCTTCTTGGCGACCTCCTTGACCAGCTCAGCGCCGATCTTCTCGTACGGGTCCTCGAGCTCGATCTCCTTGGCGATGCTCACACCATCGTTGGTGATGGTGGGGGCACCCCACTTCTTCTCGAGCACGACGTTGCGGCCCTTGGGGCCGAGGGTCACCTTTACGGCGTCGGCGAGCTGGTTCATGCCCCGCTCGAGGCCGCGGCGCGCCTCTTCGTCGAACGCGATCATCTTGGCCATACGGCGTTGTCCTCCTGGACACTCACGGGCCACCCGAGATGTGTGCCCCGGATGGGCCGCCTGGTGTACGCACCTTGGGACGTCGCCACCTGGCGACGACGACGTCCTTCGGCCGGGCCGGATAGCCCGCGACGACCGGCCATGTGCCGCCCCGGCGTCTCCACGCCGGTGCAACCTGGCCCCACCGTCCCGACCATTGGCACTCACGGTATGCGAGTGCCAATGACTTGTTTAGCACTCTCCCCTGCCGAGTGCAAGCACGATGCCGCCGCTCAGCCGAGTTCCGCGGCCAGTCCAGCGCTGTTCACCGGCGCCTCATGGGCACGCTGCTCGGCGTACGTCACCAGCAGACCGATCATCTGCGCGAGGTGGGCCGGCAGGGCCAGCACGGCGGTGATCCCGATCACCACCACCGCCCCGGCGGCGGTACCCGCCGACGAGAACGGATCCGTACCGAACGCGCCGGTGCCGATCCCCTCCAGGCCGCCGGGGATCAGCGTGCCGACGATCACCGCAACGGCCACCAGGGCCACCCGTCCGAGCAGCAGGCCGAGTCGGTCGTGGAACATCCGGAACGAGCGACCGATCGGGTTGTGGCGTTCGAAGAGATAGACCGGGCCGGCCATGCTCAGCACGAAGGCCAGGTAGACACCCGGCAGGACGCAGAAGCAGACGCCGACGCCGATCAGCAGGCTGACCAACAGGGTCCACGCCCACAGCCCGAGTGCCCGACGCAGGCCGTAGCGCAACGCCGACTCCAGGCTGGCCGGCTGACCGGCCGCCTGCTGGGTGATCACCCAGGTGCCGGCGGCCCACCCGACGGCCTGCACCAACCCGACGACGATGCTGCCGCCGAGCAGCAGAACCAGGAGGCTCAGCAGTTCGACGACGAAATTGTCCGGCAGCGCGGGGGTCGACGTCGATCCGGCCTGGGCGGCCCACTTCGCCGACGGGTCCAGCCCGAGGGAGAGCACCGAGAGCACCGCCGCCGGCAGCACCTGGGTGAGCAGCATGATCGGCACCAACTGCCGCCAGCCCCGGCGCAGCGCTTGACCGCACCGGTTGAACCAGCCGCCGATGCCCGCGCCGGGTGGCGTGACCAGGGCGTCGTTCGGGTCAGCCCCGTAACCCGGCGGGTACCAGCCGACCGGCGGCCCCGGGTACCACGGCTGCCCTCCGTAGGGACCCGACCCGGGCGGGTAGCCCCCGGTGGGCGGGAACGCCCAGCCCTGCGGTGGCGGGGCCGCACCCCAGGCACCTTGCGCGGGATCCCAGCCCGGCGGCGGACCGGCGGGGCCGGTGGACGGGCCGGCCGGGGGTGTGCCCGGCCCCCAGCCAGGCGGCGGCCCGGGGGGCCCGGGGCTGCCGGTGGGCCCGGGGCTGCCGGCGGGCGAGGACTCCTCCGGCTCCCCCGACCCGGAGGACGGAATGTGCGGGGGTGGCTGGTCGGTCATGAACGCTCCTCAGCATCGGCTGGAACGGTTCACGATCTTCCCGGCTGCGCGCCCCTGCCGCAGCCCCGACTCGCGGGCCGATCGGCCAGGAAGCTCAGCCGATGACGCGTACGTGCTCGGCCTGTGGGCCCTTCTGGCCCTGGGTGATCTCGAACTCGACCCGCTGACCGTCGTCCAGCGCCTTGTAACCGTCCATCTCGATCGCGGAGAAGTGGACGAAAACGTCCTGCCCGCCGTCGACGGCGATGAAGCCGTAGCCTTTTTCGGCGTTGAACCACTTCACGGAGCCCTGTGCCACTGTGCACTTCCCTCACTCTGCCCGGCGTTGCCTGACTCGGCGCACGGCACGGCCGGGCGCCCCGGACCACCGACTCAGCGATCGATGACCGCCATTGAAGCAGGTGGCCGAAATCGCACGCTACACGAGGACTGACGGCCGCGCACGGCCACAAATCAGACACACTCCGAGGGGTACCGACCGCGCCGATCGGCCGAATTACCGGGCCACCGGATCCGCCCGCGTCATTGCGAAATGGAGGGACGGTCGCCGGACGGCCCGGAGATGACGACGATCGGGCCCGGCTCGCGAGAAGCCGTCCCTGCCCTGTGGTAGGTATGCGGACATGACCACCGACAAGGGCCCGCCGGCAGTGCGGCTCGCCGAGATCCGCCGGGTCCGGCCCGAGGATGCCGCGCGGATGCGGGCGCTGCGCCTGGAGATGCTGGCCGACGCGCCGTTGGCCTTCCTGGAGACCTTGGCGGACGCCGCGGCCCGACCGCACAACGAGTTCGCCGCCCGGGTCGCGTACACCTCGGCCGGCGCCGGTAACGCGCAGTTCGTCGCCGACCCGGGCGGCCGGCTGGTCGGGCACGCCGGTGGTACGACCCACCCGAACGAACCGGGACTGACCGTGATCTACGCCGTGTACGTCACGCCGGCCTGGCGCGGCAGTGGCCTGCTCGGCGAGCTGATCGACGGGGTGGCCGCCTGGTCGCGGGCCTGCGGCCGGCCGGAACTGCTGCTGGAGGTGGTGGTCGGCAACGACCGCGCCTACCGCGCCTACCAGCGCCTGGGCTTCAAGGACACCGGGGTACGGGTCCCCCACCCCACCATCCCAGCCCTGACCGAGCTACAGATGCGCCGCCCCGCCTGACCCACGAACGACCCCAATGATTCACCCGCCCCCGGAACGATGACCGCCCGGCCGCCGGCACCACCAAGGCGGTCCGCGCCGCCCCGCCCCGTCGATCATGGAGTTGTGGTGGGTGACAAGTTCCGCATATAACCACAAACCACGCACCACAACCGCATGATCGACAAAGCCCAGCTGCCCCTCTCCGCGATCTTGCACTTTCTGCCCCGACATAAGTCGGCATTTCGCCCATTTCGACGACCGAAACCGCAAGATCGGCGCAGCCGCCGGGTTTCTGGAGGAACACTGCTGGGAGTTCGGCGTGGCCCAGCAACGCAACGCAGAGGTTCCGGGCCGGATACGCCGACGACTTCCGCACCCACGGCGCTACCCCGAAGACCAGCCGCAAGTGACGGCGCTACCCCAAAAGCGACAACCGCGCCCACGGCGGGTTTCCGGGGCAGCCCGACCCGCGCAGGGATCAAGCCTGACCGCCCGAAGCGGGTCGGGCTGCCCCGGAAACCCCCAACCGCGACCACAACGGGCCGCCCCGGAAATGTCCGACAGTGACCACAACGGGCCGCCCCGGAAACCTCCGACAAGAACCGAAAACTCAGACGTGCCGCCGCGACTGCACGATCCGGAACCGGTTGGCGACGTACGCCCCGTCGGTCAGCGCCGAGTTGGCCGCCGCGTTGGCTCCGCTGCCGTGGAAGTCGGAGAACGCCGCCGACTGGTTCACGAAGACACCGCCGGTGAGGTTGCAGGACAGGTGCACCCCGACCTCGACCGCCACCGCCTCGGTTGCGTCCAGCACCGCGTCGTCGGTCGAGTAGACAGCGGCGGTGAGCGCGCCCTTCTCGCCGACCGTCCGGCGCAGCAGCTCCAGGCTGTGCGCGGTCGAGTCGGTCGCGATGGCGAACGAGATCGGCCCGAACCACTCCCGGCCGTACGTCTCCGCGTCGTCCGCGGTCAGCTTCACGATCGTCGGCGTACGCACCACCGCGTCGGCGTACGACGGGTGGGCCACGGCCCGCGACTCCAGCACCGGCTCGCCGACCTTGGTCACCTCGGCCAGCCGTTCCAGCACCCCGTCGTTGACGATGGCGCCGGTCAGCTCCACACCCCGGGCCGGGTCGGCGGTGAGCTTGCCGACGGCGGCGGCGATCCCGCCGGCCACCTCGTCGAAGCTCTTGTGCCCCTGGTCGGTCTCGATGCCCCCGGCCGGGATGAGGATGTTCTGTGAGGTGGTGCACATCTGCCCGCTGTAGAGGGTCAGCGTGAACCCGAGGTTGCGGCACATGCCGGCGAAGTCGTCGGTGGAGTCGACGACGACGGTGTTCAGGCCGGCCTTCTCGGTGTAGACCGATGCCTGCCGGGCGTGCGTCTCCAGCCAGTCGCCGTACTCGGTGGAGCCGGTGAAGTCGACGATCCGGACGGCCCGGTGCAGGGCCAGGTCACTGGCGAGCTTCTCACCGGGCGCCTCGGCCGCCAGCATGATGAGGTTCGGGTCGAACCCGGCCTCGGCGAGCACCTCCCGGGCGTACTTCACGGTGATGGCCAGCGGCAGCACCGCGCGCGGGTGCGGCTTGACGATCACCGGGTTGCCGGTGACCAGCGAGGCGAACAGCCCGGGGTACGAGTTCCAGGTCGGGAAGGTGTTGCAGCCGATCACCAGCGCCACCCCACGCGGCACCACGTGGAACGTCTTGGTCATCCGCAGCGGGTCGCCCTTGCCGGCGGCCTTCTCCCAGCCCGCCGCGCCCGGGTGCCGGGTCATCTCGGCGTACGCGTACGCCAGCGCCTCCAGCGCCCGGTCCAGCGCGTGCGCGCCACCGGCCTGGAAGGCCATCACGAACGCCTGCCCGCTGGTGAACTGCACAGCGTTGGCCAGCTCGAAGATGTGCTTGTGCAGCCGGTCGAGGATCTCCAGGCAGACGCCCACCCGGGCCTGCGGGCCGGCGTCGCGCCACGCCGGCAGCGCGGCGGAGGCGGCGTCGACCAGCTCACCGGGCCGGGCGTGCGGGTACCGCACCGCCAACTCCACCCCGAACGGGCTCGTCTCGGTGGCGACCCGATCGCCCGTGCCGGGCTGGTCGAGCGGAAAATCACCGCCGAGGTACGCCTCGAAGGCGGCCTTACCGTCGGCGGCGGCGGTCTCGCCGTACACCCGAGGGCTGGGGGATTCGGGATAGGCGGACCAGTAGCCCCGCTCCGTGATCGCGGTCAGCGCACGGTTGAGGGTGTCGGCGTGCCTGTCGTACAGGGGATGCGGGGTCTCCGTCATGCCCGCCATCATGCAACAACCGGGCCCGCGAGCAGTAGGGCCGGTGCCGACCGGCGATTGGTCCGGCGGAGGGCGGGTAAGCGCCCGCCCTCGGGCCACGGAAGGACGGCGGGGTGGGGGTCACTGAGATCCGCGTGCACGGGGTCGCCGACAAGGGTCCGGAGGTGATTCTCGATCGACCGGCGGTGGTGCGGGTCGCTGGGGACGACGACGCCGGCTTCTTCCGGCCCCGGCCTGGTTTCGGCGACCCAGCCGAGGCGGACGGGGCGACGTTGGAGGCGTATCGCTGGAGCGGACTGACCGGCGGTACCGCGACCCGCACCTTCTCACTGGTGCTGTTGCTGCCCTTCATGCTCAGCAACATCGTGATCTGGATGCTCCCAGTCATCGGCGGCCGTTCGGGTACCGCCGGCCGGGCGGTGTGTCGACTGCTGGCGGCGTCCCTGACCGCCATGTACGTCCTCTCGACGGCCGGCGTCTCGCTGGACCTGATCGCCTGGCAGTGTGCGTCGTACCCACGATGCCTCGAGGACCGCCGGGAGCTCTCCTGGCTGGGCGGGGTGACGCCGGGGCTGCGGCTGGCCATCCTCGCCATCCTGCCGATCCTGGCGATCGCGCTGATCTGGCGGCTCGGGGCGCGAACCTGGCAACTTCCCGAGGACAGCGCGGCGACACCGCAGGGGGTGGGTGCCGACCGCCTGGACACCCCGGCGTTCTGGGACAACCGCGCGTTGCTGCGACGGCTGCGGTCGGTGCACGTCGCGGTGGCGCTCGGCACCCTGGACGCGACGCTGTTGCTGCCGCTGGCCAGCCACGATGCCACCCTGACCGGTTACGTGCTGCTCGGCTTCGACGTGGCCCTGCTGGTGGGGACCGCCGTTCTGCTCTGCCGGCCGGCCATCGAACGGCACGGCGGGCCGGGCACCGGCCGCTCCCCCACCCAGGCCGTGCGCCGCCTGGCCGTGGTGCTGACGGTGCTGACGGTGGCGTACGCGTCAGCACCCCGTCCACCGTGGGTGGCCACCGGAACGTTGCCCTGGTACGACGTGCTGGTCGCCGGGCTCTTCGCCGCGCAGTTGGTGCTGCTGCTGGCGCTGGGGATGCTGGTGCTCACCCGCCACCGGCGGACCGGACGGACCTTCGTCGCCTGCCTCGGCGCGCCGGTGCTGGCATCGGTGGCGATCGGACTGGCAGTGGCCTTCTCATCCGGCGTCACCTACGCGGTCGCCGAATACCTGGACCGCGGCTCCAGCCCCACCCCGGCCCGACCGTTGCCTCCGGGCGCGCCGCCGCTGTCCCCGCCGGTGGCGTACCGGTGGGCGGCGCTGGGCTTCTCGGTGGCGATCGTCGTGGTGTGGGTGGTGACGGTGGTCGGGGCACGGATCCGACGGGCCCGGCACCGCCGGCAGGCGGAGGAACTGGTCCGCCGGGACTTCCCGGAGGCGTCCCGGGTGCCGCCGGAGCGCGTCCAGGCGGTGCGGGACGCGATCGTCCGGGCTCAGGTCGCGGACCGGCTCGGCCCGCTCGCGCCAATCGCGTACGCGGTGCTGGCGCTGCTCACCCTCGGTGCCGCCGGGCTCTCCATCCTGCACCAGGGACCCGGCGCGCTCGCGCTGCGGCTGGGCGGGCAGACGCTGGCCCGGCCGGTGATCTTCGTGACCGACCTCGGTGGGGCGCTCACCGGCGTGTTCGCCCTGGTGCTGGCGGCGGCCGGACTCTTCGCCTACCGGTCGACAGGCGTCCGGTCGGTCGGGGTGCTCTGGGACCTGGCGACGTTCTGGCCGCGCGGGGCGCACCCACTCGCGCCGCCCTGCTACGCGGAGCGGGCGGTGCCCGAGCTCACCCGCCGGATCGGGCAACTCGTCGCGAGCGGCGAGCAGGTGGTCCTCTCCGGGCAGAGCCACGGCAGCGTACTGGCCGTGGCCACGGTGCTTCAGTTACCGACGACGTGCCAGCGGCAGATCGCGCTGCTGACCTACGCGAGCCCGCTGGGCAACCTCTACCGGCGGTTCTTCCCGGCGTACGTGAACGATTCGATGCTCAATGAGGTGGGCGAGTTACTCGACTGGCGATGGATCAACCTCTGGCGTTACACCGACCCGGTCGGCGGGTGGATCTTCACCGGTGACCCCTCGGCCCGGCCCGGCCACCCATCGGCCGAGTTCAGTGGTCAGGCGGCCGAGGTGGACCGCCGGGTCCGGGACCCGGCCGGGTTGACCGTCGCGCCGACCGACACCGTGCCGCCACCGGTGCGCGGGCACCACTTCACCTCCGACGAGGACTTCCACAGCGCGGTCCGTGAGCTGACCCGGCGGTTGGAGGAGGGTGAGCCGCCACCGGTCAGAAGGTGAGCTGCCAGTCGGTCCAGGCGTCCACCGGGCGGAAGCCGAGCTGCTCGTTGATCGCCACCATGTGGCTGTTGCTCGCCGCGTTGAAAGTGTCGATCACCTGTACCGCCGGCTCGTGGGTGAGCAGATGGTGCAGGTTCTCCGCCTTGGCGATGAGGCCGAGCCGGTGCCCACGGTGGGCGGGGTCGACGATGGTGATCTGCTGGAACGCGTGCCAGTCGGCGGCGGCACCCACGTCCAGCAACGTCCAGGCGACAATCCGGCCGGTCTCTTCGTGCCGCATCCCGAGGTGGTAGCGCCGCCGGCCCCGGGCGTCCAGCGCTCGTTCGTTGCCGCGGATCCGCTCAGCGTCCACCTGCTCCGGTTCCCACTGCACGTCGCCCATGGGGGCGTCCATCAACAACCGGCCGTCCAGGTAGGCGATGTCGGCGACGTACTCCTGCGGGGTGGAGCCCTGCCAGCAGACGGCGTGGTAGCCCTCGGCGTGCGGTCGGGCCTCGGCGAGCGCCGCCCGCAACGCGACCCGGTCGATCTCGCCGACATCGAGCCGGCGGCGTACCTCGGCGAGAGCGGGCTGGGCTCCGGTCGCGGCGGCGAACGCGTCGCCCGCCCCGCTCCGGGCCGGCCCGCCGGGCAGTGCGGAGACAGCCATCCCCACCACCCGCTTGCGGCCGTGCTCGCGGAGCAGGCGCAGCCCGTACTCGTGCAGGGCCCGGCCGACGCCCCGGCACCGCAGCCGCGGATGCACCAGCAGATCGACGGTGGCGTTGTCGGTGTTGTCGAGCTGCGGCAGGTCCAGTTGCAGGTAGCCGGCCGGCTCGCCGTCCAGACGGGCCAGCGCCCAGAGCGACCGGGTGCCGGGCATCGGCGTGCGGAACAACGCGTCGAAGCGACGCCGGCAGGAGGGCGGAAAGTCCGGCAGGTCGGCGTCGTTGGCCGCCGACCCGATCCGGTACGCCTCGTCGACCGACGTCCGGTCGGCGTCGTCGAACGACGCGATGGTGATGCTCATGCCGGTGAGCGTGCACCGCACAAAAGCGATCGGGCCAGCGAATTATCGCTGGCCCGATCGAACGTTGGTCGGGAGGGACACTCGCACAACGCCTCCGGCGTTGGGTCGCAAGAACTTCAAAAGTCTTCGGCGAAATGCCCTCCCGCACGGAGCATCTTGCGCCGTCCGGTTCCTGCCGTCAAGTCCGTAGGGGCGGGTTTTCCACACTCACAGCGAAAACCCAGTTACCGACTGATCCACTCGGCCCGGTGCCGGGCGGGGCCGTTCAGCCCAGGAGGCCGGCGTCGCGGGCGGCGCGCAGCGAGGGCTTGATGTGGTGGGTCGGCCCGACCTGGCCGGCCACCGCGTCGATGGTCTTCAGACCCTCGCCGGTGTTGAACACGACGGTCTCGGCCGTCGGGTCGAGCCGGCCGGACTCGACCAGCTTGCGCAGCACCGCCACGGTGACTCCGCCGGCGGTCTCCGCGAAGACCCCGGTGGTACGGGCCAGATCGCGGATGCCCGCGCGGATCTCGTCGTCGTCCACGTACTCCATCCAGCCGCCGGTGCGGCGGACCGCCTCCAGGGCGTAGAGACCGGCCGCCGGGTCGCCGATGTTGAGTGACTTGGCGATGCCGGTGGGCTTGACCGGGACGATCGTGTCGGTCTCACCGTGCAGCGCGACGGCGATCGGGTTGCAGCCGGCGGACTGCGCCCCGAAGACCTTCCAGCCGTCGGCGGGCGCCTCGACCAGGCCGATCTCCACCAGTTCGGAGAACGCCTTGTCAATCTTGGTGAGCAGCTCGCCGCTGGCCATCGGGATGACCACCTGCGCCGGGATCCGCCAGCCGAGCTGCTCGGCCACCTCGTAGCCGAGGGTCTTGGAGCCCTCCGCGTAGTACGGCCGGACGTTCACGTTGACGAACGCCGTGTCCTCGAACTCGTCGGTCTCCACCAGCTCACCGCAGAGCCGGTTGACGTCGTCGTACGAACCGTCGATGGCGACCAGTTCGCCGCCGTAGACCGCGGTGGTGATGACCTTGCCCTGCTCCAGGTCGCTCGGGATGAAGACCACCGAGGGCACCCCGGCGCGGGCCGCGTGGGCGGCCACCGAGTTGGCCAGGTTGCCGGTCGACGCGCAGGCGAACCGGCTGAAGCCGAGGGCCTTGGCGGCGGTGAGCGCCACCGAGACGACCCGGTCCTTGAACGAGTGGGTCGGGTTGGCACTGTCGTCCTTGACCCAGAGCGGCGCGGTGATGCCCAGCTCGGCGGCGAGGTGCGGGGCCGCCACCAGTGGGGTGAGGCCCGGGTCGAGGGTGACCCGGCTGGCCGGGTCCTGACCGGCGGGGAGCAGGGCGGCGTACCGCCAGATGTTGTTCGGGCCGGCCTCGATCTGCTCGCGGGTGACGGTGGCCAGCGCGGCGGTGTCGTAGTCGACCTCCAGCGGGCCGAAACACTCGTAACAGGCGTGCTGGGCGGCGAGCGGGTAGCGGGCCGAACAGGCACGGCAGACCAGGGCGCGGGCGGGGCTGGCAGCGGTGTCGATGCCGGAGGCGACGAGCGTCGACGTCATGTCGAGAGTCCTCTCATCTTTCCCCGCATCGCACGGTGCGGCGGGGACGGAATTGGCACCTGCCCCACGGGTCGCTCAGCGGTGAGCGCGCGGGGTGGTTGCCGGGGCGTCGTCGGGCCGTATCCCTCAGCCCCTCTGGATGAGGTATTCAGTTGTGCCGTCGAGTCTAGGACAACGCTGTCGGCCGCTGCTACCACTGATCCCAGGTATTGGGTCAGCGGGTGCTCACCGCAACGGGGTCGGTCACCGCGATCGGGTCCGTCACCGCGCTCGGTCCGGGTAGGGACGTGGCCCGGGGCCGGGCGGCGAGGTTCGCGGCGATCAGGGCGGCGATCGTGATGGCGGCCCCGACCAGTTCGACGGGCTCCGGGCGGTAGCCGCGGGCGATCTGCACCGCGAAGGTCGTCACCGGAACCAGGTTCATGAACAGCGCGGCGTTGGCGGCGCCGAGTCGCTGCACGCCGGTGTTCCAGGCCAGGACCGCGATCACGGCACCCACCAGCACGGCGTACGCCAGTTGGGGGGCGACCGCCACGAGGTCGGCGGCACCGGGCGCGTGCTGCCAGCCGACGGCGTCGGCGCCGATGCTCAGGACGAGCATGGCGGCCGTGCCGGCGAGCGCGGTCAGTGTGGTGAAGCGCAGCGGCGACCACTCGCCGAACCGGCTGGCACCGTGGGTGTAGATGCCCCAACCCAGCACCGCGCCGATCATCATGAGCCCACCCAGGCCGAACTGGCCGAGCCCGGCCAGGCTCCCGCGCGTGATCACCAGACCGACGCCGAGGAGCGCCACCAGGGAGAGGGCCAGCAGGAGCGGCTTCGGGCGTACGCCGTCGCGAGCCCAGCGGACCAGTTGGGTGATCACCGGGGTGGTCGCCACGAAGAGGGAGATCTGCTGCGGGGCGGCGTGTTCCAGCGCCAGGTTGGTGAGCAGGTTGAAGCCCGCGAAGCCGACCACTCCGAGCACCACCACCTCCAGCGCCCGGCCACCGTGGCGTAGCGCGCCGGCACCCTCGCGTAGCAGCAGGATGGCGACCAGGACGACGGCGGCCAGCAGGTAGCGCGCGGTGGTCAGGTTGAGCGGGTCGACCCGGTGAAGCGCGCTGGCCAGGATCGGGAACATCACGCCCCAACCGAGCACGGCGACCAGTGGGTACGCGGCGCGGGATCGCATCGGCAACTCCAATGTTCGAGTATCGTCGAACCAACGACACCGACCATAGGACGATGTTCGATAGTTGTCGAACAAGGGTTACACTGGTCACATGGAGCCGCACGAGCCCGACCTGACCGCCGTACCGGTCACCACCGTGTTGGCCGCACTCGCCGACGACGTGCGGCTACAGATCGTCCGGGCGCTCGCCGAGGGCGGCGAGTCCGCCTGCGGCAGTTTCGACTTCGGCGTCTCCAAGGCCACTCGCAGCCACCACCTCAAGGTGCTGCGCGAGGCGGGGCTGACCCGGACCCGGGCGGCCGGCACCAGCAGGCTGGTCCGACTCCGCCGCGACGAGGTGGACAAGCTCTACCCCGGCCTGCTGGACGCGGTCCTCAGCCAGCGTCCGCCGGCCTGACCCGCCCCGCCTCCGCTCGCCGGCCGCGTGCGGTCCGCGTGGCCGCAGCAACCGGTAGGCGGCGCCTGACCTCGGCAACCGGTAGGCGGCGGCCCGTGACCTCGGCAACCGGTAGGCGGCGGACCGTGACCTCGGCAGCCCGGGAGATGCCTCCGACGCTCGCTGTGGAGCTGAATCGTCTACGGCACCAGCGAGAAGTAGCACCACGACCGCGGAGTGTCGGCCGGTCCCGGGCGGGGCCCGTCGGCCAGTCCCGGCCCCGGGGCACATCGGCCGACCCTGACCGGGCGCGCCGGCCGGCCCCGGGCACATCGGCCAACCCCTGACCGGGCGCGCCGGCCGGCCCCGGCCCCCAGGCACATCGGCCAACCCCTGACCGGGCGCGCCGCCGAAGCCGCCTCGTCGAGGCTTCGGCGGCGCGCGGTTCGGGTCTGGTCAGACGGACACCGTGCCGGGCTCGGCCGCCGAAGCCGATGCCGAGGGGGCGTCGCCGCGACGCCGGGCGAGCAGCGAGTCGAGTGCCCAGGCACCCGGGCCGAGAGCCGCGACCAGCAGGAACGCCCAGCAGAAGAGCGCCGCCAGCTCGCCTCCGTTGTGCAGCGGGAGCAGGGCATCCGGCTGGTGCACCACGAAGTAGGCGTACGCCATCGAGCCAGAGGCGAGCAGCGCGGCGGGTCGGGCGAAGAGCCCGACCAGCACCAGTACGCCGCAGACCAACTGGATCAGGGCGGCCCACCAACCCGGCCAGGTGCCGAACGGTACCGCCTTGCCAGTCATCGGGTTGCCGCCGAACAACCCGAACACCGAGGACAGGCCGTGCAACGTGAACAGCAGACCGATCACGATGCGGAACAGGGACAGGATCGGCCCGCCGAGCCGAGAGACGTTCATCAGACCTCCATCGAGGAAATTGAATGGGTCTCCACGATCCTGAGGCACGCGGGCATCGAAAATCATAATTTCCTTGCTGGTGGGAAAATCCTCCCCGAAAATGGTCCGACGTTTCCTCACCCCGCCCCGCCCCTACTCCGCGATCTTGCGCTTTCTGTCCCGACAGAAGGGGCGCATCCCTTCATACCGACAGCGGAAACTGCAAGATCGACGCAGAAGCGCACTCGAGCGCGCGGGGGCATGCCTGCGGCCCGCCGACCACGACGGACCCTGCCTGGCCTCGTGACGCGGGCTGCGGGCGGGTCGGGGCGACGCCGGACGCCAGCGAGGCGCCTCCATGGGCGAGGATCAACGGATGATCTCCCGTGACACGGCAGCACTGCGACGCATCGCCGCGACAGTCGCGGCGACTCTCGTGCTCGGCGGCTGCACTCGTGACCATGAAGGCCAGGGTGGGGACCCGAGCGGACCGCCGCCCGCCGCGTCGAGGCCGGAAGCGGGCCCGACCGCCAGCACCGAGCCGCCGGCCGAGTGCCCGGCCAGCGGCGTCCGGATCCGGTCGACCGGTGGGGACGCCGCGATGGGCCTGCGCGCCCTCGGTCTGGAACTGGTCAACTGCGGCGAGCACCCCTACCAGCTCAACGGGTACCCGGTGCTGCACGTCTTCGACGAGGAGCGCGAGCCGGTCATGCTGCGCGTGGTCAACGGCGCCAAGGAGATCACCTCGGGCTTCGACCAACCACCCCGGCCGGTCACCCTCCTCGCCGGGGAGCGGGCCACCGCAGTGGTGCTCTGGCGCAACCTGGTCACCGACTCGACAGTGGTCGCCACCAACGGCGAGTTCCTGACGGTGGCGCCCGCCGCCGCGCAGCCGGCCGACGAGGTCGACCCGGACGGGCCGATCGACCTCGGCAACACCGGCCGGATCGGCGTCAGCGCCTGGAAGAAGGCTACGACGTGATGTCCTTGCGGGTGAAACGCCAGAACGCCAACCCCCAGAACAGCGTCGCGTAGCTGACCGCCGATATGCAGCCGCGCACCACGTCGTCGGTCTGCACCGGAGTCGACAGCAGCCCCAGCCAGGCGGTGCTGAAGTGGGTCGGCAGGAAGTCACGCAGCGCGCCCAGGGCGGTGATCTGGTCCAGGATGCTGGACAGGATCCAGAGCAGAACCGCACCACCCACCGCGCCCAGCGCCGCGTCCGTGATCACCGACAGCAGGAACGCCAGGCCGGCCACCACCAGCAGGACGACCGCCAGGTAACCCAGCACGGCCAGCAACCGGAGCAACCCCTCGGTGGGTTCCAGCTCGGCGGCGACGGTGCTGCGCAGCGGCGACCAGCCGTAGCGCAGGGTGCCGGCCAGCAACGCGGTGCCGGCCAACAGCAGCAGGGCCAGTCCCGAGTACGCGAGCGCGACCACCAGCTTCACCGTCAACAACCGCGCCCGGGGCACCGGGACCGCCAACAGATACCGCAGGCTGCCCCAGCTCGCCTCACTGGCCACCGTGTCGCCGCAGAACAGCGCGACGACCACCACCAACAGGAACGACGCCGACACGAAGATCGAGAACAGGGTGAAGTTGAGCCCACCCGAGGTGGCCAGCTCGACCAGGCTGGCGAACTCGTTGCGGCCGTTGTCGTCGTCACCGCCCGAGTCGAACTGGAACGCGATCAGGATGATCAGCGGCAGCACCACCATGAACCCCAGCGCCAACTGGGTCCGCCGCCGGGACGCCTGCCGACGGAACTCCGCCATCAACGGCAGGGTGGCCGACGGCCGGTAACCACGGGCCTCACCCGCGTCAGTAACAGCCATCACCGGTCACCGCTTCCCCGAGAGTTCTCGCCCACCAGGGCGAGGAACGCGTCCTCCAGGCGCCGCCGGGGCACCACCCGGTCCACCCCGATGCCGGCGCGCACCAGCTCCGCCACCACCTCGCTGCGGGCCGTGCCGTTGGTGTCGACCACCAGTTGGCCGTCGCTCTCCGGCAACACGCGGACCCCGTGCAGCCGGTCCAGCACCGCCCGCGCCGCCACCGGGTCGGTGACGTCGAAGAGCACGCTCGGCGACTCGCCCACGATCTCCTCCACCGGCCCGGACGCCACGATCCGACCCTTGTTCACCACCACCGCGTGCGTGCACGTCTGCTCCACCTCGGCCAGCAGGTGACTGGAGACCAGCACCGCCCGGCCGTCCGTGGCGTACCGCTGGAGCACCCGGCGCATCTCGGCGATCTGCGGCGGGTCGAGCCCGTCGGTCGGCTCGTCCAACACCAGCAGTTCGGGCAGACCGAGCATGGCCTGGGCGATGGCGAGCCGCTGACGCATACCGTGGCTGTAGTTCTTGATCCTCCGGTGCACCGAGTCACCCAACCCGGCGATCTCCAGCGCCGCGTCGAACTGCGCGTCCTCCCACGGCCGCCCGGTGGCCCGCCAGTACGCCTTCAGGTTGTCCAGGCCCGACAGGTACGGCAGGAAGCCCGGCCCCTCCACCAGCGCCCCGATCCGGGACAGCACCGGCGAGCCGGGCACCAGCCGACGACCGAAGACGTAGATCTCCCCGGCGGTCGGCTGGGTCAGCCCCATCAGCACCCGCAGGGTGGTGGTCTTACCGGCACCGTTCGGCCCGAGTAGACCGACGACCTGACCCGGGTGCACCTCGAAGTCCACGTTCGACACGGCGACGAAGCCGTCCGCGTACTCCTTGCGCAGCGCGCGCACGGCCAGCGGGGTGTCCGCGTACTCCGGGTGGACCGACCGGTCCTGGCGGCGGTGCCGGCGGCGGACCAGAGCGACGACCACGACGAGCCCGATCACGATGGCGGCGAGCAGGCCGGCCAGTACCCAGCGCCAGATGGTCGCCGCGGTGGGGATCGGCTCACCGCTGACCGTCGGCAGGCTGACCACGCCGTCCGCGGCCACCGTGTAGACGGTCGGCGCGGCCGGCGTGGTGTACGCCTGGTCGGAGGTGGCCACCACCAGCCGCAGCCGGTGCCCGGCCTCCACCCGGCGGACGATGCCGGGCAGCGTCACGGTGACCGGGCGGGCGTCCTGCACCTGCTGCGGCAGGCCGGTGAGCCGGATCGGGGCGACCAGGCCGTTCGGCAGGGTGGCCGCCCCGTCCTTGTCGACGTCGTAGAGCTTGACGAAGAGCACCGCCTCGCCGGTCGGCGACGCGGCCCGCAGGGTGACGGTGGGCGCACCGGCCACGTCCACGGCCTCGGTCAGCGGGGTGGACTCGAACTGGGCGTGCTGGCCGGGCACGTCACCGGCCACGCCGTCGAGCAGCGAGGCGAGCCCGCCCGCGAACGGAATCGAGGAGATGGCGGCCGGGTTGCCGTTCGGCGGGTTCGCGATCGGCTGCGCCGGGCCGGCGACCGTCACCTCCCGGCGGGCGTTGCCGGCGAGGCCCGGGTAGTCGGCGCGGCGGAAACCGGTGGCGACGAGACCCCGGTCGAGCGCGTCGAAGCCGGCGATCCGCGACCAGGTGAAGTCGTCGCCGGGCGCGTTCCCCTCGCCCTTGACGTAGTGGTCGAGCCACTGGACGGTCAGGAACTTCACCCGGTCGGAGTCCGAACGGGGCCCACTGCCACCGTCGTGCCCGCCGGTGAACCAGGCGACCCGTACCGGGGTGCCGGCGGCGGCGATGCCCCGCGCGTTGGCGTCCGCCTCACCGAGCGGGAAGAGGGTGTCCGCCTCGCCCTGCACCAGCAGGGTGGGGGCCTTGATCCGGTCCAGCACACCGGCCGGGCTGGAGCGCCGCAGCAGGTCCACGGCGGCCTGGTCGGCGCGGCCGGTGGTGGCGATCCGGAGGTACGCGGCGCAGACGTCGGCGGCGAACCGACCGCAGGACGGGTCGGCGGCAACCGCCGGGGCGCCACCGGGACCGGTGCCGGGGCCGGCACCCGGCCCGGGGCTGGGCGGGCCGGCCGACGCCGGTGCGCCCTGCGGCTGGGCGGCGACCGCTCCGGAGAGCCCGGCCGGGCCGGAGCCCACGTTGCCGCCGCCGCCGAAGAACAGGCCGGCCCAGCCCTTCTTGAACACGCCCTCGGTCGGCGCTGCGCCGGTGCTCTCCGGTAGGAACGCGCGGGACAGGTCGTTCCAAGTGATCATGGGCACGATCGCGTCGACCCGGCGGTCCTGGGCGGCCAACAGCAACGCCAACCCACCGCCGTACGACCCGCCGACCACACCGACCAACGGGTCGCCGGCCGCGTCGGTGCGCACCTCCGGCCGGGCGGCCAGCCAGTCCAGCAGCCGCTCGGCGTCGCGCACCTCGTAATCCGGGTTGTCCAGGTGGATCTCACCGCCGCTGCGGCCGAAACCCCGCGCGGTCCAGGTGAGCACCGCGTAGCCGCGTCCGGCGAACTCCTCGGCGTCGGAGCGCACCGACTCCTTCGTGCCGCCGAACCCGTGCGCCAGCAGCACCGCCGGCACCTTCCGGCCGGACGAGGCGTCGTCCGGCAGGTAGAGGGTGGTGTCGAGGTTCACCGGCTCGTCACCGGATGGTCCGGAGCGGACGGTGAGCATCGCGCTCTCGGTGCGTACGCCCGGTCCCTGTGGCCACACCGTCCAGGTCACGGCGGCGGCCAACAGCACGACGACGACTGCGGCGGCGATCGCCCGGCGGCGGGTGGGCAGGGCACGCCGGAACCACGCGGCCGGCGACGGCGATGTCATGCGGCACACGGTACGGCCCACAGCCTGAGCGTTGGCTGAGATCCGCCGTACGTCCGTCCGGTTGCCCCGATCGGTGCCCGGCGGGGTGCGAGCGCGCATCGTCCGACGCGGCACAGTGAGTTGAGTTCGGATCCCGTGAATTCCGATCTTAAGTAGATATCCACCTCGATCCCTCCATGTCACACCCACAGCGGACACGGAGCGTGGTGGTAACGCGGACAAATGGTGACATGACTCGAAGTGACGCGAACCTGACTCCCCGAGTGAGGTCTGACCTGGCGGCGGTTCGATTAGTTTTCCGGTCCGGTGCACGGGACTTGTCGGCCAGCCCGACGCCGCGCCGATCAGCGCCCCACGCCGGAGGAGACACACATGACAGTCCCCGCGCCGCGGGCCCGTCGACGGCCGTCCACGCTGGGCCGGCTGCTGCCCCTGCTGCTCATCGGAGCACTACTGGCACCGTTGGGCCTGCTCGTCACGTCGAACTGGCGGCAGATCACCGACGACCGGGACCTCGCCGCCCGGGAACGGCTCGGCGTGCAGTACCTCACCGCGCTGGCGGCGGTCACCGACGCCCTGGTGGAGGCCCAGTCCAACGCGGTGAACGGTCGCCCCGTCGCCCGCGAGGCGTTGAACGAGGCCGTCGAGAAGGCCGCCGCGGTGGACGCCCGCATCGGCGGCGAGCTGCTCAGCCAGGAACGCTGGGCCGGCGTACGGGCCAAGCTGGAGGCGTTGCGCGGTCGCAGCGCCACCGACCCCGAGGCGGCCTACACCGCGTACGGTGAGGTCTCCGACCTGCTGCTGGCCCTGCACCGGAAGGTCCGGGAGAGTTCCGGCTTGGTCCGCGACCCGGAGGCCGACTCGTTCTTCCTCCAGGACAGCGCCGGCCAGGAGCTTCCCGAGGCGGTGATCGGCGCCGGTCGGCTGGCCGACCTGTCCACGCTCGTCGCCCGCCGGCCCGCCGCCGAGCGACCGCGCGGCCTGCTGGAGCTGACCGGCCTGCGGGTGTCCGCCCTGACCCCCGCCGCGGACCTCGTCGACAACCTCCGCTCGGCAGTGGACGGTTCGGAGAGCACCGACCTCGGTGCCAACGTGCTGACCCCACTGGACACCTACCAGCGTTCGGTGGAGGCGCTCGCCGGGTACTCCCTGCCGGCCAAGGACACCGGCGTGGTCGACCCGGGCCAGTTGAGTGCCGCCGCGCTCAGCTCGCACCGCTCCGCCCGCCAGCTTCAACCGGTCATCCTCACCGAACTGGACTCCCTGCTGGCCGAGCGCATCGACCGGCTCGACCGGGACCGCTGGTTGACCGCCGGGGCGGGTGTCGTCGCCGTCCTGCTGCTGGGCTGGCTCGCCGCGTTGCTGGTCGCCGCCGCTCGTCGGGCGCAACGGCGGGCCGCCCTGGCCGCCACCCACTCGGAGAGTCCCGACACCCCGCCGCTGCGCGACCCGTGGCAACCGCCCGCCGACGAGGCCCATGCGCTGCAACCGGTCGGCGCGGCCCGTGACCCGGAGACCGCACAGTGGGGGGCGTTCGATGCTGCTCGGTAGGCTCCGGATCCGCGGCAAGCTCGCGCTGCTCGTGGTGATTCCGCTGCTCAGCATGGTCGGCCTGGCCGTGCCGGTGATGCTCGACCGGGTCGCCGCGGCTCAGCGGGCCGGCGACACCGCCGAACGGGTCCGGCTCGCCAGCCGGGTCGGGAGCCTGGTCCAGGACCTCCAGCAGGAACGCATCCTCTCCGTCGGCTTCCTGCTCGGCCGGGTCGAACGCAGTGAGCTGGTCCGTAAGTCCGCGGACGTGGACGACCGGGTGGCCGACCTGCGGGCGGCGCGGAGCGACGCGCTGACCGAGCAGGTCGACCGCGCCCTCGACGGCGTGTCCAGCCTCGTCGAGTTGCGCACGGCCGTCCTGGCCGGGGCCGCCAAGCCGACCCAGGTGATGGACGCGTTCGGCCCGGTCAACAAGGGCATCATCGAGTCGCTGCGGCTGGTGGTCGGGGTGGACACCGACACGTTGCCGGGCCGTCAGGTGCTCGCCCTCGACGGGCTGCTCCGCTCCGACGAGGGCCTGGGCACCTGCGCCACCCTGAGCCTGTTGGTCAAGGCGATCGGCACCCCGGACACCACTGCCGGGTACGTGGCGTGCATCGCCGCGCTCATGGTCGACAACTCGCGCTTCCGCAGCCTGATCACGCCCGAGCAGCTCAAGGTGGCCCAGCTCAACGACGCCGCCGTGGCCGCGCGTACCAGCCCCGACTTCCTGGTCAGGAGCGCCCGGGATCCGGCCGCCGCGGTCCGTCCCGTACCGATGGAGGCGCTCTTCCCGGCCGTCCGCACGATGATCCGGCTGGGCCAGTTCGTCGAGAAGAAGCTGATCGCCGACGTGCTCGCCGAGGTGACGGCCGAGCAGCGGCGCGCGCTGACCGCCGCGTACCTGGTCGGTGCCGCGGCGGCGTTGATCCTGACGCTGGTGGTGCTGCTCAGCGTGGCCGTGGCGCGGACCGTGGCCCGACCACTGACCCGACTCACCCGCTCGGCCGACCGGGTCGCCCGGGTCGCCGAGGCGGAACTGGTCCGGGTCACCGACGACGAGGTGGAGAGACACCAGGCGGTTCGGCTGGAGCCGGTGGACATCCGCGCCAACGACGAGATCGGCGACCTGGCGCGCGCCTTCGACCGGGTGCAGAACACCGCGGCGCAGCTGGTCGAGCGGCAGGTCGCCGGCCGACGCAACGTGGCGCAGATGTTCGGCCACGTCGGACGGCGTACCCAGAACCTGGTGGGTCGGCAGATCGCGCTGATCGACCGGCTGGAGCAGCAGGAGGCCGACCCGGGCCGCCTGGAGCACCTGTACCGGCTCGACCACATCTCCAGCCGGTTGCGGCGCAACGCCGGCAGCCTCGTGGTGCTCTCCGGCTCGGCCGGGGCCGACGCGCACACCGCGCCGGTGCCGCTGGCCGACGTGGTCCGGTTGGCGCTCGGCGAGATCGAGGACTACACCCGGGTGGAGGTGCAGGTCCCGGCGGGCGTCTCGGCCGCGCCGGCGGTGGTCGGTGACCTCGTCCTGACGCTGGCCGAGCTGATGGAGAACGCCACCGTCTTCTCCCCGCCGCACACCCGGGTGCTGGTGGCCGCCGAGACGTCCGGCCTCGGCGTACGTCTCACGGTGGTGGACCACGGCATCGGTATGAGCCAGCAACGCCTGGCCGAGGAGAACGCCCGGTTGACCCGCCGGGAACGTCTCGACCTGGCCCCGACCGAGGTGCTCGGCCTCTTCGTGGTGGGCCGGCTGGCCCGCCGGCACGGCTGGCAGGTCGCCCTGGCTGCCACCGGCGGCGGAGGCGTGACCGCACAACTGGAGATCCCGTCGACGTCGCTGGTGCGGCGCCGCGCCGACCGCGCCGGGGCCACTGTGGCCCGCGCCGCGGTGCCGGATCGGGACCGGCGTACGACGGCGACGCCCGAGCACGAAGCACGGCCCAGCTCGGTGGCCGTCGCCGCCGCGCCGGCCCGCTTCGACTCGGACCTGCTGAGCCGGGCCACCCTCAGCCTGGACGCCGGCCCGTCCTGGAACGCGTTCGGTCGGGGCGAGCCGGAGCAGGCCGCTCCGGAAACCCCGGAACCGGAGCCGGTGAGCAAGCCGGGCGGGCCACGGGTGCGGCAGCGGGTGCCCGGGGCCACGCTGCACGCCACCGCCCCGGCGACCCGGCCGGTGGACGCCACCGGCGCGGACCCCGCCGCCGCCCGCGCCCTGGTCGAGGCCTTCCAAGCCGGCGTACGCCGCGCCGAGCTGCACGGGGCACCGGGCCTCGACCGCGCCTCGGCGCGGACGGTCGGCGACCCGTCGGCCGCTGCCGGGGCGGCCGTGGTGGACTTGGGCTCGACCGTCGACCTGCCCAGCACCCCGGGAGGCGCCGGCCCCACGGTGCCGCGTGGTGGTGGCTCGACCGATGCCTCGCCGGAGCGGCCCCGGTTGAGCCGACGGGTGCCGGGAGCGAACCTCACCGCCATTCCGGTCTGCCAGCCGCCCAGCACCGACCTCGGTGACCCGGCCGAGGTCCGCGACCTCATCAGCGAGTTCGAGGCGGGCGTCGCCCGCGCTCTCCGCGAAGTCAGCCCCGACCACCGGAACGAAGAAGGATCATCACGGTGACCAGCCCCTTCCTGCACGACAACGTCGACCAGAGCCAGCCCAGCGCCAATGGGGACCTCAGCCCGGAGGCCCGTACGTTCAACTGGCTGCTGGACTCCTTCACCTCCAGCACCGCCGGAGTCCTGGAGGCGATCGCGGTCTCCTCGGACGGCCTGCTGATGGCCATGTCGGCGATCAAGGATCGGTCCAACGCGGAGCGGTTGGCCGCCGTCGTGTCCGGAATGACCAGCCTCGCCGGTGGGGCCGCCAGTTGGTACGCCCTCGGCGGCCTGAACCGGGTGATCGTCGACATGGCCGACGGCTACCTGCTGATCAGCGCGATCAGCAGTGGTTCCGTGCTCGGGGTGGTCGCCGACCGTTCGGCGAACCTGGGCACCGTCGCGTACGAGATGACGCTCTTCGCCGGGCGGGCCGGTGGCGCCCTGACCCCGCGACTGATCGTCGAGTTGAAGAACGCCGTTCAGCAGTGACCCCCGACGTCGCCGGTGAGGATCCGGATCCGAGAGTTCGGATCCGGCCGTACCTGCGCACGTCACCCCCGACCGGGGTGGGCGCGGCGGCGACACCGGCGCTGCCCGAGCCGGAGCCGGACGGGGACCAACCGAGCGGTCCCCGTCCGTTCGTGCTCACCTCCGGGCGGGTCGCGGGTGTCGACCCGGCGATCGGGTTGGAGACCCAGGTGACCGCCCGCATGGACAGCGGCTGGTGGGCCGGACCACCGGGCGCGCTGCTGGCACCGGAACTTCAGACCATCATCGGGCTCTGCGCCGAGCCGATCTCGGTGGCCGAGATCTCGGCCCGCGCCCGACTGCACTTCGGCGTGGTGCGGGTCCTCGTCGGCGATCTACGCGCCGCCGGGCACCTGGACGTGCATGTGACGAACACCGACGACGCTGTCGACCCCGATCTCATCCTGCGAGTGATTGATGGACTCCGTGCGATCTCCTGAATGGCCGGTCGCCCCGCTCGGCGGGGTCGCCGCGAACAGCGCCGCCGCCCGTTACGGCATGTCCCCGGGCACCGGGCCGATAGTCGGGCGGGCCGGCCCACCGCCGACCGCACCGCCGCCGTACCGGCCCCCGTCCGGTGCGGGGTCCGGCCCCCCGACAGGTAAGCCGGCCGCACCGCCGATCCCGGTCAAGATCCTGGTGGCCGGTGGGTTCGGGGTGGGCAAGACCACCACGGTGGGTGCCATCTCCGAGATCGCGCCCCTGACCACCGAGGCCGAGATGACCACCGCCGGGATCGGGGTGGACGACCCGGGTGCCCGGTCCACGAAGACCACCACCACTGTGGCGATGGATTTCGGCTGCGTGACGATCGACCGCAGCCTGAAGCTCTACCTGTTCGGCACGCCGGGGCAGACCCGGTTCGGCTTCATGTGGGACGACCTGGCCCGAGGGGCGCTCGGCGCGCTGGTGGTGGTGGACAGCGCCCGGCTGGACGACTGCTTCCCGGCCATCGACTTCTTCGAGCGGGCCGGGCTGCCGTTCGTCGTCGGGGTCAACGCCTTCGACGGGCGACTGGCCCTGGAACTCGGCGAGATCCGTTGGGCGCTGGCCATCGGTGATCATGTACCCCTGGTGCAGTTCGATGCCCGCGACCGGCTCTCGGTGCGGGACGCACTACTGGTCGTCCTGGACCGCGCGCTGGACCGCGCCACCCGGGACAGGAGGGCCTGAGCCGACCAGCTCCGGCCGTGGCGGGAAGAGGTGATCTGTGAGGGGCGACCTGGACGAGACGCTGGCCCGGCTGGCCCGACGTGAGGAGGCGTCGCGCCGTCGGGCCGCCGACCGTGACGACACCACCGCACCGTCGGGACCGCCCGGCCTCGGCGGCGACACCCGCAACGCCCGGCCGGGCCGGCACGATCCACGGCACGCGGGGGTGGAGACGCCGAGCGAGGTGGCCGGGTGGGGGCCGGTCGAGGAGGTGGCCGAGGCGGTCCGCCAGGTCGTCGGGGCCTACCCCGGGGTAGCGGTGACAGTGCAGGTGGAGCACGGCGGTCGGACGTACCCGATGCGGGTTTCCTGGGACGGCCCTGACGTCACCGTCGGGCCGGTCCCCCCGCCGACGCCGGTGGAACCCCCGCCGGCCTGGCCGCTCTCCGGCCGGACGGTGCCGGCCTGGGCGCCCGGTCCGGACGGGTTGACGCCGGACCCGGCGGCCCGGTTGGCCGAGCTGATCCGAAGCGACCCGACGCTGCTGGACGGGCTGGATCCGCGGCGCTGACCGGCGGGGCTGGCTGCCGGCGGCTACGGTCGGGCAGTGGCGCAACCCGACCTGACCTTGACGGCGAGCCTGCGGCCGGCGGCGCTGGACGCCCGACGGGGCATCGTGCGCCTGCACCCGGAGGCGATGACAGCGCTGGGGCTGCGCCCCGGCGACCCGGTCCGCCTCGTCGGCCGCCGGGAGACGGCCGGGATCGCGGTGGCGGCCGGGCCGGGCGCGAGCAGCGCCCTGCTGTACGCCGACGACCTGACGTTGGGCAACCTGGGTCTGCGTGACGGGGGTCAGGTGCGGGTGAGCCCGCTGCCGTTGGTCCCGGCGGGCCGGGTCGTCCTGGCCGGGCCGGTGGGGGTCGTCGCGGCGGTCAGCCCGGAGATGCTCCGCCTCGCCCTGCTGGGCAAGGTGCTCACCGCCGGGGACGACGTGTCGCTGCTGCCGCAGGACGTGCTGCCGGACGCCTCGGTCCGCAGTCTGGTCGAGGCGGCGCGACGCAGCCTCGCCAACACCGTCGGCTTCGCCTGGACCAGCACGCTGCTCCGCGTGGTCGAGGTGGAGCCGGCGGCCGGCACGCTGGTCACCATGGGCACAGCGGTCGCCTGGGAACACGGTGCGACGACCCACGGCGGGCCCGCCCCGGCCGGCGCCGCGACGACCCGGCCGGTTGCGAGCGCCGACGCCGTTGCGGCGGACGACGCGCCCGACGTCGACGAACTGCCCGGACTGCGGGCCCAGGCCGAGGAACTGACCGAGCTGCTGGACCTCGGCTTCCACCACCGGGAGGTGCTGGGCCGGCTCGGCACCACCATCTCGTTGGGGGTGTTGCTCGTGGGTCCGGCGGGCTCCGGGAAGTCGGCGCTGGTCCGGGCCGTGGCCGCCCGGGTCGGTGCCCGTGTCCACCCGCTCTGGGCGCCGGAGGTGGCGGCGTTGGCCGGTCAGGCCGCCGCCGAGCGGTTGCGCGCCGCGGCATCGGCGGCCCGAGCCGAAGGGCCGGCGGTGCTGTTGGTCACCGACGTCGAGGCGCTCGCGCCCGCCGACGATCCGGGTGCGGTGGCGACGGTGTTCCGGCAGGTGCTCGCGGAGAGCATCCGCGCCGGCGTCGCGGTGGTCTGCACCACCGGCCGACCGGAGGCGGTCGACCCCGCACTGCGCGCGCCCGACCTGCTGTCGCTGCGGATCAGCGTCCCGCTCCCGGATCAGGCGTTGCGCCGCGAACAGCTCACCGTGCTGACCCGGCAGGTGCCGCTGGCCGACGACGTCCGGCTGGACGAGGTGGCCGCGGGTACCCCCGGGTTCGTCGCGGCGGACCTGGCCGCGCTGGTCCGGGAGGCCGGGGTACGCGCGGCGCTGCGGCAGAAGTCCGCCGAGACGCCGACGGTGTCGATGGGCGACTTCACCGCCGCTCGGGAGGTGGTCCGGCCCACCACGATGGCGGCTTCCACACTGGATCTGGCCTCGGTGACCCTCGACGACGTGGGCGGCCTGGACGAGGTCAAGCAGACGCTGACCGAGTCGGTGCTGTGGCCGCTGACCTACCCGGACACCTTCGCCCGGCTCGGCGTTCAGCCACCGCGCGGTGTGCTGCTCTACGGGCCACCGGGCTGCGGCAAGACCTACCTCGTCACCGCGCTGGCCGGGTCGGGGCGGGCCAACGTGCTGTCGGTCAAGGGGGCCGAACTGCTCTCCAAGTGGGTCGGTGAGAGCGAACGCGCGGTCCGCGAGCTGTTCCGTCGGGCCCGGGAGGCGGCCCCCACGCTGATCTTCCTGGACGAGGTGGACGCGCTGGCCCCGGTACGCGGCCAGGCCACCGACGGGGGCACCACGGACCGGGTGGTCGCCGCCCTGCTCACCGAGTTGGACGGGGTGGAGGCGCTGCGCAACGTGGTGGTGGTCGGTGCGACGAACCGGCCGGACCTGGTCGACCCGGCGCTGCTGCGGCCGGGCCGGTTGGAGCGGCTGGTCTACGTGCCACCGCCGGACGGACCCGCCCGTGCGGAGATCCTGCGGGCCGCGTCCCGGCAGGTGCCACTGGCACCGGACGTCGACCTGCCGGCTCTCGGCGACGAGCTGACGGGCTTCTCCGCCGCGGACTGCGCGGCGCTGATCCGCGAGGCGGCGCTCGCCGCGATGCGGGAGTCGCTCGCCGCCGCCACGGTCACCGCCGAGCACGTGTCGAGAGCGCGGGCCCGGGTACGACCGTCGCTGGACCCGGGCCAGGTCACGTGGCTGGCCGACTACGCCGCCAACCGGGAGTGATCAGGCCGGCACAACCTTTTGCGGCGCGGGAGACGTTCCTAGTACGTCACATTCCTCAGTGGATTCTTCCACTGCGACGTCAGGTGGTGTTCCGTGCGCAAGCGGCTCTCTCTCCTCCTCGCTCCCCTCGTGGCGGCGGCGACCCTGGTCCCGGTCGGCGCACCAGCGGCGGCCCGTCCGGCGAAGCCGTTCCCGGCCCGGATCGCGCTGCCGAACGGGTTCACCCCGGAAGGACTGACGATCGGTCGGGGCACCACCGTGTACGTGGGCTCCGTGCTGAACGGTGCGGTGTGGCGGGGTGACTTACGCACCGGACGCGGCTCGGTGCTGATCCCCGGCACACCGGGAACCGCCAAGGCGGGCATGAAACTCGACCGGCAGGGCCGGCTCTGGACGGCCGACTTCTCCGGCGGCGGGGCCAGCGTGTACGACCCGGGCACCGGTGCCCTGCTGGCCCGCTACCAGTTCACCACCGACCCGAACACCCTGGTCAACGACATGGTGATCACCAAGCGGGCGATCTGGTTCACCGACTCCGTCCGTCCGGTGCTGTACGTGGTGCCGCTGGGCCCGGGTGGTCGTCTGCCGGCCTCCGACGCGTTCCGGGTGCTGCCGCTCACCGGCCCGGGCGCGACGCCGGACGCGTTCAACAACGGGATCGTGGTGCTGCCGGACGGTGATCTGCTGGTCGCGCAGATGCTCACCGGTCAGCTCGTGCGCGTCGACCCGCGTACCGGCGGCAGTCGCCTGTTCGACCTGGGCGGCTACTCGGTGGACCGGGCCGACGGGCTGGTCCTGCGCGGTCGCACCCTCCACGTGATCCGGAACCTGACCAACGTCGTCGCGGTGGTCCGGCTGAACGCCGGCTACACCGCCGGAGTGGTCCAGCGGGAGATCACCGGCCCGCAGCTCCGCTCGCCGGCCACCGGCGACCTGCTCGGTTCGGCGTTGTACGTGGTCAACGGCCGGTTCGACGTGGAGTCCACGCCGAGCACCGACTACGACATCGTTCGGCTGCCGGCCTGACCCAGGCGGTCGGCGGCGGCCCTGTCGTGGTCGTCGCCGACCCCACGGCCAGCTCAGAGGGCGGGCGGTGTCGAATCGAGGCAGATCTCGGCGCGTACCTTGCCGTCGTCCTCGCGTAGTTTCGCGCCGCACTTCCGCAGGACTGCGACCGCGCCGATGTTGTCCGGGGTCGTCTCGGCGACGACCGCCCGCATGCCAGCCCGGGCGGCGGCGTTCAGCAGCTCCCGCAGGGCGGCAGCGCCGATCCCCTGCCCCCGCGCCGAGCGCCCCAGCCACATCCCGGTCTCCACGGTGCCGGGCTCGTCACAGCGCGTCATCCGCACCATGCCCATCACCTCGCCGCCCACGAGGATTGCGTACATCTGCGAACCCGTCGGGCCGTCCAACCCACCGAAGCTCGCCCGGTGGAATTCGCGGAACGCCTCGCGACGGGCCAGCGACCAGCCGGCGGGCGCCTCCACCGGGGGCATCACGTCACCCGGCTCCGCCTCCGCAGCCGCTACGGAGAGCAACGGCTCCAGGTTGCTCTCGTCCACCGGCTCCAGCCGGACCGCACCCGCCACGTGCCGCAGTCTGCCGCCCTCATCGGCCGAAGTCCACCCCATTGGCCATCCACTGGCGGTCCGGACAGCGGTACCGGCCGGTCGGGCGGCCCCGGTGTTCCACATCACGCTCTGTTGTCACCCGACTGGGTGTCACCCGCCCGAACCGCCTACCCGAACTCGCAGAACACCACCGAGGCGTCGTCGCTGGGCTTGTGCCGGCGCAGTCGGTCGGGGTGGTCGCGCTCGGCGTTACGCACCCGGTCGATCAACACCCCCGGGCCGTCAGCGCTCAGCAGGTCGAGCAGACCGGCCCAGTCGGTCAGCGCGAACTGCTCCACCGCGCTGGACGCGCCGTCGCTGAGCAGCGCCGCCCGCCGCAGCGCCCCCGGACCGCTCCGAGGCGCGGTCCCGGTGACGGCGTGGAAGGCCGCGTCCGGGTCGGCCGCCGCCACCCAGTAGCCGTGGGTACGGTTCATCCGCTCCCGCTGGACGCTCACGGCGTGCCGGAACCGGGTGACCGGGTCCGCCGCACCGCCAGGCACGACGGCCACCGTCTCCCGCAGCTCCGCCATCGCCGCGTCCAATCTGTTGTCGGTGACCACACTGACCTGCCCGCCGACGTCGAGGACCAACGGGCTGTCGCAGAGCACCAGGTAGTCCACCTGGTCGCCACAGTCCCGCAGGAGACCCACCGTGCTGGACGGGGTGCCCGGGTGGTCGAGGTCGCACTGCCCGCCGTGGTCGGCGCGCACCGCGAGGATGGCCGCCGCCAGGTTGCTGGTCAGCCGGGCCGCCGGGCGCACCGCCTCTGCAACGCCGATCCGGGCCGCCAGGTGCCGGACGTACCACTCGGGCCCGTGCACGCAGCCGGTGTCGAAGCCGTCCGGCACCGTCGCGCCGTCCAGGACACCGACCAGCGGGCCGAACCGGAAGACCAGGTCCTCGTTGACCGGGCGGCCCGGGGCCGGCGCCGACGCGGAACGCACCCGCATCACCGGCGCCGGCCCACCGGTCGGGTCAACGCTGTCGAAGGTCGTCGACGGCCGCATGCGTCTCTCCCTGCACTCCTGTGCCGCTCTGATTCGTTGCCGTCATACCCCGCGCGCTCCCCCAGGGCCCAAGGCCACGAACGACCCCGGAACTCCTCCCGCGTACCCGCCGGGCCACCCCCCATGCAACCGCGACACCCCCACCCCACCCCCTGCCCCACCCTGCCCCGCCCCCACCCCCTGCCCCCGCGATCTTGCACTTTCTGCGCCGACAAAGACCCCAAAGGCCGCAAATCGACCGCAGGAAGTGCAAGATCGACGGGGCAGGGGGTGGGGTGGGGCAGGGGGTGGGGCAGGGGTGGGGTCAGGTGGGGATGGGGGTTAGCGGCGGCGGTTGCGGGCTCGGGAGGAGCGCAGGCGGCGGAGTCGGCTGATCAGCACCGGGTCGGCAGCGAGGGCTGCCGGATTGTCCAGTAGGCCGTTGAGCAGCTGGTAGTACCGGGTCGACGAGATTCCGAAGGTGTCCCGGACGGCCTGCTCCTTGGCACCGGCGTGCCGCCACCACTGCTGCTCGAAAGCGAGGATGGCCCGCTCCCGCTCGGTCAGCCCCGCCGCCGGGTCAGCCGGCTGCGCCGCCTCGGCGGAAGGCGCGTCGGCGGTCTCGATGGACGGCGCCGGTCGGGGGTTCGGGACGGTCGGCCCGGCAGCACCCGCAGGCTCACCCGGACGAGCGTCGGTGGACGGCTCGGGGGCGGCCGGGGAGGTGTCGGCGGACATGTCGTTCAGCCTAGTCAGCGACGACCAGGGACGCAGCAGGCGGCGCGGCCGGTCCGTACCGCCGGGAACCCCGACAGCCGAGCCGGCCGCGCCGCGTCACTTCGGTCCGGTCAGGTGATGTCGCGGCGACGCATCGTCCAGAGCGCCGCACCGAGGATCACCAGCACCGAGACCGAGAGCAGAACCGAGGACTGCTGCCAGGTGATGTCCATGGTGGCCGGCTTGCACTCCCCGAAGTAGGTCGCGTTGCAGGACCTCCAGTCCTCCAGGGTGACCGTCTTCGTCATCCAGGCCAGGATGTACGTGGGCAGCAGCCAGGCCTCGGCGAACCGCACGCCCGCCATTCCCAGCAGGATGCCCAGACCGAACTGCCCGACGACCATCACCGCCACCACGCCACCGAGGGCCATCGCGGTGTGCCGACCCAACGAGGCGAGGGCGAAGCCGATGGTGGTGAGCACCAGGACCAGCGCCACTCCGCGCAGGCTGGTCAGCAGGAACGACTGCCAGACCCCGGAGGTCATCTTCTCGGTGCTGCCCCGGAACGTGGCGACCGCCCAGAACCCGGCGAACCACAGCACCGCGGCCGGGAGCGTCACCGCCAGGATGCCGGTGAGCAGCGCGGCCAGCTTGGTGAGCAGTACGGTGAGCCGCTTCGGCCGCCAGAGCAGCAGGTTCATCATGCCGCCGGTGCTCCACTCGGCCCCGACGAAGGACGCGCCGATGACGAACCCGACCAGGGCGAGGATCGCCGCGAACGGGATCAGCGTCTCGTCGAACGTCTTCGCGAAGTCGAACGTCGAGGGCAGGAACCAGTCGGCCTGGATCTGGTCCCGGGGCGGGGGAGTGATCACCGAGCAGTCGTCCGGGAACGGGCGGTCGCTCGCCGTACCGGCCGTCTTGGCCTTCTCGCACTCCGCCCGCTCCTGCTCGCTCCAGCGCACCTGCTCCTGGTACTGCTGGTCGGCCTGACGCTCGGCCCGAGCGAGCTGACTGGCGTCGATCTTCTGGTTGGTGAAGAACACCCCGACCACCACCGCGACCAGCACCAGCAGGCCGAGCAGCGTCGAGTAGCGGGTGAAGCGCCGCTTGGTGAGCCGGCGCAGCTCCGTACGAAAGAGGCTCACGCGCCCCACCCTCCCCCGGCGGGACCGGGCTGACCCGCCCCGCCAACCTTCGTGGACTCGTCGACCTGCCGGTGCTGACCGGGTACCGGCGCGGTGGCGGTCAGTTCGAGGAAGACGCTCTCCAGGTCGACGGCGATCGGCGACAACTCGCTGACGTAGAGGTTCTTCTCGGCGAGCAGCCGCGTCACCGAAGCCGGCTTGTCGACGCCGGTCAGCATCAGGTGGTCCGGGTGACCGGTGACCCGGATTCCCGCCTGGGTCAGCGCCTCGGTGGCCACCGGCAGGTCGCTGACCGCCTCCAGCCGGATCCGGACCGCACCGGACGAGTGCTGCGCGAGCACCTCGTCGACGGGACCGAACGCGACCCGCCGGCCCAGCGAGATGATGGTGACCGAGTCGCAGATCAGCTGGATCTCACCGAGGATGTGGCTGGACAGCACCACTGTCATTCCGGACTCGGCGAGGGTGCGCATCAGCGTGCGCATCTCCCGGATGCCGCCCGGGTCGAGGCCGTTGGCCGGCTCGTCCAGAATGAGCAGCTTCGGGTTCTTGAGCAGGGCCGAGGCCACGGCGAGCCGCTGCTTCATGCCCAATGAGTACGTCTTGACCCGCTCGCCGGCCCGATCGCGCAGCCCGACGAGTTCCAGGACCTCGTCGACGCGGACGGCCGGCACCTCGCCCACACCGGCGAGCAGGGACAGCGTGTCCCGGGCCGTGAAGTGCGGGAAGAACTGGGGGCTTTCCACGATCGCGCCGACCTGGCCGGCGACGGTGGGCAGCGAATCGGGAACCTCGTGCCCGAGCAGCGCCATCCGGCCGCCGTCGGGTCGGATCAGGCCGAGCAGGGTACGCAGCGTAGTGGTCTTGCCGGACCCGTTGGGACCCAGGAAGCCGTGCACCTGCCCCGCGTCGACCCGCATGTCGAAGCCGTCGAGCGCGTTGCGGGTGCCGCGTCGACGACTCTTGTACGTCTTACGTAGACCTTCGATCTCCAGGACAGCTGGCAAGCTGCACCTCCCCCGATGGTGGGCGTGACAGCCGACACCATACGCGGTATGCAGAAGTGCGCAATACCCGGTATGCATCGACGCGCCGAATAGGCTGTTTCATCGACGGAGCGTGACCCCTCAGGCGCAGATGACCTGTACGCCGGCAGCGCGGAACGCGTCCACCACCTCCGGCGCGGCACCGGAGTCGGTCACCAGCGTCTCCACCCGCTCGACCGGGCAGATCCGGGCGAAGGCGTGACCGCCCAGCTTGGACGAGTCCGCGATGATCACCACGCGCTTGGCGCGGGCCACCATCAGGTTGTTCATCGCCGCCTCCCCCTCGTGGTGGGCGGCGGCACCGAGCTGCGGGTCGATGGCGTCCACGCCGAGCAGGGCGACGTCCAGGGTGACCTCGCGCAGCAGCGCCCCGCCCAGCGGGCCGACCAGCTCGAACGACTTCGGGCGCACCACACCGCCGGCCACCACGACCTTCATTCGGGACCGGACCAGCAGCTCGTTGGCGATGTTCAGCGCGTTCGTCACCACGGTGAGCTGAGCACCCTCGGCGCTGGTGTTCAGATCCGGTCGCACGGCGAGCGCCCTCGCCACCTCGGTGCTGGTGGTGCCGCCGTTCAGTCCGACCACGGTGCCCGGCGTGACGAGCGCGGCGGCGGCGGCCCCGATCCGCTGCTTCTCGGCCGAGTGCTTGGCCGTCTTGTAGCGAAGCGGCAGGTCGTACGACACGCCGTTGGCGACCGCGCCACCCCGGGTCCGGGTGATCATTTGTTGCTGCGCGAGCTGGTCGAAGTCACGCCGGATGGTGGCCTGGGAGACGTCCAGCCGCTCGGCTGCCGCCTCGACGCTGACCCGGCCGTTGTCGGTCAGCATTTCGAGCAGGGCGTTCCACCTGGCGTACCGGTCCACTGCGGGGGCCCTCCCAGCAACTGCACGGACGGTGATTGATTGCGTGCACACTAGTGCGCAAAACTAGGCTGGCGCAAAAGACTGACCTGCGCGATCGGCCGGCCGGTTGCCATGGTCACCCGCGTTCGCGCAGAATAACGCGCGAAATGCGGGTCTAACGAGCCGTATTGCGCACTGATCGGCCCTGCGAGGAGTTTCCCATGGCGTACGTGGACGCGGAGATCGCGAGCCAGCCCGATTGCTGGCGGGACGCGGCCAGGCTGGCCGAGGTCGTACGCGGGGACCTGCCGCGCCCCGGGGAGCGGGTCGCCGTCGTCGGTTGCGGCACGTCGTGGTTCATGGCGATGGCGTACGCGGCCCGCCGTGAGCAGGCCGGCCAGGGTGAGACCGACGCGTTCCAGGCGTCCGAGTTCCCCGCCGGCCGCCGCTACGACCGGCTGATCGCGATCACCCGTTCCGGCACCACCACCGAAGTGCTGGAGCTGCTCGCCGCGGTGCGCGGACAAACACCCACCACTGTGATCGTCGGCGACCCCGCGTCCCCGGCGGTCGAGCTGGCCACCGCCACCGTGGCCCTGCCGTTCGCCGACGAACGGTCGGTGGTGCAGACCCGCTTCGCGACCACGGCGCTGGCCCTGCTCCGGGCTCAACTCGGCGACCCGGTGGCAGCGCTCGCCGCCGACGCCGAGGTGGCGGTGCGATCCCCGTTGCCGATCGAGCCGGCCACCATCGAGCAGGTCACCTTCCTCGGTCGCGGGTGGACGGTCGGTCTGGCCCAGGAGGCGGCGCTGAAGTGCCGCGAGGCGGCCACCTTCTGGGCCGAGGCGTACCCGGCGATGGACTACCGGCACGGTCCCATCTCGGTCGCCGCGCCGGGCCGGCTGGTCTGGGCGTTCGGCGAGCTGCCCGAGGGGTTGCCCGAGGATGTGGCGGCCACCGGCGCGGCCTTCGTGCACAGCCGCACACACGGCTGGCGCACGGTGCTGGGCAGCTGGTCCGCTGGCCGTACCCCGGTCGACCCGATGGCCGACCTGATCCTGGCCCAGCGCTTCGCGGTCGCGCTGGCCACCAGCCGGGGCCTCGACCCGGACGCGCCCCGCCACCTGACCCGGTCCGTGGTGTTGGCGTGAGCGGTGCCGTGAGCGACGACCGCGTGGTCGTTGCGCTGGACGTCGGCGGCACCGGCATGAAGTGCGCCCTGGTCCGACCGGACGGCGTCGTGGTGCGTACCGAACGGCACGCCACCGACGCCGCACGCGGCCCGGCCGCCGTGGTCGGCACCATCCTGGACGTGGCCGGCGGGCTGGCCGACAAGGCCCGCGCAGACGGGCTCACCCCGATCGCGGTGGGCATCGCCGTGCCCGGAGTGGTGGACGAGGCACGCGGCGTCGCGGTCTGGTCGGCGAACGTGGGCTTCCGGGACGTACCCCTGCGGGACCTGGCCGTGCAGCGGCTCGGCCTGCCGACGGCGCTCGGCCACGACGTGCGTGTCGGTGGTCTCGCCGAGGCCCGGCTCGGCGCCGGACGCGGCACCGGGCACGTGCTGTTCGTGGCGATCGGCACCGGCATCGCCGCCGCGCACGTCGTCGACGGCACGGCAGCGGTGGGGGCCCACGGCGCTGCCGGGGAGATCGGCCACATCCTGGTCCGGCCCGACGGTCCGCGCTGCGGCTGCGGCCGCCCCGGCTGCCTGGAGGCGGTCGCGTCTGCCGCCGCGATCGGCCGCCGCTACGCCGAACTCGCCGGCGACACCGCCGACACCCCGGTGACCGCGGCCGAGGTGGCTGAACCGCCGGTAACGGCGGCCGAGGTGGCCCAGCGGGCAGCGGCCGGCGAACCGCTCGCCGGCCAGGTCTGGCAGGAGGCGATCGAGGCGCTCGCCGACGGCCTCGCCAGCGGGCAGGCGCTGTTCGACGTGGCGACGATCGTGCTCGGCGGCGGCCTGGCCCAGGCCGGGGACCGGCTGTTGACTCCGTTGCGGGCGGCGCTGCACGAACGGATGACCTTCCACCGGGAGCCGCAACTGGTCGCGGCAGCCCTCGGCGACGAGGCCGGTTGCCTCGGTGCCGCCCTGCTCGCCCTGGACGCCATGGGTGTCCGTGACCGTCAGGAGAAGCGATGACCGTACGGGTGAACGGCCGAGTGGTGACCCCGACCGGAGTCGTCCGTCAGGGCTGCGTCGAGTGGGACGGTGATCGGATCACAGCCGTGGCCGAGTATCCGTCGGTGCGCGACGGGCACTGGATCGTGCCCGGCTTCGTGGACATGCACACGCACGGCGGTGGCGGGCACACCTTCACCACCGGGGACGCCGACGAGGCCTGCGCGGCGGCCGACTTCCACCTCGCCCATGGCACCACCACGCTGCTGGCCAGCCTGGTCAGCTCACCATTTGCGCTGATGCGTACGGCCACCGAGGCGTTCGCCCCATTGGTCGAGGACGGCGTGCTGGCAGGAATCCACTTCGAGGGGCCCTACCTGTCGGCCACCCGCTGTGGCGCGCAGAACCCGGAGTACCTGCGCGACCCGTCGACCGACGAGCTGACCGAGCTGATCCAGCTGGGCCGGGGCGCGATCCGGATGGTCACCCTCGCCCCGGAGCGCGACGGCGCGCTGGAGGCGATCAAGCTGCTCACCGCGCAGCGGGTGGTGGCGGCGGTGGGCCACACCGACGCCACGTACGAGCAGACCCGCGCCGCGGTCGCCGCCGGCGCCAGCGTCGGCACGCACCTGTTCAACGGCATGCGGCCGGTGCACCACCGTGAGCCGGGGCCGGTGGTGGCCCTGCTCGACGCGCCCACCGTGATCTGCGAGCTGGTCGCCGACGGGATTCACCTGCACGATGGAATGCTGACCTTCGCCACCGCGACCGCCGGCCCGGACCGCGCCGCGCTGATCACCGACGCGATGGCCGCCGCCGGCATGCCCGACGGCGAGTACGAGCTGGGCGGCCAGGCCGTCACCGTCGCCGACGGGGTGGCCCGACTCGCCCGCGACGGCGCGATCGCCGGCAGCACGCTGACCATGGACGCCGCGCTGCGGCACGCCGTGAACGCCGGAATCCCGATCGCCGACGCCGCACGGATGGTGGCCACCACCCCGGCGCGGGCCATCGGCCTGGGCGATCGGGTCGGGTCCCTCCAGGTGGGCCTCCGCGCCGACCTGGTGGTGCTCGACGACGACCTCAACGTGGTGCGGGTGCTGCGCGCAGGCTCCTGGGTGGAGTGACGCGGCTGTTGCGGCTGTTGCGGCTGTTGCGCGGCTGACGCCGCTGTCGGGCGCCCCTGGAGAGGGCAGGCAGACGGGCTCGCGGGCGGACAGCGGGGTGGGGCGCGACTCCACACGCTCGGTGTCGGCACATGGCCGCACGCTGCCCGCCCAGGGCTAGCCCGACAGTGCACCTAGAGAGCCTTTGGAGCTGAATCGTCTACGACATCAGCCCCAGTCCAACCCAGCCCATCGGTTCAGCCCAGCCGAGCGAGGGTGAATCGTTTACGACATCAGCTCCAAAGGCAACGGCTTGGATACGTCCGGGTCGCTGAGCCGGCGAGCAACCGGATGCGGGCCAGACCCCGGCCTCGAAGAACCAGACCTCAAACCCACAGGCCACGAACAACCGGGCCACGAACAACCGGGCCACGGACAACCGGGCTGGGCCCTAGCTGAGGCTGGGGACGTCCACCCCGAGGACGGCCTGCTCGTCGGGGCGGTGCACCAGCACGTCGGCAAGGTACGACTGGACCGCGTGGCGCATCCCGACGTCCCGGCCGGCCTGCTCGGAGAGCAGCCACTTGTGCTCGATGATCTGGGCGAACAGTTCCTGCGGCTCCAGCTTGCGGCGCAGGTGCGCGGGAACGGCCCGGACCACCGGCTCGAAGACCTCGGTGAGCCAGCGGTGGGCCGCCTGCTGCTCGTCGATCAGGTCGCTCTCGGCGCGGTAGGCGTCCAGGTCGTTGAGCAGCTTGCGGGCCTGGTTCTCCTCGGCGTCCAGTCCGGTCAGCCGGAGCAGCCGCCGGGTGTGGTAGCCGGCGTCGACGACCTTCGGTCGAACCAGGAAACGCCCACCGTCGATGGACGACATGGCCACCTCGGCGACGTCGAAGCCCAGTTCGTTGAGGCGGCGGATCCGGCCCTCGA
Organism: Micromonospora sp. NPDC047644; assembly: GCF_040704315.1. Taxonomy (NCBI): domain Bacteria; kingdom Bacillati; phylum Actinomycetota; class Actinomycetes; order Micromonosporales; family Micromonosporaceae; genus Micromonospora; species Micromonospora sp. NPDC047644. Next base: position 201,748 of record NZ_JBEYSY010000012.1, read on the forward strand.
TGTCGCGCCGGGCCTCGCGCTCGATCGCCTGCTCGTAGGTGATCTCGTGCCAGAGCCGCTCGTAGCGCTGCACGACCTCCTCGCACACCACCTCCGGGTCGATGGATTCGTGCAGCAGGCCGGCGGCCTGTAGATCCAGCGCCTCACCGAAGATGTTCACCCGGGCGATCTCCAGGTCCTCACCGCGCTGACCGTTGGAGAGCGAGTTGTGCAGGGCACCTGTCTCCGCGTCCACCAGGTAGGCGGCGAAGGCACCCGCGTCCCGCCGGAACAGCGTGTTCGACAGCGAGCAGTCGCCCCAGAAGAAGCCGGTCAGGTGCATCCGCACGATCAGGGCGGCGAGCGCGTCGAGCAGCCGGCTCATCGTCTCCGGGCGAAGGGTGTGCGAGAAGAGCGCCCGGTACGGCAGCGAGAACTGCAGGTGCCGGGTGATCAACACCGATTCGAGCGGCTCCCCGTCCTCGGTCTGCCGGTCTGCGACGACCGCGACCGCCTCGACGGAGGGGAAGTCGATCCGCTCCAGGGCCCGGAGCAGGTCGTACTCCCGCTCGGCGATCCGCTCGCGGGTCTCCTTGAAGGCGTACACGTAGTCGCCCAACCGGACGAAACGGACGATGTGCCGGGAGATGCCCTGCGGCAGCGCCACCAGGTGCTGGGCAGGCCACTCCTCCAGCGGTGTCGACCAGGGCAGGTCGAGCAGCGCCGGGTCCACGAGGGCAGACGTGATCCGCACGGGCACAAGCATGACTGGTCGCCCCCCGCATCCGCCTCTGATCGTGGTTGGGCCCACAGCGCCGCACACCCCGGCCTCGCGCCGGGCCGGTAGCGTGGTCGCGTGCTCAAACCCACAGTGGTACGACGTGACCTGCGGCTACGGCCCGTTCGCCCGGCCAGCTGGTGGTTCGACGCGCTCCTGCTGGTCGGTCTGGCCGGATTGACGGTGGCGCTCGCCGCCCACCAGCTCTTCGGATTGGACCGGGCGGTCGCCGACTGGGCCGACGGGCACCGGCCGGCGGCCGCGTACTGGGTCGCCCGGGTGCTGAACTTCCTCGGCCAGGGCACCCCGCTGACCCTGATCGGCGTCGGGCTGGGCGTGCTGCTGGCCGTCCGGCTGCGGTCGGTGCGGCCGATCCTGCTGCCGGTGGTCGGATTCGTGATCACCACCTTCACGATCGGTCCGCTGAAGGTCTGGACCGCGCGGGCGGCACCGAGCGCCAGCGTCAAGGAGCCGTTCCTGACACCCGAGCAGACTCTGCCGCTGTTCCACGACGACCTGCCGGTGCGGTTCGCCCAGTCCTACCCGTCAGGGCACGTCGCCAACGCGATCGTCTGGTACGGGGTCATCGCGCTGCTGCTCGCCCCACTGGCCCGCAGTTTCGGCCGGCAACTCCCGGGCCGTCTCGTCACCGTGATCCGCGTCGTACCGCCGCTGGTCGTCCTCACCACCACCACCTACCTCGGCTGGCACTGGTTGACCGACTCGGTCGCCGGGCTGCTGCTGGGCCTTCTCCTGGACCGGCTGCTGCACCGGGTGCCCTGGGACGATCTGCCGCTCCCCGGCCGGTTACGCGCGTGGGACCGGCCGTTCACCTCGTACCCCTAGGTTCTGATTCGTGGATCAACTGGCGCGGCGGCTGGGCGTACCCGATGCGGTTGTCATCGGGTTGGGCTCGATGCTGGGCGCGGGCGTCTTCGTGGTCTTCGGCCCGGCGGTGGCGGCGTCCGGCGGTGCCGGCCTGCTGCCCGCGCTGGCGCTCGCCGGCTTCGTGGCCTTCTGCAACGCGACCAGTTCGGCGCGGTTGGCGGCCCGGTACCCGGAGTCCGGCGGCACCTACGTCTACGGCCGGGAGCGCCTCGGGCCGTTCGCCGGCTTCCTGGCCGGTTGGGGCTTCGTGGTCGGCAAGACGGCGAGCTGCGCGGCGATGGCGTTGACCGTCGGGGCGTACCTCTGGCCGGGCCAGGCCCGACTGGTCGCCGTCGGCGCGGTGCTCGCGGTGACCGCCGTGAACCTGCGCGGCATCGGCAAGACCGCCGCCGTGACCAGGGCGCTGGTCGCCCTGGTGCTGGCGGTGTTGGCAGTGGTCACTGTCGTCGGCCTGGTCGGTGGGCCGGTGCATCTGGACCGGCTCGGCGAGCCCGGCGGCTCGGCGCGGGGCGTGCTCACCGCCGCCGGGTTGCTGTTCTTCGCCTTCGCCGGGTACGCCCGGATCGCCACGCTGGGCGAGGAGGTCCGCGACCCGCAACGGACCATTCCGCGCGCGGTGCCGCTGGCGCTCGGGGTGGTGCTCGTGATCTACCTGGTGCTGGCGACGGTCACCCTCGGCGTGCTCGGCGCCGACCGGCTGGCCGGATCCGCCGCGCCCCTGGTCGACGTGGTGACCGCCGCCGGGCTGCCCGGCCTGGCGTGGTTGGTCCGCGCCGGCGCCACCATCGCGGTCGTCGGGGTGCTGCTGTCCCTGGTGGCCGGGGTGGGCCGGACCACCCTCGCCATGGCCCGCCGCCGTGACCTGCCCGGTGCGCTGGCCGCCGTGCACCCGGTGCGCCAGGTGCCGCACCGCGCTGAACTGGCGGTGGCCGCCGTGGTGATCGTGGTGGTGCTGGTCGGCGACGTACGCGACGCGATCGGCTTCTCCAGCTGCACGGTGCTGGTCTACTACGCGATCACCAATGCGGCGGCGCTCACCCTGGGGCGGGACCCGGACCGGCGGTTGCCGGTCCGGGTGCTCGCCGTTCTCGGGCTGGTCGGGTGCCTGCTGCTCGCGGTCAACCTGCCGCTGAGCAGCGTGATCGCCGGCTTCGGTGTGCTCGCCGTCGGTGCCGCCTTCCACGCCCTGCGGGCCCGCCGCTGACCCTGCCGGACGGCCGGAGTCAGCGGCTCAACCGCTGGTAGCGGCGTACGGCCAGCGGGGCGAACGTCGCGATCAGCAGCACCGGCCACAGCACCGCCAACAGCATCGCGTGCTCCGCCGGCCAGGAGTCACCACCCAGGCCCGGGTTGCCGAACAGTTCGCGGATCGCCGCGACGGTGGCCGACAACGGGTTCCACTCCGAGATCGTCCCGATGACCGGGGGCATCAGTTCGGGCGACACGAAGACGTTGGAGATCGCGGTCAGCGGAAACGCCGCCGGAAAGACGATGACGCCGACGGTGTCCGGGTTGCGGACCAGAAGCGCCAGGTAGATCCCCATCCAGGTGATGGCGACTCGCAGCAGCAGGAGGAGTCCGACGGCCAGAAACGCCCTGCCCACACCCTCTCGCCACTGCCATCCGACGAGCAGGCCGCACACCAGGAGGGTGGACATCTCCAGCAGGGCGCGCAGCAGGTCGGCGGCGCTACGACCGGTCATCAGGGCGGACCGTGCCATCGGCATCGACCGGAACCGGTCGACCACACCTCGGCTGAGGTCCAGCGCCACGCCGGTCGCCGTGGCCCCCAGCCCGTAGAGCATCGTCATCACGAAGACCCCGGGCAGCAGGAACTCGCGGTAGTCGCCGCCACCCGGCACCTGCATGCCGCTGCCGAACACGTACCCGAAGACCAGCACGAACATGATCGGCAGCGAGAAGTAGAGGATCAGCTCCTCCGGCGCGCGGACCACGTGGGTCATGTTCCGCCTGGTCATCGTCCAACCGTCGACGATCGCCGCGGTCATGCCATCTCCACCTCTCGTCCGGCCCGGACCGGCTCGCGGGCCTCATCCGGCCGACGCCCGGTCAGGTGCAGGAATGCCTCGTCCAACGTCGCGCGCCGCAGGCCGACGTCCTCGACCGCGATCCCGGCGTCGTCCAGTGCGCGCACCACGTCGACCAGGCCGGCGACGCGATCGACCACCGGCACGCTGAGCCGTCGCACCTCCGGGTCGAGTTCGGGCTCCGCGCCGCAGATCCGTGCGACGAGGCGGGCCGCCTGGCTCAGCTCGGCCGCGTCGCGGACCACCACCTCGATCCGGTCGCCCCCGGTCATCGCCTTCAGCTGGTCCGGTGAGCCCTCGGCCACCACCCGACCGGCGTCGATCACCGAGATCCGGTCGGCGAGCTGATCGGCCTCCTCCAAATACTGCGTGGTGAGCAGCACCGTGGTCCCGTCCGCCACCAGACCGCGGACCAGATCCCAGACCTGGTTGCGGCTGCGCGGGTCCAGGCCGGTCGTCGGTTCGTCCAGGAACAGCACCCGCGGCGTACGGATCAGACTGGCGGCGAGGTCCAACCGGCGGCGCATCCCACCCGAGTACTCGCCGGCGGATCGGCTCGCCGCTTCGTCCAGCCCGAACCGTTCCAGCAGCTCATCGGCGCGTCGGCGGGCCTCCCGTCGGCCGAGCCGGAAGAGCCGGCCGAACAGCTCCAGGTTCTGCCGGCCACTGAGGATCTCGTCGACCGCGGCGTACTGCCCGGTCAGCCCGATCCGGGCGCGCACCTCGTCCGGCTGGCGCAGCACGTCGTACCCGGCCACCGTCGCCGTTCCCGTGTCGAGGCGCAGCAGCGTGGTGAGGATCCGTACGGCAGTCGTCTTGCCCGCGCCGTTCGGTCCCAGCAGTCCGTGGACCGTGCCGCTCGGCACGGTCAGGTCGAACTCGTCGAGCGCCCTGGTTGGGCCGTACCGCTTGCCCAGACCCTCGGCGACCACCTCGAATGTCGTCATGCCCCCCACGGTGCGGCCCGACGCTGACCGGTCACGCACCGCCCGCTGACGGCGGCGCACCGGCCTTCTCCGCCTCGGTGATCTCCTCCAGGACGCGAACGATCTCCGCGCGGGCGGCCTCGCCGACGTACCAGCCGGTGAGCCCGCCGGCCAACGCCTCCTCGCCGAACCGCCGCGCGGCGGCCAGGTCCCCTCGTACCCGGGCCACCTGGGCGAGCCCGAGCCGCGCGCTGGCCACGAACTCGGGCGCGCCGCTGCGCTGCGCGAGGAGCAGCGAACCGGCGAAGTCGTCGTGCGCCGCCGCGAGGTCACCGGCGCGCAGCCTGATCTCACCCCGGGTACGCAGCATGTCGGCCTGGTCGACGGCTGACCCGAGTGCCTCGACCAACCCCATGGCCTCGTCCATGTGGGCACCAGCAGTTCCCGCATCGCCCTGCCAGGCGGCCAGTTCGCCGAGCGCACCGAGCGTGATCATGGTGCCCCACCGGTCCCCGGTACTGCGGAAGCCGTCGAGCGCTGTGGTCAGCGCGATCCTGGCCCGGTCCCACTGGTCGCTCCACATCAGCGCCGAGCCGCTGCCCATCGCGCCGAGCGCGTTGATCCACGGGTCCGAACCGACCAGCCGCCGCAACTCCCCCATCAGCTCGTCGACATCCTCGGCGCCGCCGGACGGCGGCCCGGTCGAGATCCCCGACAGGTACAGCAGGAACGGTTGTCGGGGCGCCCGGTCCAGGCTGCGGATCACCGACGACTGCGTCCCGACGGTCGGCAGGTGGCCGACGCCCGCGAGCGAGGCGTTGTAGACGCAGAGGGCGAACTCCTCACCCATCCCCGGCGGCGCCTCATTGTCGAGCAGTTCGAGGACGTCCGCGGCGAGCCGCGCCCCTTCCCCACGCATACCGCGCAGCCACCAGTAGAACGACAGGGCCGCGACCATTCCGGCCGCGTCGGACGCGTCGCCGGCCGCGGTGGCTCGACGCAACGCCGCGTGCAGGTTGTCCCGCTCGGCGTCGAGCAGTCGCAGCCAGTGCAGTTGCTCCGCGCACCGGAGGTGGTCGCTGGCGGTCCAGGCGAACTCCAGGAAGTACGCGGTGTGCGCGCGACGCAGCTGGTCGGCCTCGCCGGCCTCGGCGAGACGCTCGGCGCAGAAGGCCCGCACCGTCTCGAGCATCCGGTACCGGCCACCCGTCAGCTCCACGAAGGACTTGTCGACCAGGCCGGTCAGCGCGTCGACGAACTCGGCGGTGGGCAGGCCACAGACCCGCTCGGCCGCCTCCAGCGTGGCCCCACCGGCGAAGACGGTCAGCCGTCGGGCCACTTTCCGTTCGGCGTCGTCGAGCAGATCCCAACTCCACCCGACCACGGCCCGCAGGGTGCGGTGTCGCGGCGACGCGGCCCGGTTGCCCGTCGACAACAGCCGGAACCGGTCGTCGAGGCGGGCGGCCACCTCGGTTACCGGCAACGCCCGCAGCCGCGCGGCGGCCAACTCGATCGCCAGCGGCAGGCCGTCCAGGCTGCGGCAGATCCGCAGCACCATCTCGACGTTGGCCGGCGTGACGGTGAAGTCGGGCGAGACGTCGGCGGCCCGTTGGGCGAAGAGGCCAACCGCCGCGTAGTCGTCGACGTCCGGCGCGGACGCGCCGAGCGGTGGCAGGCTGAGCCCGGACAGCGGGCACAGCGCCTCACCGGGCAACCCCAGCGGCTCCCGACTGGTGGCCAGGACGCGCAACGCCGGGCACGCGCTCAGCAACCGGGCCGCCAGCCGGGCCGCGTCGACGAGAACGTGCTCACAGTTGTCGAGCACCAGCAGCAGTCGCCGTTCGGCCAGCGCCTCGACCAGCCGGTCGGTGGTCTGCCAGCCCGGCTCGGCCGGGGCGCGCAGGCCCGCGCCGCGCAGGCCGAGCGCGCTCAGCACCGCCTGCGGAACGTCCGAGCCATCGGCCAGGCCGGCCAGCTCGACGAAACGGACCTCCCCGTCGACACGGCCGGCGGCCTCGATCGCCAGGCGCGTCTTGCCCGCGCCGCCGGGGCCGGTGAAGGTGACGAGCCGCCGCTCTCCGAGCAGCTCACCGACGCGCCTCAGCTCCTCCTCGCGCCCGACGAAGGTGGTGAGTTGACTCGGCAGCACCGGTTCGGCAGGCCCGCGTTCCGCACCACGCAGCACCGCCAGGTGAACGGCGGCAAGCTCCGCCGACGGGTCGACGCCGAGCTGCTCGGCCAGCGTGTGTCGGGCGTCCTCGAACTCGGCCAGCGCCTCCGCCGGCCGACCCAGTGCCGCCAGGGCACGCATGAGCTGGCCCCGCGCGCGCTCGCGCAGGGGATGCGCGACGACCATCTCCCGCAACTCCGCGATCAGGGCGCTCTGTGCGCCCAAGGCCAGGTCGGCCTCGACCCGATCCTCGATGGCGGCCAACCGCAGCTCGTCCAGCCGGGCCGCCTGGGCGGGCGTGCCGGCTGCGCCGACGGCATCGGCGAGGGCGGGCCCACGCCACAGCTCCAGCGCCTCGCGCAACACCGCCGCCGCCCGGGTCCAGTCGCCGTTGACGAGTGCGCGTCGTCCCTCCCCGGCGAGCCGTTCGAAGCGGTACGCGTCGACGTCGTCGGGGTCCACCGCCAGTCGGTAACCGGCCGGGTGGAACTCGACCGGGTCGTGCTCGGCGGACAGGGCCTGGCGCAGCCTCGACACCTGGGACTGGAGCGCGTTGGCCGCGCCTCGGGGCGGGTGCTCCCCGTACAGGCCGTCGATGAGTCGGCCGGCGGAGACGACCCGACCCGCGTCGAGCAGGAGCAGCGCCAGCAACGCGCGCAGCCGCGGACCGCCCACGGGAATCTCTCGCCCGTCGGCCAGCACCACCTGGGTCGGCCCCAGGATGCGGAAGCGCATGTGATCGATTGTCGCTCAGTGCCGACCGGTTCCGGCTGACCGATCAGCCGCTGAGCGCGCGGCGAAGATCCTTCATCAGCAGCAACAGGTGCATGGGGTCGGTAGGGCTGGCCTCGAACTTCGCCAGACCCTGGTAGAAGTCGCGGGCGGCTTCCGTTTCGCAGTGAATGAGCACCGCGCGTACGCCGATGACTTCCGAGGCGGAGGCTATCCGCCGTAGTGCGTCGACCACCAGGGCTCGGCCCAGCCCGACGCCCTGGGCGCTGCGGTCGACCCCGAGCCGAGTGAGGATCACGACCGGTTGGTGGTAGCGGCCCGCCCCCTGCTGTAGGCGGGGCGAGGCATCGGCGGGGGCGACGCTGCCGGCAGCCAGGGCGTAGTAGCCGGCCACTCGCTGATCGGGGTGCTCGTTGTCCCGCACCACGTACACCCGGGACGAACCCGCCCGGTGGGCTTGTAGGGCATGCTCGGTCAGCCACACCGATTGCGCGCGGGAGCCGCAGTCGAACCCGGTCACCGCGCACTCGGCCGACAGCGGCTCGACCGCGGAGAAGCGGGAACTCACCGTGGCGCACCATCAGTCGGCGGGTCGAGCACCGTCGAACCGGTCAACAGTTCCCGCAGCCCGCCAACGTCCTGTGCCGGCCCCTGCAACGCCTCGTCGAAAACCCGCCAGGCGTCCTCGTCCAGCAGGAACGCCCGCCGGTCGGCGAGCACATCCGCCGCGGCCTCGGTCGCCGCCTTCAACACGAACGTCGAGACGCTGTCCCCGGCGGCTTGACTGGCCGCTTCCAGCAACGCCTTCTGCTGCTCATCTATCCGCAGGTGCAGCCGCTCTGCCTTCGCACTCACCCCCCAAGTGTACGCACAACGTACGCCACCGCAACTACAACCGCGCAGCTGCGGAGACCGCTCTCCCTGGCGGCGGCACCTCGCCGACGGCGAGGATCACCTCAGCAGCTCAGCCCACCTCGGAGATCCCGTCGTGCCGGCGGGTCGGCTCATGTTCGTCAGCTTGACTGCCGTTGGTCGCCGAGGGCGCATCTCCGCCGGGAGAAGCGGGATGCGCCGCGCCGGCCCCCGAGCCCGTCTGGCCCGGCACCGAGGGGGACGCCGCCGCTGGGGTGGGCAGCCCGCCGTGCACCACCCCGCCCGGCCTGGGCACCTGGACCGGGTGGGCGGGCGGGGCGCACTGCCGGGTCAGCCAGTCCAGCCCGCGCCGCCGGGCGACGACGGTCAGCCGGTCACCGGCGAAGATCACCTGACGGGGGTCGAGGTCCTTCCACCAGATGGTCCTGGCACCGCCCGCCGGGGTACGGGCGATCAACCGGACCTGCCCGTCCCGGTTGACCGCGTCCAGCGGTCGACCGTCCAACTCGGAGCCGGCCGCGACCGGCACCTCGGCGACCGGGAGCGCGTGCCGGTCGACCGGGATGGTGCTGATCACGGCGCGTTCGGTGAGCGCCCCGATGAAGGCCGGGGCGGCCAGGTAGGAGACCGAGCGGGACACCCCGAGCGCGAAGGTCTCCTCCACCCGTTCGGCGAAGTCACCGTCGAAGAGCCGCAGCACCACGCGCAGGTCGGCGCGGAGGTCGCGGGCGGCGAGGGCCGCCTCCAGGTTGGCCACGTCGTCGGTGGACGCCACCACCAGCGCCTGACAGTCGGCCACCGAGGCGGCGACGAGTGTCTCCGGCAACGCGGCGTCGCCGACGATCAGCGGCACCTCCAGTTGGCGGGCCAGGGCGGCACCGCGCGGCTCCGGATCCTTGTCGATCGCCACCACCTCGACGTCGTACTCACGGAGCTGCGCCATCACCCGGGTGCCGACGTTGCCCAGGCCGATCACCACCACGTGCCCCACCCGCGCGGGTTGCAGGCGGCCGGTGTGCAGGGCCAGCCGGGCGTTGACGATGCCGTCCACCACTACGGCGGTGATCAGTGGGATCAGCGCCAACCCGGCCAGGTTGAGCACCACCTGCATGATCTGGGCGTCCGCCGCCTTGGTGGTGTCCGGGTCGGCGCCACTGAGCGTGGTGACCAGCGTCAGATACAGCGCCTCCAGCGGAGAGACGTCCTCGGCCCGGGAGATCAGCGCACCCAGCACCGCGATCAGCGCGAGCACCACCATCACCGCGATGCCGATCTTGCGGGTGGCGAAGCCGCGTACCGCTCCCACCACCACCGCGACCGGACGACGCCGCCGACGTGCCCGGACCAACCGGCGGGCGGCGACCTCGGTGCCCGGCGGCTGCCCGGTCGCCTCGGCGAGCACCAGGTCGGCGCCGGCCTGCTCGGCCGGTAGCAGCTCCACCCCCTGCGCCTCGCTGAGGTGCGCCAACGCACAGACCACGTCCTGCGGTCGAACGTCGGCCCGCCGCGCCACCCGCAGCGTCTTGTCCCGGTGCTGGAAGGAACTCGGGTCGACCTCGTTGAGCGCGGCGGCCACGAAGGCCGGCGCGGCCATCTCGGCGTCGGAGAGCACCTCGACCGGGGCCTTGAGCAGCTTGCGTACGCCGCCGGCGAGGGTGCCGTTGAACATCCGCAGCACCTGGCGGACCCGCTGGTCGACAGCCTGGGCGCAGAGCGCGGCGTGCAGGTTGCCCACGTCGTCCTGGTGCAACAGGGCCAGCCCGGTCGCGCCGGCCAGACCGGCGGTCTCGAAGGTGGCCACGTCCAGCCGGTCCGAGCGGACCACCCGGACCCCGCGCAGCCCGGCCACGTCCGGCCCGTTGCTGCGGTAGCGCTCCGGCACCACGACTGTCACCCGGGCCCCACCGACCGGCAGCTCGGATTCGAGCATCGCCCGGGCCACGTAGTAGGCGAGCGCGTCCCTGCCACAGATCACGTAGTGCGGGCGCGGATCACCGACGGACCGCAGTCGCCAGTTCCACTCGACCGCCCGTCGCGCCCGGTCCCGCCACGGCTCCGCCATGCCCGGATCGTAATCAGCACGGCCACGGTGGGCGACCCCGTCCGGATCATCCCCGGCCCAGGTATGTCCGTCCCGGCGACGGGTAGAGCAGCGACATGCAGACGTTCCTCCCGTACCCGGGCTTCCTGGCCAGCGCCCGCACGCTGGACCAGAAGCGGCTCGGCAAGCAGCGGGTGGAGGCCATCCAGGTGCTGCGCGGGCTCACCCGACCCGGGTACGGCTGGCGCAACCACCCGGCCGTGAAGATGTGGGCCGGGTACGAGGAGGCGCTCGTCCGCTACGGGCTGGACATGTGCGCGGTCTGGACCGAACCGGGGCGGGCCGACACCTGCGCCACCACGATGACCGTCGACCTCGCTGACGCCTGCGGGTCCGGCGTCGTACGCACCCAGGACGAGCTGGCCCGAGCGGGTGAGCTGCCACCGTGGCTGGGCCGCGACGACCTGCACCTCAGTCACCGCTCGTCGCTGCTGCGCAAGGACCCGGCGCACTACCGCCCGCTGTTCGGCGACGCCGTGCCGGAGGACCTGGAGTACGTCTGGCCGGCCTCCGACCGCCCCCGCCGCTGCTTACCAGCCGACTGAGCCGAGGTGGGGCAGACTGGGCCCATGGCGCTGTCGCAAGTGGTAGGTCGGCTGATCGGCGTACGGCAGCACCAGGTGGACCCGGGCGGTGGTGGCGCCGACCGGGTGCCGCGGCCGACCACGGCGCTCGTGGTGGGTGGCGGTATCGCCGGGATGTCGGCGGCGGTGGTGTTGGCCGAGCGGGGTGTGGCGGTCACGGTGCTGGAGGCGGCACCGACGCTCGGCGGTCGACTGGGTGCCTGGCCGGAGGCGCTCGCCGACGGCAGCCAGCAGAACGAGCACGGCTTCCACGCGTTCTTCCGGCAGTACTACAACTGGCGGTCCATCCTCCGCCGGATCGACAGTGACCTGGGTTTTCTCAAGCCCATTCCGGGCTATCCAATTCTCAGCGAGCAGTGGCCGACCGAGGAGTTCGGCAGGTTGCCGCCCGCGCCACCGGCGAACCTGCTGGCGCTGCTGCTGCGCAGCCCCAGCCTGCGCCTGGCCGACCTGCGGGTGATGGACCGCGACGCGGCGCTGCCGCTGCTCAGCTACGACCCGGTGCGCACCTACGCCGACCTGGACGACACCACGGCCGACGAGTTGCTGGCGTCGCTGCGGCTGCCGGACCGGGCGCGGGCGATGCTGTTCGAGGTCTTCTCGCACTCGTTCTTCAACCACGAGGCGGAGATGTCGGCCGCCGAGATGGTCGCCCAGTTCCACTTCTATCTGCTCGGCAACCCGGAGGGGCTGGCCTTCGACTGCCCCGACGAGGACTACGCCACGGCGATCTGGGAGCCGCTGACCCGGCACGTGGAGAAGCACGGTGGCCGGGTGCTGACCGGCTGCGCCGCCACCGGGGTGCACCGCGACGCCGAGGGGTGGCGGGTATCGACCACCGACGGCGGCAGCCATCCGGCGGGTCACGTCGTGCTCGCCGTCGACCCGCCGGCGCTCGCCGCGCTGGTGGCGGCCTCCCCGGACCTGGCCGAGCAGGCACCCGAGCTGGCGGCACGGATGCCGGCCTTCGGCACCCCCGGCCCGCCGTACGCGGTGGCGCGGTACTGGTGTGACGGGGACGTGGCCGCCGAGCGGGCGGTGTTCAGCGGGGTCTCCCGCCAGCCCACTCTGGACTCGGTGACGCTCTACCACCGGCTGGAGAACGAGTCGCGGCGCTGGGCGCAGCAGACCGGCGGCTCGGTCGTCGAGCTGCACGCGTACGCCTGCGAGCCCGGCGTGCCGGCTGAGGAGCTGGCCGAGCGGATGCGCCGCGAGCTGGTCGCGCTCTGGCCGGAGGCCGGCGACCTGCGGGTCCGCGAGCTGCGGGCCCGGGTGGAGGCGCAGGCGCCGGCTTTCACGCCGGGCAGCCACGCCTGGCGACCGGGGGTACGCACCGAGGCGACCGGCCTCTACCTGGCCGGCGACGGCATCGCCACGGACTTCCCGAGCGCGTTGATGGAACGCTCGGCCGCGACCGGGATCATCGCCGCGAACCACATCCTGCGGGCCGAGGGGGGTGCGACCGAGCCGGTGCGTTCGATCCGACCGCGCGGGCTGTTGGCCGGTCGCGCCGGGCCAAATCGACAAAACCCCACATAAGCCACAGTACGCTGCCGTACGCTCGAAAGATCAACCGTCGATCGGCCGGGCGGGAGGGCAGCGGGAGATGTCACCACTGCACCGCGCCGACGCGGGGTCCGGCTCGTCGACGGACGAGATTGGCCCTGACGACGCGTACCCGCTGATCCGCGATGAGCGCGCCTGCATCGTCACCGCGCTCCGGCTGGGCTGGTGGATGGCGGACGCCTACCACCACGGCCAGCACGCGGAGCCCAGCGCCTTCGCCGAGACCCGCCCCGCCGTACCGCCGGCCAAACTCTCCAACCTCACCGAGATGTCCGCCCACCGTCGGATGCGGATGTACCTCGACGGGGTGGACGTCGCTCTGGCCCAGATCGCCGACCTCACCCGGCACACCGGGCCGGCGCCCGACACGTCGGCCGCCCGGGCCCTGCTCCCCGACCCGGGCCAGCCCGACCTCGCCGACCCGGTGCCGCTGCTGCTCGCCCTCGACGACCTCAACGTGGAGGTGCTGCGCTGGGCGATGGCCGCCAACCACCGGGTCGGGCTGGCCTACCGACTGGGCCGGTCAGTGGCCGACACCGTCCGAGCTGGCGACGTCACGCAGTTGCTACGGCAGTTCGGCGGCCGGCAGGTCCAGATCAGCCGGTGGCTGGACGAGTTGGCCAGCGTGCTGCCGCCGTACTCGGCCGCTGTGGTGCGCCGCTCGCTGGCCGCCTGGGCGAGCGCTGTCGACCGCGCCGGTCACGGGGACCCGACCGAGCCGACGCCGGCCACCCTGAGTCGGGCGCTGCGCGGCCAGGGCGACCTCTGGCGCGACGTGCTCACCGGCGGCCTGCACCCGCGCGACCTGCTCGACGAGGAGGACTACGCGGTCATCGCCCGGAACCTGATCATCCGGGACCGGCGACTGGTGGCGCAGGCGGCCCGAGGCATCTTCTGGCCGGTGCTCGTACCCCTGCTGCTCGTGCTCTTCGCGGTCGTCGGGGTGAGTGCCGCAGCGGCGGCCGGCTCACCGACCACCCGGGCCACCGTCGCGCTGGTGGGCCTCGGCGCCGGGCTGGCCGCGATCTGGCGGTCGGTCTCCGGGCCCGCGCTGTCCGTCGCCGCTGAGGTCAACCGGCCGCTGCTGGACAGTGAACTCACCGCACGGATGGCGCTGCGGCTGAACCGACCGCTGACCACCGCCCAGGTCTCCGCCAGAGCAGTTCCCCGCACCCGCCGCCAGCGGCGTCCCGACGGGGCCGGCCGATCGAAATACGTTGCCCGTGTCTCCCGGGTCGACCTACCGTGAGCGCGCAAGGTCAACCACCACCGCGGGAGCAGCTCATGACGATGTGGCACATCAGCATCGTGCTGCCGACGCTGCCCGGCGACGGTTGCCGAGCGGAAGGTCCCTGGGCGGACCGGCCCGACTGACGCGTGTCCTTACGCGCTGAGCCGCCCCGCCCCCACAGCCGGACCGGGCGGCTTCTTGCTGTCCGCCACCAATTGGAAAGGAGTCCCGGTGGATGCCGTCCTCGTCATCAACGCCGACCTCGGCCCGCTGCACCGGGTCACCGTCCAACATGCCGTCCGCATGCTCTGCCGTCGGGTGGCCGAGATCCACGAGGCCGAGCCGGACCGGGTGATCGGGGTCTTCCCGATGCCCCGGGTGGTGCGGCTGGTCCGCTTCGTCGTCACCCGGTGGAGGTTCACCTCCGGGCCGGCCTGGTCGCGGGCCGGTGTGCTGCGCCGCGACGACAGGTGCTGCGCATACTGCGGCGGCCCGGCCTCCACCATCGACCACATCCTGCCCCGCTCGCGCGGCGGCCGGAACACCTGGCGAAACACCACCGCCGCCTGCTACGCCTGCAACCAGCGCAAGGGGGGCCGCACGCCGGCCGAGGCGGGCATGCCGCTGCGCCGGGAGCCGGTGAAACCGGGCTGGGCGGTGCTGGCCGGGCGGTGACGGACCGGCCGGCGGGAACGGGGGGCCGCGTTCCGGGTACGACCCGGGCGCGGCACCCGCCGGCCCCCGATCAGGCGGCGCGTTCCTTGACCTTCGGCTTCAACTGGCCGCTGGGGCACTGAACCCGGATCTCGCTGCGGTGCTCCGGGGAGACCAGCTCGACCACGATCTGCTTGGCCGGCCCCGGGTCGTACCCCTCGGCCCGGAAACCGGGTGCGACCACCACGGTGAGCACCTCGACCGACTTCCCCACGCAACGCGCGGTGACCGTCCCGCCGCGCGCGTCGACCGGTACGCCGACGCCAGGTGTCGGGGTCGGCGCGGGCGGGGTCGGGGGCGGTCCCGCGGTGGTGGCCGTCGGGCCCGGGACCGCTGGCACGCCCGGACCGACCGGAGGGCTGGTCCGGGTAGCGGACGCGCTTCTCCTGGCCGGCGGTACGACGGACGGTTCGGCATGGGCCGCTTCGGTCGGGTCCTCGGCGCGGGGCATCCCCACCGTGGTGGTGCCGGGGCCGCTGCCGGTCGGCGCGGCGATCTGTCCCTGTCGATTACTGAAGTCACCGAGCGACCCGGCGAGCGCCACGGCGGCGATCACAGCTCCGCCGACCGTCAGAATGGCTCGCCGCCGACGCCACGGCCCGCGCCTCATCCGCCCCGCCGAATCGCCCGTCGTTCCGGCACCCGCCGGCCTGGCGCTGGCCGACCCGGTGCCGGCCGGCTCGGGAGTGCCGGCCTGCTCGGGAGTGCCGGCCTGCTCGGGAGTGCCGGCCTGCTCGGGAGTGCCGGCCTGCTCGGGAGTGCCGGCCTGCTCGGGAGTGCCGGCCTGCTCGG